>NZ_CP107841.1:1200000-1500000 GCF_036346855.1 Streptomyces europaeiscabiei
TCGAGCAGCACGCGCGCGTCGGAGCCGAGGTCGGCGTCCTGGATGCCGGTGAGCGCGCCGCCCACACCGAAGGCCGTGGAGATGGTCTTGCTGTACCGCTCGTAGGTCTCGGTCCAGCTGCTGCTGCGGTCGAGCACCGCCGTTCGCAGCACTCGCAGTTGTCCGGCTCCGGTCACGAAGCCGGTGAGGCGTTCGGCCACTCCTGGGGGCAGGTCGGTGCCGTCGGCGATGGTGTGCCGGTCCCCCAGGCGCAGGGCGTCGACCGCCCGGTCGGTACGTCGCGCCAGTTTCCGCAGCACGCTCTCCCGCTCGGCGGAGGGCCCGGTGGCGTAGCGTACGGCGGCCACACGCTCGGCCTGGAGCGCCGCGACGGCGTCGGCGACGGGGCCGCGCACGGAGGCGTCGACGCGCTGCGACTGCCGGATGCGGGCGACGTCCTGGGCGGTGGTGACGGTGGCGTACGCCCACAGGGCGAGCAGGGAGACGACGGGCACCATGAGCAGGCAGACGATCTTGGCCCGGACGGTGCGGGGGCGTATGTGCCATCGTCCCGCGCGTGTGGGCGGCCCGATCGTCGGGGCGCCACTCTCGTCAGGGTCGATGCGCTCGTCGGCGGGAGGTCCGGCATGGGCGCGGCGGCCGCGTATCGCGGGCTGGGGCGGCGTCTCGGCGCCGGCTGTCGGGGTCCTGCGGGGTGTACGCATGGCCTCCTCGCTCGGAGTGGTTCGGGGGCGGGCCTCGAAGGCCGCCGCGCGCGGCTAGCGGCTAGTGGGCGGCGGCGCTCTCGACCGGCCGCTGGGCCGACTCGGATGCCTCGCGCTCGCCGGCCGTCGGCGACAGAGCGACGAACGCCGAGGTGAGGAAGAGGTAGGACCCGAGGCCGACGGCGAGGGGGAAGATGAACTGCATCGCCGTGGCCCCGGGCAGGACCGCCCCGGACGGAGTGACCTCCACACGCACCGCCCACATCGCGGTGTAGTGCATGCTGCTCACCGCCGCACCCATGACCAGGGACGCGACGGTGACCGCGATGGGCGACTTGATGTTGAGTGCCGCCCAGAGGGCGGCGGTCGCCGCGACCACGGCGATCACGACGGACAGTGCGACGAGTGCCGGGTCGTAGGTCACGTCACCGTGCAGCCGAACGGCCGCCATGCCCAGGTAGTGCATGCTCGCGACGCCCAGGCCGGTGGTCAGCCCGCCCAGGAGGAGCGCTCGTGCGCGGTCCTGGCTGTAGCCGACGGCGAAGACTCCGGCACAGACCACGATCATGGCGACGAGGAGGCTCAGGATGGTCAGCGGCACGTTGTAGCGGATCTCGGTGCCGCTGACGCCGAAGCCGAGCATCGCCACGAAGTGCATGGTCCAGATGCCGGTGCCGATCGCCGAGGCAGCGGTCACGAGCCAGTTGCGGCGGGACCTGCCGGTCGTGCCGAGCGCGCGGACCGTGCAGCGCAGGCCGAGCGCGGCGCCGATGGAGGCCATGACGTACGACAGTGCGGGGGTCAGCCAGCCGAAGGTGGCGTGGTCCAGGTGTCCCATGGCTCCGGGACGCTAGTGGGGGCACGGGAGCACGGAGGGGGCGCATTTCGAAAGGTGCCGGAATGTGGCGCATATATGCACTGCAACGATCGCCTGCCGTCCGAACGTGTACGTCGTTTCCCGGACCTTTCCGGTGAGAGATCATGCGGAGCATGAGCGACGACCACACACACGTCCAGGAGTTCTTCACAGCACGAGCGGCCCACTGGGACGCCCGGTTCCCCGACGACGGACCCCCCTATGCCGCAGCGGTCGCCGAGCTCGGTCTGGGCACGGGTGACCGGGTGCTCGACGCGGGGTGCGGTACGGGACGGGCCCTGACGCCGTTGCGCGCCGCCGTGGGGCCTTCCGGAGTGGTGCTCGGTGCCGATCTGACACCCGCCATGCTGGAGGCCGCCGTACGGGCCGGACGGGACCGCGACGGGCAACTGCTGCTCGCCGACGTGGCCGGGCTGCCGCTGCGTGACGAGTCACTGGACGCGGTGTTCGCCGCAGGGCTCGTCGCGCATCTCCCGAACCCCACCGAGAACCTGCGGGAGCTGGCGAGAGTGGTCCGGCCGGGCGGCACTCTGGCGCTCTTCCACCCCATCGGCCGCGCGGCACTCGCGGCGCGTCAGGGGCGGCAGATCACCCCGGCCGACCTGCGCGCCGAGGCGAACCTCGGCCCACTGCTGACCGCTTCGGGCTGGCACATGACGTCGTACGTCGACGAGGACACCCGTTTCCTAGCGCTCGCCGCGCGCGTCGGCTGAGCCCCGGCACCGTCCGGGAGGGTCCCGCCACGCCGCGTCCTGAATGCGCCGTTCGCAGGGCTTCACCCCACCCTTCCCTCTTCTGCGGCCGCAGCTCCGTCTCTACGTTGAGTAGGACGGCTGTGATACCGACGCGGGGGGTAGGTAGTCCGTATGTTCGACAATGCTCGCAAGTCCTTCGGTAGATTTTTCGACTCGTTGCGCACGGAGAGCACCGCACAGGAGGCGAAGCGCACGCACAACCTGTTCGAGGCAGCCGCCGCCTACATCTCGGCGTGCGCCGAGGACGACCAGGAACAGATCGACGAGGCCGTGACCTGGGTGTCGCCCGAGGCCCTGTCGTTCGGGGTCAGCGAGCTGGCGTGCCGGGCGGTCATCGCGCTCGCACGGGAGCGGGACGAGTCGCCGCAGACGGTCGCGCGGTCACTTCTGGGGCTGCCCGCCGCCTGAACGAATGAGGATCTCCGGCCGATTCGCCCCGGTCCACCCGGTCACCGCAGCTCCGCACGGGGTTCGCACCCGTGACAAGGGCCCGTCGGGCGCATTAGGGTGCGCCGACGAACGAGCGAGAGCCAGGGGAGGCCGGCATGGCCGGGACGGACGACGACGCCGTCACCGCCGGGGACGACGACGCGCTGTATGTGCTGACGGCGGTACTGCTCACGCCCGCGAACTTCCCCAGCGTGCTGGGCGACGACTATCCGGAGGCCTGCGCGGCCCTCGGCCTCGCACCGCTCGCCGACGGGTACGGAATCGTCCTGGGGCAGGACGGCGAGGGTGCCAGGTGGACTGTGGCGGTGGACGACGTGTCGCTGGTGGCCGTGGCCATCGCGTCGTGGGACTGCGGCATGGAGTACGACCTGTCACCCGACGAGGACTCGGTCGTGGCCGCGCTGCCCGGCTGGCCCCTCGCGGTCGCGGTCGCGGCCCCCGGGGTGCCCGCCCCGCACGACCCCGATCCGGAGGTCTCGGACCTGCCACCGCTGAGCCCACCGGACACCGGCACCTGGGGTCCCGCCCAGCGGCGTCTGGGCGCAGACGAGATCGCGCTGCAGTGGGCCAGGTGGCGGGAGCAGATCGACGACTCCGCGTTCGCCGGGCAGGACGGGGCGAGCCGGTCGGCGACCGGTGACGCGACTGATTCGGGGGTGGCGACGGACTCCGGTGAGGGAGACCGGGGCGTTCCCCGCACGGGCATCCGGCGCGTTCTCGCGGAGGCACGCGCGTACGTGGAGTCCCCTCCGCCCCTCGGGCGGGTGCGCTCCTCGTTCGCGCCGGGCGACGCCCGGACCCTCCGTGCCGACGGTCCCGGCTGGTCGCTGGTGGCCAGGACCGATGACATCGCGTTCGTCCTTCTCGACGACGAACCCGGCGAAGTACTGCCGGTGGGCCGAGGGCCGGAGCTGCCCGGTCTCCTGGAGTCCCTCGACAAGATCGCCGTACGCCCGAACTGAGCCGATGTGCCGCCGCACCGGCCCGCACACGCGGGCCGGTGGCACCTTCAGCGACCGAGCTCCTTGCGGCCGACCCGACGCAGCCTGCGCCGCTGCGAGGGGTCCAGCGCGAGGTACGCGGCCGTGGGGATCCCCAGGACTATCAGGAGATTGGCCCAGAAGGGGAAGGGCAACAGGATCAGCAGGACGATCCCGATTGCCGCACCCCCCGCGACGATCTTCGTGCTCTTCGACATCTCCGTCGCCTCCTTCGCGGCCACTGCCGCTCTCTGTCCTGAAAACGGGAGCGAGCCCCCCGCAGTTCCGGACCACGACCCTGACACGTCCCTGAGTCGAACCCCCGTACAACCCTGAGATGCCCCCGCCACCGAGCGAGAAAAGTGACTCACATCACCCCACGGCCGGCCGGTCAGAGGTTTGAAGTGATGCACCTTCGGCGATCCTGGGTACGGTAGTCAAATTTGAGGAGTCCAGTATCCCTGTGCCGACGATTTCAGTGGCAGCCCCCTCCGAAGTCTCCGAACTGATCCGCTGCCGCGCCGTGTTCGTGGCCGCCGACCCTGCCCGCGCCGGCCACGTCGCCTTCTGGCGGTCGGACGGCTCGGCACCGCCCCTGGTCGCGCCCGGCTCCCCCGGGGAGCTGACGGTCGTCCTGCCCGGCGGTGAGGGCGTCGAAGAGGTGACGGTGCCAGCCGTGTCGCTCCCGGTGCGCGCCGCGCTCCCGGTGCTCACGCGTGCGCGTGCCGCCGCGATCGCCGACCGGTCGACGGCGTTCTGGGGCGCGGCCGCCGTACTGGCGCTCCAGTTCGCCGCGCGCGGACTGCTGTTGCCCGGTGTGACCGCGAGCGGCCATGACGCCTGGCGAGCGGGGCCGCTGCGGGCGGAGGACGTGGACCGGGTCAGGGACCTGGCCGCCGCGATGCCGCCCGAGGCACATGCGGTGCCCGTCGACCACTGCGAGCCGTTGCGACTGCCCGGCCCGGAGCGGCTGCTGCGCGATTTCCTCGACGCCGTCATGGACTCGCTGCCCCGCTCCCCCGCCGCGGGCGTCGCGGCGGGCGGCCCTGCCTTCGCCGCACCGGAACCCCAGTACGTGCCCGAGCAGCGCGCCTGGGCCGCCGATGTCGCCTCCGGGCACGACGCGGGGGTCCGCGTCTCGCTGCGGGTCGAGATTCCCGGACTCGCTTCGGTCCGCGCCGACGACTCGGGCGGGACGCAGCCGGCGTTCCGTGTCGTCCCGCAGGTGCACAGTGTGAGCGATCCCGCGCTCGTCGCGGACGCCTCCGCCGTGTGGGCCGGCGCCGAGCACTTCGACCCCCGCGCGCGGATGGACGCCCTGCTGGCACTGCGCCGCGCGGCCCGCGCCTGGGCCCCGCTCACCCCGCTGCTCTCGGCAGCCGTGCCCGACGCCGTGGAGCTCGCCGACGAGGAGGTCACCGACCTGCTCGGCGAGGGCGCCCGGCTACTGGCGGCGGCCGGCGTCGACGTGCACTGGCCGAAGGAGCTGGCGCGCAAGCTGACCGCCCGCGCGGTCATCGGCCCACCGGACGAAGAGCAGGGCCCTGACAAGGCCACGTCGGACACGCCGTCGTATCTGTCGTCCGACGCGCTGCTCGCCTTCGACTGGTGGTTCGCACTGGGCGACCAGCGGCTCACCCGCCAGGAGCTCGACCTGCTCGCGGAGGCGAGCCGCCCCATGGTGCGACTGCGCGACCAGTGGGTCCTGGTGGACCCGGAGGAGATCCGTCACGCCCGAGCGCAGCAGGACCGCAAGGTGTCGCCCGTCGACGCACTCAGCGCCGCGCTGACGGGCTCGACGGAGGTCGACGGCCGGATGGTCGACGTGCGGCCCACGGGGTGGCTGGCGACGCTTCGGGAGCAGCTTGCGGACCCTGAGGGCCAGGAGCCGGTCGGGCAGCCGTCCGGGCTCGCCGCGACACTGCGGGACTACCAGTTGCGCGGCCTCGACTGGCTGGCCCGGATGACCTCCTTGGGGCTCGGCGGCTGCCTCGCCGACGACATGGGCCTCGGCAAGACCATCACCCTGATCGCCCTGCATCTGCACCGGCAGGCGGACACCTCGTCGGCGGGGCCCACCCTCGTGGTCTGTCCGGCGTCCCTGATGGGCAACTGGCAGCGGGAGATCGAGAAATTCGCGCCAGGAGTGCCGGTGCGCCGCTTCCACGGGGCCGGGCGCAGCCTGGACGGGCTCGCCGACGGGGAGTTCGTCCTCACCACGTACGGCACGATGCGGCTCGACGCGCCCCGCCTGGCCGACGTGTTCTGGGGCATGGTCGTGGCGGACGAGGCCCAGCACGTGAAAAACCCCTACTCGGCCACGGCGAAGGAACTGCGCACGATCGGGGCACGCGCGCGCGTGGCGCTCACCGGCACGCCGGTGGAGAACAACCTGTCCGAACTGTGGGCGATCCTCGACTGGACCACTCCGGGCCTCCTCGGCAGGCTCGGCACCTTCCGGACCCGGTACGCGCAGGCCGTCGAGGGCAGGCGGGATCCCGTCGCGGCGGAGCGGCTCTCCCGTCTCGTACGGCCGTTCCTGCTGCGCCGCCGCAAGTCGGACCCGGGCATCGCGCCGGAACTCCCGCCGAAGACCGAGACCGACCGGGCCGTGTCGCTCACCGGGGAACAGGTGGGGCTGTACGAGGCGTTGGTCCGCGAGACCATGGCGGAGATCGCCGATGCCGACGGCATGGAACGGCGCGGACTGATCGTGAAGCTGCTGACCGGGCTCAAGCAGATCTGCAACCACCCCGCCCAGTTCCTCAAGGAGGAGCGGCCCCGGATCCCGGGCAGATCAGGGAAGTTGGAGCTGCTGGACGAGCTGCTGGACACCATCCTCTCCGAGAGGGCGAGCGTCCTGGTGTTCACGCAGTACGTCCGCATGGCACGCCTTCTGGAACGCCACCTGGCGGCGCGTGGCGTGCCCACACGTTTCCTGCACGGCGGGACACCGATCCCCGAGCGCGAGGCGATGGTCGAACGCTTCCAGGACGGCGAAGTGCCCGTCTTCCTGCTGTCGTTGAAGGCCGCCGGCACGGGTCTGAACCTGACCCGGGCCGAGCATGTCGTGCACTACGACCGCTGGTGGAACCCGGCCGTCGAGGCGCAGGCCACGGACCGGGCGTACCGCATCGGTCAGACGCGGCCGGTGCAGGTGCACCGGCTGATCACGGAGGGAACGATCGAGGACCGCATCGCGGACATGCTGCTGCGCAAGCGGGAGCTCGCCGACGCGGTGCTGGGTGGCGGCGAGTCGGCGCTCACCGAGTTGTCCGACGCCGAACTGGCCAACCTGGTGGAGCTTCGAGGGGGCGCACGATGACAGAACGTACGGAGCATGACGACGAGCGCACGTTCGCGGCGTCGACTCCAGTCAATACGCGGGGTTTCGCGCAGACGTGGTGGGGCCGGGCCTGGTTGAAGGCGCTCGAGGACGCGGCTTTGGACGGGCAGCAGGTGAAGGCGGGGCGCAGGCTCGCCCGCGCGGGAGCCGTGGGCGCGATGTCGGTGCGCCCCGGGCGCGTCACCGCCGTCGTCCAGGACCGCGACGGCACCGCCCATCGCGCCGACGTCCTGCTCCAGGAGCTTTCCGAGGACCACTGGGACCGCTTCCTGGGCATGGCTGTCGAGCGGGCCGGGCACATTGCCGCCCTGCTCGACCGCGAGATGCCGCCGCACCTGGTCGAGGACGCAGCGACCGCCGGAGTCGAGCTGTTGCCCGGCCTCGGTGATCTGGAGGCGGAGTGCGACTGCGGCGCCTGGGACCACTGCGGTCACACCGCGGCCCTGTGCTACCAGGTGGCCCGGCTGCTGGACCAGGACCCGTTCGTCCTGCTGCTGATGCGGGGCCGCGCCGAGCGCGCGCTTCTGGACGCACTCCAGGTACGCAGCATCGCTCCCGTGGCGGACTCGGACGGGGAGATGGCGCCGGAAGGTCTGCGGGACAGGCGCCGGGACGGGGTGGACGCCGCAGAGGCGTTCGCGGCGGGCGAGATCCTTCCGCCGCTCCCCGAGCCGCCCCGGCCTCCGGTGGAACCCGGTCTGGCGGCCTCGCTGGAGACCGAGGCCCCGCCCGCGCCCGGGGTGGATCCGACCGCGCTCGAGTTCCTGGCGGCGCAGACAGCCGGGGAGGCCCACCGAATGCTGTCCGAGGCTCTCCGCCCCGGACACGAGCAGCAGCCACTGGACGACGAGTTGACGCTCCATCAGGACACGGTGCGGCTGGCCTCCGGTGAGCCGGGGCCGAGCATCGGGGCCCGGCTCGGCCGGGGTTCCGAGCGGGGCATGGAAGGGCTGGCTCTGGCCGTCCGTGCCTGGCGGTACGGCGGGGTGGCGGGTCTCTCCGTGCTGGACGAGGAATGGCACATGCAGGCGGAATCGCTCGCACGCGCGCGTGCCGCTCTGGACACGGCCTGGGACGAGGACGAGCGGCCCGTGCTTCGGTCCGCGCACAACCGCTGGACCGTGGCCGACGGCTCGGCCCAGCTGCGCCTGGGACGGGACGGCCGCTGGTGGCCCTACCGCAAGGAGCGGGGCCGGTGGGCGCCCGCCGGCCCGGCAGCGCACGATCCGGCGACGGCGCTGGCTTCGGTCGGCGCCGAAACCGACGCCTGAAGCCGGTCCCGGGCGAGTGAGACCACCGTCCTGGGCGTGCGGGCCGGATGCCGTACGCGCGTGAGCCGACATGCGGTCCGCGCACAGCCACATTCGGTCCACGCGCGCGTGGGCGTCCTCACCTCAGCCCGGCGGTTCGGTGGCCTTCCTCACCCGGCGTCGTCGGCCGGGGCCGGAAAGAGCGAGCCGAGGTCGCTGGGGATCTCGCTCGGGAACTCGCTGGGCAGGTCACTCGGCAGAGTGCTCGGGATGCCCGAGGGCAGCGTCGGAAGGTCGCTGGGCAGTGAGGACGGGAGGCTCGGGGACGGGGTGGGCGAGGGGCTCGATCCACGGCCGGTCTCGCCCGGCGCCTTCTCGTCCGGCGATCCCTCGCCCCCGGTGGCCGCGAGTACGACGGCGACGACGGCGCCCAGGGTGATGATCACGGCAAGCACCATGAGCGCGACCTTGCGACGCCCGCCGGGAGGTGGTCCTTCGGGCGGATCGGGTGGTCGGCAGCCCCCGCCCTGACCCGGGGGCTGCCGGCCACCACCCTGCCCCGAAGGAGGCAGGCCACCACCCTGTGAAGGCGGGCCGAAGCCCCCGGGCGGTGGTGCGTGTGCCCCGGTCGGATCACCCGGCGGCGGGCCGTAGCCCCCTGATGGCGGCCCGAAACCACCGCCGCTGGACGGCGGTGTGCCGTCCGGCGGCCGGGGCGGACGGGACGGTGACGGCGGCATGCCCATACGACCAGAGTCGCCGCGAAGCGGCCAAGGCGCGAGCCCTGCGCGGGGGTTGATACGGACTCATGCCACGGATCGCATGATTCCGGAGAATTCCGCGCAGGGATCGAACGGAAGAGGCGCAGGAGGCGGCCGAGACCGGAGCCCGGCCGGGGCAGGAGGAGGCCCCTGCCCCGTCAGCGGCAAGGGCCTCCCCCGGCGCGAGTGATCAGCCGCGCGCACCCAGCAGGTGGTCCATCGCCAGCTGGTCGAGCTGCTCGAAGGCCATGCCGCGAGCGGCGGCGGCCTCGGCGTCGAACTCCTCGAAGGCCGTACGGTCCGCGAGCAGGGCCTGCAGGCCGTCGGCGGCCGTGGGCTGGGCCAGCTGGTCCAGCCGTGCGGCACGCAGAGCCTCCTGGACCGCCGGGTCCGCGCGGAAGGCGGTCGCACGCTCCTTGAGGATCAGGTAGTTGCGCATGCAGCCCGCGGCCGACGCCCACACGCCGTCGAAGTCCTCGGTACGCGGCGGCTTGAAGTCGAAGTGCTTGGGGCCCTGGTAACCGGCGGTCTCCAGGAGGTCGACCAGCCAGAAGGCGGAGCGCAGGTCGCCGGCGCCGAAGCGGAGGTCCTGGTCGTACTTGATGCCGGACTGGCCGTTGAGGTCGATGTGGAAGAGCTTGCCCGCCCACAGGGCCTGGGCGATGCCGTGCGGGAAGTTCAGCCCGGCCATCTGCTCGTGGCCGACCTCGGGGTTGACGCCGTACAGCTCCGGGCGCTCCAGGCGCTCGATGAAGGCCAGGGCGTGGCCGACCGTGGGGAGCAGGATGTCGCCGCGCGGCTCGTTCGGCTTGGGCTCGATCGCGAACTTCAGGTCGTAGCCCTGGGAGGTCACGTACTCGCCGAGGAGGTCGAAGGCCTCCTTCATACGGTCGAGCGCGTCCCGGACGTCCTTGGCGGCGCCGGACTCGGCGCCCTCGCGGCCGCCCCAGGCGACGTAGATCTTGGCACCCAGCTCGACCGCCAGGTCGATGTTGCGGATCGTCTTGCGCAGTGCGTACCGGCGGACGTCGCGGTCGTTGGCGGTGAACGCGCCGTCCTTGAAGACGGGGTGCGTGAACAGGTTGGTGGTGGCCATGGGCACGGTCATGCCGGTCGTGTCCAGGGCCGCACGGAAGCGCTTGATGTGCTCCTCGCGCTCACTGTCCGAGGACCCGAAGGGGATCAGGTCGTCGTCGTGGAAGGTCACACCGTAGGCGCCGAGCTCAGCCAGACGCTGCACCGATTCGACCGGGTCGAGGGCGCGCCGGGTGGCGTCGCCGAACGGGTCCCTTCCCTGCCAGCCGACGGTCCACAGGCCGAAGGTGAACCTGTCGTCGGGGGTGGGCTGGTAGTTCATGCCGCGGCTCCTTGCGCTCCGACTATTTCGTCATGGCGATTTACAAATTAGTATGCGGACGCGTCTCCGGGAAGGCAAGATGTCGCCGGACAGAGGCGCGGCCGCATCAGCGGCAGTCACGAGCCGCGTGAGAGGGAGAGCCCGATGTCAGCAGCCGAGGGTCCGCTCGTCGTCGGTGTGGACTCGTCCACACAGTCCACCAAGGCCCTGGTCGTCGACGCGACGACCGGACGGGTGGTGGCGAGCGGGCAGGCGCCGCACACCGTGTCCTCCGGTGCGGGCCGGGAGAGCGATCCCCGCCAGTGGTGGGACGCGCTGCGCGAGGCGCTGCATCAGTGCGGGGAGGCGGCGCGAGAGGCCTCGGCGGTCTCGATCGGTGGCCAGCAGCACGGCCTCGTCACCCTCGACGCCCAGGGCGAGCCGGTCCGTCCGGCGCTGCTGTGGAACGACGTGCGCTCGGCACCGCAGGCCGCCCGTCTGGTGGAGGAGCTGGGCGGCGCGAAGGCCTGGGCGGAACGCGCCGGCAGTGTGCCGGGCCCGTCCTTCACCGTCACGAAGTGGGCCTGGCTGGCCGAGAACGAGCCCGAGGCGGTCCGCGCGACCGCCGCCGTACGCCTGCCGCACGACTACCTCACCGAGCGCCTCACCGGTCAGGGCACGACCGACCGCGGCGACGCCTCCGGCACGGGGTGGTGGGCATCGGCGACCGAGGCGTACGACGCGGAGGTCCTCGACCGGGTGGGGCTGGACCCGGCGCTGCTGCCCCGTGTGGTCCGGCCGGGCGAGGTCGCCGGGACCGTACGGGACGCCCACGATCTGCCCTTCGCCAAGGGCACCCTGGTCGCCGCCGGTACCGGTGACAACGCGGCCGCCGCGCTGGGGCTCGGGCTGCGCCCCGGCACCCCGGTGCTGAGCCTAGGCACCTCCGGCACGGTGTACGCCGTCTCCAAGCACCGCCCCGCGGACCCGACCGGCACGGTGGCGGGCTTCGCCGACGCGCACGGGGGCTGGCTGCCGCTGGCCTGCACGCTGAACTGCACCCAGGCCGTCGACCGGGTCGCCGCCCTGCTGGGCCTGGACCGCGAGGCCGTCGAGCCCGGCACGAGTGTCACCCTCCTCCCCTACCTGGATGGCGAGCGCACCCCGGCTCTGCCGCACGCCTCCGGCCTGATGCACGGGCTGCGGCACGACACGACCGGCGGACAGCTGCTCCAGGCCGCTTACGACGGCGCCGTCCACTCGCTGCTCGGCGCCCTCGACCTGGTGCTCGACGCCGGCGCGGACACCTCCGCGCCGCTGCTGCTCATCGGCGGGGGCGCGCGCGGCACGGCCTGGCAGCAGACCGTGCGTCGTCTGTCGGGGCGCACCGTGCAGGTGCCCGAGGCCAAGGAACTGGTCGCGCTGGGCGCCGCCGCGCAGGCCGCCGGGCTGCTCACCGGCGAGGACCCGGCCGCGGTCGCCCGCCGCTGGGACACCGCCCGGGGGCCGGTGCTGGAGGCCGTGGAGCGGGACGAGGAGACACTCGCCAGGATCTCCGGGGTACTGTCCGACGCGGCACCGCTGCTGGAGCGTGAACCGGGCGGCAGCTGACCGGGCCAGGGGGTGTCCGACGTGGGAAAATCCGATTCCGGCATGATCTACAGGACACCCACCAGGACACATCGACGGGAGCCGGGGGAGGCATGACCGCACCACTGCACGAGACCCACACGGGCGGTTCCGGCCGTCACCTGCCCGACAACCAGCAGGGCATGCGGCGCCGCAACCTCTCCCGGGTCATGCATTCCGTCAACGCCGAGGGACCGCTGTCCCGGGCCGCCGTGGCCTCGCGCATCGGCCTCACCCGGGCCGCCGTGTCGACTCTGGTGGACGAGCTGATCCGCTCGGGACTCCTGGAGGAGCTGGGTCCCGAGCGCCCCGGCCGGGTCGGGCGGCCCGGCTCGGCGCTCGCCCTCAGCGGGCGCGGGCCCGCGGGAATCGGCGCGGAGATCGGTGTCGACCACCTCGCGGTCTGCGCCGTGGACCTACGCGGTGAGGTACGGGCTCGGGCGGTACGGCACGGCACCAACCGCGGCCGGTCGCCCGAGCCGGTCATCGACGACCTGACCGAGCTCGTCCGGCGGGTCGTCGCCGAGGCGGAGAGCGACGGCCTGTGGCCGGCGGGGCTCGCGGTCGCCGTGCCCGGGCTGGTGGCGCGCGACGCCCGAACCGTGGTCCGCGCCCCCAACCTCGACTGGCACGACACGGACCTGGGCGCGCTGTTGCCCGGCGGTCTGCCGGTGACCGTGGACAACGAGGCCAACTTCGGCGGCCTCGCCGAACTCTGGCTCGGCGACGGCACACCACCGGACTTCCTGCATGTCTCCGCGGAGATCGGCATCGGTGGCGCGGTGGTCGTGGACGGCCGGCTGCTCCGCGGGACGCATGGTTTCGCGGGCGAGCTGGGGCATGTGCCCGTGCGCCCTGAGGGCCCCGCCTGCGCGTGCGGTGGACGCGGCTGTCTGGAGCAGTACGCCGGTGAGGAGGCCGTGCTGCGCGCGGCCGGCCTGGAACCGGGCGAGCACCGTGTCGAGTTCCTCGCGGAGCGGGCCGCGGCCGGTGACGAGGACGTGCACCGGGCCCTGCGCGGCGCCGGCACGGCACTGGGCATCGCACTGACCGGCGCCGTCAATCTGCTGGACCCCGAGACCGTGGTGCTGGGCGGCGCCCTGGCCGCACTCGCGCCCTGGTTGCTGCCCTCGCTGGAGCGGGAGTTGGCGCGCCGGACGGCCGGTCCGGCATGTGCCGTGACCGTGTCCCGGCTGGGCTCCGAGGGACCACTGCTGGGTGCGGCCCACTCGGTGGTGCGGGCTGTGCTGGACGATCCGGCGACGGTCGGGGTACGGCCGTAACGCAGCCGACGCGCGACACCGTTCAGGGGCTGGAGCCACTTCCCCCTTCCCCCTTCCGGGTGACGAAGTTATCCACAACTCACTGCTTTTCCACCGTTTTCCACACACTCGGACAGCCCGATCGGTAATCGCCGTACCGTGATTCACGTGAGGCGCAGCCATTCGACCCGCGGACGCGTCTTCGAGTGACGACGTCCGAGTGGAATCCGATCGATCCCATCCCCTGAAAGGCGGACCCAGATGGAGCGAGCCAGGCCGCTGCCGAGCAGGCGACGGCTGTTGCAGGGCGCCGCCCTCGCCGCGATCCCCTACACGTTGCTCCCGAGCCCGCAGGCCGACGCCCGACCTCCGGCTGTCGACCACACCCCTGCCCGATGGGATCCGGCGAGCGCGGCCAACTACACCGCGGCCGACCGTCCGACCGGCCAACCCGTCGACCTGGTGATCATCCACGTGACACAGACGACGTACAAGAACACCATGCCCGTCTTCTGGAACCCGGCGAGACAGGTCTCCGCGCACTACGTGCTCCGGTCGGCCGACGGGCGGGTCACCCAGTGCGTCCGTGAGCGCGACATCGCCTGGCACGCGGGCAACTGGGAGTACAACGCGCGGAGCATAGGTATCGAGCACGAGGGCTGGGTGGACCGGCCCGAGTACTTCACCGGCGCCATGTACGAGCAGTCGGCGGCTCTCACCTCGGCGATCTGCGACACGTACGGCATGCCGAAGACGCGCGCCCACATCATCGGCCACCACGAGGTGCCGGGCACCGATCACACCGATCCGGGGCCGCACTGGGACTGGGACCGCTACATACGCCTGGTCAACGCCGTCTGACGTCGTCCGGACCGACGCCGCCCCAGGCGGCGGGGCCGACGCGATCCGAGGCCGTCCGCGCTGTCCCGCGGGGTCGCGTGGCTTGTCGGGGCGTGTGTTCGGCGGTGACGATGGTCCCAGCTGCGCATGCATGCTTTCCGGGGAGGCCGAGTTGAGCGATCCGTGGGTGGCTCTGGAGCCGGGAGCCGACCCCGTCGAGCGGGTGCGGGTGCTGCGCCGCGCCCATGAGACGTTCACGCAGCAGGGCACGGTGGCACGACCGGTGCGGTCCGTGGTGGCGGACTCGTGGCGCCGTTCGGCGAGGGCAGGTGTCGGGCCCGAGGGCACCGCGCGCGTGGAACTGACGGACGGCGACCTCTGTTCCTACCGCGCGGAGCATCCGCTGGCCCGGGTGATGCCGTTGGTCCGCGAGTTGCTGGGCACGTTCGCCTCGGACGGCGAGCATCTGCTGGCCGTGTGCGATGCGCAGGGCAGGCTGCTGTGGGTGGAGGGGGATGCCGCGACCAGACGGCGGGCTGACCGGATGAACTTCGTGCCGGGGGCGCGCTGGGCGGAGTCCGCGGTCGGGACGAACGCGCCGGGCACCGCGGTCGCGTTGGACCGGTCGGTGCAGGTCTTCGCGGCCGAGCACTTCATACGGCGGGTGCAGCCGTGGACGTGCGCGGCGGCGCCGGTGCACGATCCGCGCACCGGGCGGGTGCTCGGCGCCATCGACATCACGGGCGGCGACGGCCTGGCGCATCCGCACAGTCTCGGCTTCGTCCAGGCGGTGGCGAGGGCAGCCGAGTCCCAGCTCGCGCTGCTCACCCCACCCGGGGCTTCGGCCGACGCACTCGAACTGGCGGCTCTGGGCCGCGACGAGGCCCAACTGGTCGTCGGCGGACGAAAAATCAGGCTCAGCCGCCGGCACAGCGAGATTCTGGTACTGCTCGCCCGGCACCCGGAGGGACTGTCCGGCGACGAGTTGCTCTGCGCGCTGTACGAGGACGAGTCGGTGACGCCGGTGACACTGCGGGCCGAACTGGCCCGGTTGCGGCGGCTGCTCGGGCCGGGGTTGCTGGGGTCACGGCCGTATCGGCTCACGGTGCTGGTCGAGTCCGATGTGTCTGTCGTGGAACGGAGGTTGGAGACGGGCGCGGTGACGGCGGCCGCGTCGGCGTACGGAGGTCCGCTGCTGCCGGGCTCCCAGGCCCCGGCCGTCGTACGACTGCGGCACAGGCTCGCCGACGGGCTGCGCACCGCCCTGATAGCCCGCCGCGATCCCGACCTGCTGGCGGACTGGGCACACTCCCCCTGGGGCGAGGACGACCTGGAGGTGTGGCGGGCGCTCGCCACCGTACGACCGACACCGGCGGTACGGTCCAGGCTGCGCGAGCTGGAATCGGAGCTGTCGGCACCACCGGGGTGGGGGCACCTTCGGTGTCCCTGAGGAATGCCCTCAGGTGACGGCCGGGACTGCCGGTACGGCGCCCCGCAGTTGGTCGGCGGGCGCGGGGCGGGGCGGGGCGGGGCGGGGCGGGGCGGGGCGGGGCGGGGCGGGGGCGCAACGTCGTTGCAACATTCGGGTTTCTAGCCTCTTCGCGAGAGCCGCCCAACGGCGGGTGGCGCTTCTCGGGAGGCAGGCATTCATGACCCGTTTCGCAGCGCCCGGTACGGACGGCGCGGTCGTCTCCTTCGAGGCGCGTTACGACCATTTCATCGGGGGTGAGTACGTGCCGCCGGCGCGGGGGCAGTACTTCGAGAACCCGAGTCCGGTGAACGGGCTGCCGTTCACGGAGATCGCGCGGGGTACGAGCGAGGACGTGGAGCGCGCGTTGGACGCGGCGCACGCGGCCGCGCCCGGCTGGGGCCGTACGTCCGTGACGGAGCGTTCGGACGTTCTTCGGAAGATCGCCGACCGGATGGAGGCCAACCTGGAGCAGTTGGCGGTCGCGGAGAGCTGGGAGAACGGCAAGCCGGTGCGGGAGACCCTGGCCGCCGACATCCCGCTTGCCATCGACCACTTCCGGTACTTCGCGGGGGCGATCCGCGCACAGGAGGGTTCGCTGGCGGAGCTCGACGACGACACGGTGGCGTACCACTTCCACGAGCCGCTGGGTGTGGTCGCGCAGATCATCCCGTGGAACTTCCCGATCCTCATGGCGACCTGGAAGCTGGCACCCGCGCTGGCGGCGGGCAACGCGGTCGTCCTCAAGCCGGCCGAGCAGACCCCTGCGTCCATCCATGTCTGGCTGAGCCTGGTGGCGGATCTGCTGCCGCCGGGTGTGCTGAACATCGTCAACGGGTTCGGGGTGGAGGCGGGCAAGCCACTGGCGTCGAGTTCGCGGGTGGCGAAGGTGGCGTTCACGGGCGAGACGACGACCGGGCGTCTGATCATGCAGTACGCCTCGGAGAACATCACGCCGGTGACTCTCGAACTCGGCGGAAAGTCTCCGAACATCTTCTTCGACGACGTGTGGTCGGCGAACGACGACTTCCGTGACAAGGCCCTGGAAGGCTTCACGATGTTCGCGCTCAACCAGGGCGAGGTGTGTACCTGCCCGTCGCGGGCGCTGGTGCAGCGCGGCAACTACGCCGAGTTCATGGAGGCGGCCGTCGCCCGCACCGAGCAGATCAAGACGGGGCATCCGCTGGACACCGACACCATGATCGGCGCCCAGGCCTCCAACGACCAGTTGGAGAAGATCCTCTCCTATCTGGACATCGGCCGTCAGGAGGGCGCGAAGATCCTCACCGGCGGTGAACGCATCGAGCATGACGGTGAGTTGAAGGGCGGGTACTACGTCCAGCCGACGATCTTCGAGGGCGACAACCGGATGCGGATCTTCCAGGAGGAGATCTTCGGGCCGGTCGTCTCCGTGACTTCGTTCAACGACTTCGACGACGCCATCAAGATCGCCAATGACACGCTGTACGGTCTGGGGGCCGGTGTCTGGACGCGGGACACCAACACCGCCTACCGCGCGGGCCGTTCGATCCAGGCGGGCCGCGTCTGGACCAACTGCTACCACGCCTACCCGGCCCATGCCGCGTTCGGCGGCTACAAGGGTTCGGGCATCGGCCGCGAGACCCACAAGATGATGCTGGACCACTACCAGCAGACGAAGAACGTTCTTGTTTCATACAGTCCGAAGAAACTTGGCTTCTTCTAGAGCCTGAAGTCGGTTGCCTGGAGGCATCGTTGCGCTCCAGGCAACCCGACACGATAGCTACCCAATGTATTGAGTTGGATTCTTCTCGTTATTCTATGGCGTCCCGTGGAGTTCCACCCGGACCAGTCGCGGACCAATTGGCGCCGGAGAACATCACCCCGCGAGCCGTCGGCTCATGAGCGCGGCGACCCGACGAATACCCGTGGGCAGCACTCGAACCACCGACGCCGCTGGGAGAGGTCTTCGACCTCTTGGCGGCCCTGAACTAATCCGTATCGCCAGCGAAGGCTCCTCGCGGCGGCAGGAGCGGGCCTGGCGACGTTTCCGAGCTGCCGGGAAGACAGCAGCTCGGAGACGGCCGGGCAAGAAAGCCGCCGCGAGTACGCCCGCCCCCAAGCTCCAGACGTGAACAAGGCCGTTGTCAGTGCCGCGTGCGATCCTCACCTCGGAAGTGGGCACTGCAGAAGGAGGCCGCGTGGCGACGGGACGCCCGCGGAAGGATCCACGTGATCCGGTGCTGACTATGCGGGATGCCGGACTCGAACCACTGAAGCCCTATCCAGGAAGTGATAAGCCCTGGCGTTGCCGCAATGAAGCGTGTGGGAGCGAAGTGACACCGCGGCTGGGCGACATTGCTGCGGGCCGGCAGGGCGGCTGCGGCTACTGCTCAGGCACGGCGCCGATTCCTCCAGAGGAGGCGGTGGCGTTGATGCGCTCGGCAGGCCTGGAACCGCTGGAGCCGTATCCCGGTGCGACACTCCCTGGGCTCTGCCGGCACGTGTCGTGCGGTCGGGAGGTCAAGCCACGCTGCTCGTACACCAGGCGCGGAGGGAGCCCGTGCAGATGGTGCGCGCATAACGCTCCGGTCGATCCCGACCAGGCCACCGCGCTCATGAGGTCGGCGGGTCTGGAACCACTGGAACCCTATGCCGGCACCGACGTCCCCTGGCGGTGCCGCTGCACAACCTGCGGAACGATCGGGACCCCCACTCATGGGTCGGTCAAGCGCGGACAAGGCGGCTGCGGCCCGTGCGGACGCAAGAACGCCGGGCGGGGCATCAGCCGGGCATGGTCGCGTCGCCGCGAACTGCCCCGCACGGACGGCGACCGGGCCGCAGCTGAGGCGAAGGATTTCGACCTGGAGCCCGCTGCAGTCCTACCCGGGACCGAGCGGGCTGTGACACTGCCGCCACCTCGCCTGCGGCCGAGACGTCGAGATCAGGTTGAGCAACCTCAGGCGCGGCCTTCGGGCCTGCCGGTACTGCTCTCCCTCCCCGGATGGCCGACGCCGCTGGCCCGCGGACGAAGCCGAGGCCCTCGTGCGCGCCGCCGACCTGGAACCGCTCGAACCGTACGCCGGGCGTCGCGACAAGGCGTGGCGGTGCCACTGCAACGGCTGTGAGCGTGAGACGTCACCGACGTCTGAGCGGCATTCTGGCGGGCCAGGGCGGCTGTCGGCACTGTGCCGACGTGAAGGCTGGAGCGGTGTCGGCTCGCGGACGAGCCCGAGCCAGGAATGCGCGCGTTGTGGGAACTGGCGGAAACGGCCTGGAGCCGACGCACCGCGATCCGTGTGCTTCCCCCGGCAGACGGGGTGCGGGAGGCGCCGCGATCCACGGCTTCGAGCGGCGCGGACTGGGCCGGGGCAGCCGCACCGCCCGTACCTGCGGCTCCGGTCGCGGCACCGGCCTGGAAGTTCCGCAGGCGACTCATGGTGTGTGCGGCCGTCGCCGTTGTCGTTGTCGTTCTGCGCACCCGACAACACCGGTCCGTTCATCTGCACCGACCTGGCCGCCGTGCCCGGGCAGGGCCCCGACATGAAGGCATGCGCGACACCTGGCCCAGGCCACGGGGCCACGTGCTACACAGCGCCCCAGCCGTGACGAGGCTTGGAAGAGATCGGCCATCCGGTAGGCCTCCCGCAGAAGTTGGGACATCTTGGGGTCTCCGTCGGCTTGGTCACAGCACTACACGGAACAGGTTCCCGGACGGGTCGACCACGGCGTCGAGGCGGAGGCCCACACGGAGGGCGGGATGCTGCGAGCGCTTCCAGGTGGCCTCGAACGTCCGGAAGCCCAACCCGCTGACCCGCAGGACGACCACGGCACCGCCGTCGTCCCCGGTGTCCCATTCGGTCAGCTCGGTGATCTCCGCGGTCGCCGGAACCCCGAAGGCGTCGAGCCGCCGGTTGTGCCTCCGTTCGGCGGCGACGGTGAGCCCCACCACGAAGCCCAGGGGAACGAGGACCACCGTGCACACCATGCCGGTGACCACCAGGCCTTGGCCGACGAGGACGCCGAGGACCATCAGGAACGGTCCCAACAGCCCGATCGCCACGAGAAAGAGGTATGTCCAGGCGGCCGCCCAGGGACCGACCTTCGACACCTGTGTCGGCGCGGGGCCGTTCTCCCCGTCGCTCACGTCAGAGCCGCGGTCTCTCGGCCACGCCCCGCGCCAGCCGCGCCGCGAAGGCGCGCAGGGCGTCGAGGCGCTCCGGGTCGTAGGGGAAGGAGTGTCGGTGCACTCCCGGCCGCTCGATGACGATCTCCGTCCTGGGCTTGCGGCCGGTGCCGAACTCCAGCCGGGGTTCCTGCCAGATGTGCAGGCGGTGCGCGTCGCCGAAGCCGAACAACTCCAGCACCCGGCCGTCGAAGGTGAGCAGGGTGGTGTCGTTCGCCAGCACTTCGTACGGCGGTGACGTCACGGCGTCTCTCCGTCTCCCGCGTAGAGATAACCGCCGGGGTTGGCGGGGTCCGCGATCAGTAGCACCTGATCACCGGCGCGGGGGACGCGCAGTTTCGAAACGATGGTCTGGAGGGTGAACGGGTCGGCGGTGACCCCGGTCAGCTGGAGGACCAGGTCGACGACCGGGTCGAAGTTGACCAGCTTGCCGGTGTCACTGATCGACACGACGACGGCGGGGACCGTCGGTACGCCCATGGCGAGCAACTGCCGCACGGTGGCACCGGAGTGGTACGCGCCGAGCGACTGCTGGAGCTTGGCGTAGTCCTCGCCGCCGAGTGTCGCGCGCGTCATACGGCCGTAGAAGCCCTTGCCGCCGGCCACCTGCTCCGCGATCTTGGCGGCCTTCTCCTCGCGGCTCTTGCCCTTGCCGAAGATTCCCATGCTGTGCCTGCCCTTCCGGTCCGTTCTGCCTGGTGGTGTGGACGTTAGGAGGCGGGCAGCGCCTACCGATCCCAGGTTCGACCGCCAGTTCCCCCAGGACGTACGCTCTGCCCATGCCGTCCCCGAGCCAGCCGTCGACCGGCGAGCGCCGTCCGCGCGCCATGGTCATCGACACGGCTTGGCGCGGCCTCGGGCCGGGTCCCCAGGCGCTGAGCGGGCCCGGTGGCGCGCCGCTGACCCGGACGGTCAAGCTGATCGTGCTGCCGCTGATCGTCCGGCCCGCGCTGCGTCCGGAGCTCGCCGCCGACTTCCTCGACGCGCGGCAGGCGGAGCGACTCGACGCGCTGATACGGGAGTCCGGTGCGGTTCTGGACGCGACGGCACGGTGGTTCACGCTGCTGAAGAAGACCCGCCGGGCACTGGGGATCGTGGCGGGCAACCCCCAGGACCTGTACTTCCAGCGGTGCTTCGAGCTGGCGATCGAGCACGGGGCGCCGGGGCCCGGCGCGGACGCGGTGGCGAGGGCGGTACTCGAAGACGTCGTGGACGCTTCCGGCGGACGGACAGTGGAGGCGCTGAAGGAGTATCTGGCGGACGCCGCCCGGCGCGCCCGGCTCGACGCCGAGCTGGTGGCGGCGTGGGACGGACGTGAAGCGATACCGCTACCGGGCGCCGCCGATACAGGGCTGGCGGCCGAGGTTCTCGACGTCTGCGGTGCGGCGGGGACGGCGGGAGCTGATTCGCCGGCCTTCGCCACCATGGTCCGCGCCGGGCACGGCAGCCTGCTCGGGCGAGCCCTGTGGGCGGCGCACCCGGCCGATGTCTGGGACTGCGCCGACGTACCCCCGCACCTCGGACTGACCGCGCACCGCGTGCCGCCGCGCCCCGAGGTCGGCCGGAGCGCCTCGACCGCCACGCTTCCCGCGCCGTTCGACCGCACGCTCTTCGAGCGGCTCTTCACCGTGCTCCAGGCGTCGACCCACCGCGAGCAACTGGCGACCGTGCCGGAGCTCGTGCGGCGGGAGGCCGGCCGCAGCTGCGCCCCGCTGGGCCTGTACGACGAGAGCCTGCGCGTCGCCGTCGTGCTCGGCGGCCGACTCGCGGTGGGCCTCGATCCGCTGGGCGCCGGGACCTCCGTGGCGGGGTCGACGGCGGCACACCGCATCGTCAACAGCCGCTGGCAACGGGAGGCTTCGGTCCTCCGGGCCCGCAGGATGACCGTCTCCCCCCGCCCCGACCCGGACGGCGGTGTGCTGAACGCTCTCGCCCAGGACCTGCGCACGCCGTGGGCCGCGTACATGCGGCGCCTTTGGGTACGGCTGCACGGGCGCGACGTCCGCGACGCGGCACTGCCCGACGCGGCATCGGCCTGGGGCGTGCTCGACGGGGTCGCCCGCTCGGTGATCATGGACCACCGTGCACGAGTCCGTACGGCACTGCGCACCCTGTCGGCGACCACCGAGCCCGCCGCCGAGCCGAGGAGTGCGTGATGCCTGAACGGCGCTGTGCCATCACGCGAGCCGAGGGCCGCGCCGTACGCATCGCGGGACCCTCCGCCGGTCCCCCCTTCACCCGGGCCGTTCTCGAAGTCGCGGGCGCCGTCCTGACCTGGCCCGTCCTCGGCCCGACAGGTCTTCCGGCAGCGGAGATCCACGATGTGGGGCAGGCCCAGCAGTGGCTGTGGGCGGTCTACGGCGAGCGTACGGCCGCCGCTGTCGACGCCGTCGCGTCGGGAACCCCGGCCGCCGAGCTGACGCTGCCCGAGCAGCCGACCGCCCTCGCCGAGGCTGCCGCCCGCCTCGCCCTCGGGCTCTGGGCGTCCCGCTGGTGGCCGACGTCGTACCTGGACGGGATCCCCGCGCTCGACCCAGACGTACTGGGGCTGGAGTTGGCCACGCTGACTCACGAATGCCAGCAACTCCTCGACGAGTCGGGCGAGTTGGAGGGTGCCGAACTGCTGGAGGAGCACCTGGCCGCGCTCGACCCGCTGATCCGTTGGCGGCAGTCGGCGGCATCGCCTCGCCAACTGGACCGTGTCCTACGGCTGATCGATGACACGGCCGACAACGTCGGGCTGGACGGGGAGGCACTACGGCGCCTCCGGTCGGCGCTGGAACCGGACCGCAGGCCGACCGCTACGCCGCTCGACGTCGCCGAACTCTTCGTACGGCAGCAGCAGGAGTTCGCCCTCGCGGCAGGTGGCCTCCGCACCGCGACCGGCCGCGTGATCGCCCGGGGCCCGGGGACCAACGACTGGTGCCGCTATCCTCCAGGCTTCGTGGACGCGGCCGAGGACGCCGTGTCCTGGACGGCGTACGCGCTCGGCGCCGGGCGGCGGATCGAGGTCGAGGTCGTCGCCGACATCGCGGCCCCCGTGGGCGGGGCGCACCTCGCGGCGGAGGTCCACGTGGACGGCAGTCCGCCGAACCGCGTTCCGCTGGCCAGGCGGGACGACGTGTGGACCGGCCGGGCGGACCTGGACATCCCGGCCTCGACGACACCGGGCATCGAGGTCGGCATCCTGCTGCCGGGGTTCGACCCGGGACCGGGTGCCGATGACCGTGCGGCACGTGAGGCGGTACGAGCCCTGGCCCGGCACCGGCTCGGCGTCGCGGCGGCGCCGCACGACAGCGAGGCCGCACGCCAGGACCCGTTCCTCGCCGAGATCGCGGCCGCCGCTGCCGTGGAGGAGGACTTCTAGCCCATGCCGGAAGACCCGGAAGACCCGAAAGGCCCGGAAGGCGCGGAAGGCGCGGCGGAACAGGGGGAACAGGAGGAACAGGCGGCGGGGCTCAGCTACGGCGAGCCCTTCGACAGCGGCTTCGCGCTCGCCGAAGACCATCAACTCATCCCGGATCTCCCAGCAGCGCTGGCCGTCTACGGCGAACTCCTCGCCGTGGCCGAGTCGTTCGAGGACTCCCCCGACGTACGACTTCTGCGCGGGCACCTGTTGTCCGACATCGGGACGGTTCAGCTCACGGCCACGGATCTGCCCGGGGCGGCCCTGTCCATCGAGCGGTCCCTCGATCTGGTGCGGGGCGTCGCGTCCGTGCCGATGGGACCGAACGGCCGCCGACTGTGGCTGGAGATCCTGCTGAAGACAGTGCTGGCCAGGGTCGAACTGCTGCGCAGGACCGGGCGGTTCGACGAGGCGCAGGAGGCGATGGACGAGGCGACGGCCCTGTTGTCGGAGTTCGACGACCCCGAGGGGCTGCGCACCGCCGAGATCGGCCTGAGCCGGGTGCATCTGCTGATGGACCGCAGCGCGTGGGGCGCGGCCGAGGAACTGGCCTCCGCGCTGGTGGCCGACGCGCCATTGGCCGAGCCGTATCTGCTGGACTGCCTGGGGGTCGTCTGCGCCTCGACCGTGCGGTTCGAGCAGGCGGAGGACTACTTCGCCCGCGCGGAGGAGGCCTATCTGGCGCTGGGCCACCACGCGGGGCGCCAACAGGTGCTCTCCCACCGAGCGTACGCGGCGCTGCGGGCCGGCGACCTCGACCGCGCGGAGGAGTTGTACGCGGAGGCCGCCGAGATCTTCGAACGGCAGGGCCAGGCCGAGGACTTGGCGGTCTGCGAGCAGGCCCGTGCCGCCATCGCCGCACACCGCGGGGACGCGGCCGGCGCTGCCGCTCTGACGGCGTCCAGCCTGGCCCGCTTCCAGCAGGTCGGTGCCGCGATCGCCGCCGCCGACACCATGCTGATGGGCGCCCGGCACGCGTACGAGCGGGGCGACATCGACGAGATGAAGCGGCTCGCCCAGGGCGCGCGGGACGTGTACCAGGAGCGCGGGGTGTACGAGCGGTGCGCCCAGGTGGACCTGATGCTCGCGCGAACCCTTGAGGACAACCTGAGCCGGACCGACCACGGCGTCCACGAACGCACCTCGCTCGCAAGCGCGCTCTCCCTCGCTCTGCCCGCCGCCCTGACACTGGAGGCGGCCCGCTACGACTTCGCCACCGCCCACGCCCGCAGCCAGTGGCTTCAACTGGCCGACGAAGCCATGCAGTTGGTCTTCCGCCTGGCTCTCCGCAGCAACGACCAGGGGTTGATCTTCGAGCTGGTGGAACACCGGTGCGCGGGCGCCTCCCTGGCGCTGAGCCGTACGTCCACCGCCGACAAGGCAGCGGCGGTCTTCCCGGACGCCGCCATGAAGACGTACGCCCCCGATGACGACGCTCCCCTGACGCTGGGCGGCATCGCGGCCGAGGCCGCCGCCTGTGTCGGCCTGCGGGTCGCACCGCCACCGAGGATCGTCATGTCGGCGGAGGCGGGCGGCCGTACCGCGCTCCAGGAGTACGTCCAGGCAGCCGAGTTCCGCTATCACCGGCGGATCGTGAGCGAGGAAGAGGTGCCGTTCTGTCCGCCGACGATCTGACCGACCCGAACCGTCCGGTGGTCCAGGTCCGCCTCGCCGACGCCGGTGACCTGCACATGACCTGGACGTGGACCCGTGGGGCCCAGGGCTTCGGCACCGGGTACACCCCGGGGCCGGACGTGGACGAGGCCGTCCGCGCGCTGGCCGCCGAACTGCCGGGCGGCGGCACGGAAGGCATGCGGCGCGCGTTCGAATCCGGCGCGCTGGCCACGTACGAGGAAGAGCGCCGCCTCTCCCGCATGCTGGCCGAGGTGCTGTGGCCGCCGGGCCTGACCGACCAGATCCGCCAGGTGTCCGCCCACCTGGGCCGTCCGCTGATGCGGCTCCAGCCGTCGCCCCGGGTCGCCCAGGTCCCGTGGGAGCTGCTCGCCGTGGACGGTGACGACAGCGACGTACGGCTGCTCGACCTCGTGGACATCGCCACCACGGCACCGGCATCGCTGCGCCGGGCAGGTACCACCCCGACCGATCAAAACCCGGACTCGGACGCCGTGGTTCTCGTCCTGGACCCCCGCGTCCCCGGCTTCCGCGCCGACTCCCCGCTCGGCTCGGTTCTGGGGCAGCCCGGCTCGGACCCGGCGCTGCTGTCCCTCGTAGAACGGAGGCTCGACGCGGGCTCCGTCGTACCGTCCGTCGCCGCCCCCGCCGAGGCCTTCCGCCGCACCGACCTCGACCGCGACTGGCTGGGCGAGGCGCTGCGCAAGGGTGCCCGTCGCCTGATGTACGTCGGTCACGTCAGCGGCGCCCCCGTCGAGGGCGGGCAGAGCGAGGACGTCACCCTCCACCTGTGCTGCGGCCCGGAGACCACCGGGATGACCGAACCGGTGCGCACCCACCGCCCGTTGTCCGCAAAGGACCTTCTCCTGGGCACGCTCCCGCTGCGCGCGGACGGAGTACCGGGCGCTCGACTCTGGCCCGCACCGCCGCGCGTCGCGCTGATCGCCTGCGAGAGCGGCGGCGATCTCCGCTTCGCCGAGTCCTTCGGCCTGGCGACGGCAATGATCCACAACGGCGCCCAACTGGTCACCGCCACCCGCTGGGTGCTCCCCACCAGCTTCGCCTTCCACCGCCTGGCCGGTCTGCCGGAGTCCGTACGTCCGCTCACGGAGGCCGTGGTCGCCGTGGACGCGGCCCACGAGGACCACGACCCGGTCCGCCGTCTCGGCGCCTGGCAACGACAGCGGCTCGACCAATGGCGCGCCGACCGCCGGATCGAGCACTCGCCCCTCCTCTGGGCGGCCCTGACCTGCATCGTCAGGTGAAGGGCCAGGGGTGGTGGAGGCAGTAACCGCCCAGTCCGATCAAGGCGATCCCGGTGGCCAGCAGGGTGGCGACGAACCTGATGTGCGCCGTGCGCTCACGGCGTTCGTGGTCGGGGTCTGCGGTGAGGAGGGACGGGTCGGCGGGGGCGTAACGGAGGGGGATGTCACGGCCGAGGGACTTGGCGACGTCCCGGATGCCCTGCGCACACAGCGCGGTGACCTCGACACCCTCGTGGGTGGTGAAGGCAACGACGGAGGCGTGGCTGACGCTCTCGCCGCCTTCGCCGTCGGAGTGGACGTCCCTGGTGACGGCGACCACGCGGCCCTGGACGGGGACGCCCGCGGCCAGTTGAGCGGCGCGGGCGCGGGCGTACTCGCCGTCCCGGCTCAGCGCGACGACGAGGAGCAGCAGGCCGCCGACGCAGATCAGCCCCCACTGCCAGCCCCACGCGAAGAACGACTGGACGACCAGCCCCAACACCAGCAGGATCACCATGCAGGTCGGCCCGCCGGCCCCGGAGGTCCGCCCTTCGCTGTCCAGCATGAGGTAGAACCGCTCCGGCCGCCGCCGCGGAAACCGGACCGGGAACTCCTGCCCCACCCAGGCCACTTGCACCCGGTCGCCACGCTTGTTCTCGTGCCGCATCCTGAACTCCCGCCCGGTGCCGGGGTCCTGGTACGCGATCGTCACCGGTATCCCGCGATCCCCCGGCTCACCGTGTCCCGGCGGATGCACCTCCACGACCCGAGCCGTCACCCACACCGCCCGCTGCGGCCGGGTCAGCCCGGCCAGCGAACACGCATAACCCAACAACGCCAGCCCAGCGGGCACCGTCCACCACAGCCCGAGCATCTTCTGCAGGTCCATGCGGCGAGGCTCTCGCTGCCGGGACTCCTACCGATCCCAGGTCCGGGTCGGGCCGGCCATCTCTTTCGACCCGTGGGGGATCCCATGCGTGTCCGTGCGTTCGCCGTCTTCGCGTGCCTTGTGGACAGCCGCCATCACGCGGGCGCCGAAGCGACGATCAAGATCCGGACCATGCCCGGGCCGACGTCTGCCGCCCACCCTCCGTGGTCCGCATCGCCGCTGGTCAGAGACACACTGACGGCACACCACCAGCAGACGAAGAACCTTCTGGTGTCGTATTCGCCGAAGAAGCTGGGCTTCTCCTAAAGGCACGAAAAAAGGCGCCTGACCTGGGCTTTTGCCCGCCAGGCGCCTTCCTCTCGGCCCGCCCAGAGCAGGGACCGACTTACGTCAAAACTCCCGGTTCCTCCCACCGCTGTCCCGCTCCTGACCAGTACTTCCGGACCAGTCGGTCACGTCCGCCGACACCACTTCATGGGACGCGATCAGGCACTGGACAGACGGGTGCAGCGGAACGGTGTTTCGGCCGAGTGATATGCCGTCAAGGCCAGGCAGGGTTGCTCACGCCTGGCCCTCCCGCTTCGCAAAGTGCTCGTCCACCAATCTGCGGACGAGGCGCGAAACTTCCTCCGGGCGATGCCCGAAGAGCGAGCCGTGCCCCATACCCGCCAGCTCGTGATATCGGGCCCGTGGCGCGAGGCTCGCGATTTCGGCGCTGAAGGCCGGGGGTGCGCACACGTCCTCGGAGAAGCTCACGACTTCCAGCGGCACGGTCGACTCAGGAAGCCGGTCTGACACGTCGAAGTCGATGCAAGGCTGCCACTGGGTGAGGACGGTGGACTCGCTGTTCTCCACGACTGCTGGCGATTCGAGTCCCTCTCGCAGGGTTGACCAAAGCGCTTCGTCCTGCAGCGCCTTGGCTGGGTACATCATGGCGGCGTAGTGGACCGCGGAAAAGGCGGGCTCAAGATGCCCTCCGCCTTCCCGAAGGGCCACTTCGGCCCGCATGTAGTCGCCAATCCATCCTCGGTCGCCGCGGGCCGCACCAGCGAGCGAGATGCCCAATTCGACCAGGTCGGGCCGGTCCACCGCGAGCTGCAGCATGATGAGCGCCCCCAAGGAGTGGCCGACCACCACGGCGGGGCCGTCGCAGAACTTGGTGATGACCTCGGCGGCATCACCAGCCATGTCGGCCACCGACCAGGGTCCCGGCTCGGAACAGCTTGTGCCCATCGAGCCACGGTTGTCGAAGGCGAGAGACCGGTAGTGGTCGGCGAACGGCGTGATGTAGTCCGGCTCCCAGTCGATGGCACGACAGCCTCCTCCGGACAGCCACAGGACGGCCGGGCCGATTCCTGCCACAACGCAGTTTGTGCGCAACGCGCTCAACTCGATGTGTGGCATCGGATCACAGCTCCTGTCGCTGCTGGGCATGCTCGTGCGTATCTACAGTCACGTCTATTTCTGGCTCTGGGGTCACATCCAGGGCCGACTCTGTGGTCGCTTCGAGATCCGCATCAGCGATCGCGATGAGCTCTCGTTCACCATCGAGATCCATTCCTTTGGCAAGTACGAGGTAGACCAGGGCAGAGACGGCCATGCCCACGAAGGGCGCTATGTCATACCCGAGCTGGCGTGCTAGAGAACCGGTCCACCAAGCGGTGACGGCAAACGGTGCCATCGCGGCGAACGCTGCGATGTAGGCAGCGTAGCCTCGCCAGTTCCACCGGCCGTACATGCCATCGGGATTGAAGATCTCGCGAACCGAGTAGTGCCCGCGCCGGACGAAGAAGAAGTCGGTCAGGTTCGTGGCGGTCCACGGCGCAAGCGCGTAGAAGAGGATCGTCAGGAAGTTCGAGAAGTTCTGCAGCAGGGCGCTCGAGGCCCGGAAGGCCAGGAACAGCGAAAGCGCTCCGAAGGCCACCGCGATCATCGGGCGGACGAGCGGTCGCGGCTCCGACGGGCGGAACGAGTCGGCTACGCTCATCAAGGTGAGCGAGGCCCCGTAGGTGTTCATCGACACCAGCAGGGCGGTACCGAAAAGCGTGACGCCCAGAGCGATCGCACCGAAACGAGGAAACACGTCGTTGCCGACAGCATAGAGCGCCGACACGATGTCTCGACCGGGAGTCCCAGCGGTGATCACGGCGGCAATGCCTGAAACGGCCACTGCGGTCAACGCCATCCCGAGATACGTGCCGAAGAAGGACGCGCGCGTGCTCAGATGAGGCAGGTACCGGGTGTAGTCGGACACGTAAGGCGCCCAGGAGAGGGTGGCGACGGCCATCGTGCTCGCCTGCAGCATGAAGCCGACGATCGTGAAATGTCCCGTACTCACGCTACCCGCCGGCAGGTGCAGAACGATGGGCGCGGCGACTCCCAGGACCGTGAGCACGACAACGAAGGCGATCGTCGAATACCGCGAGACCCTGTGCACGAGATCGTATCCGCCTATTGCCAAAGCGATGGCGAGGACCGAGATGACCACCATCCCCGCGGACGTCGGGACGTTGAGCAAGATCGCGACGGCCTGGCCGGCCAACACGATGGCGAAGATGTTGATCCCCAGGTAGGCGATGATCGCGACGACGTAGATCAACGCGGCACCGCGATAGCCGTACTGCGGCCGCGACTGGATCATCTGCGGGATCCCCATCTGGGGCCCCTGGGAAGCGTGAAACGCTGCGAAGAACGTGCCGAACAGGGCGCCTACGACGATCGCGACGAGCGACCACAGCAGATTCAGCCCGCTGATCAGCCCGATGCTGCCGACCGCCAGCCCGGTGAGGTTCGAGGAACACGCGATCCAGACGGGTGTGACGTGCCACGGCCTACCGTGGCGCTCTCGGAGCGGAATGTATTCGATGGCCCGTTTCTCAATGAGACCCCCGAATTCCGCGCCCCCCGACAGCAAATTCTTCCGACCAGCCATCAGACCGCTCCTTTGCGTTTGGAATGCTCCTGGCACCGAACTGCGCTCAACCGAAAGAAGCGGTGAACTTTCGAGTGCCAAGCCTGCCTGGTGGGCCGTTAGTGTTCCACAAACCCACGAAGCCCCCATCCTGACGGTGTCGGAAATTCGCTCCCAATATTCCTACTGGTTGAGGAAGCGAAGGAACCCACTCACTCGCGCTCCCCACTCGGCGGTGACCTGCCTCGACTCGCATGCCGGTCTTGCCCGGTCATGCGTCGCGCCTGGTTCCCAGTTATGGAAGGGCGCGCAGACAGGCGGCCGAAGGCAATCGTCCACGCACACCAGGGTGCGACAAGACCCGCAGGTGCGCGGAGGTGCGGTGACGTTGTCGGTCGGTCAGCGCCGGATGAGGGGACTCGACAGCGGCAGCCGACGAGGCTGAACTGCGCGACCGCTGAGAACACCCGCGGGTATCCGGATCCCAGCAACCGACGGGCCAGTCCTGGGAGTTTCGACGTCGAGACCAAGGTGCCCGAAATGCCCACCCTGAACCCGCTCATCGCCACCATCTGCACTCCCGCCTCGATGCCCGCGTACGGGCCGGCCAGAAGGGCAAGCCCTCTCCATGGGGCGGCGAAGCCGGAACGATTCCATGTCGGGCAGGCTCCACCAGCCCAACCGTCACCGAGAGCAGTAGCCCGTCAACCAACAGAAGCCAAGGTCACGGGGCTCGCCTCGCCTGCACCACGTTGAAGGGCCAACGCCCTCTCGTGAACGCAGGAGGCACCCGCTGCCATTGGCGATGCTACCTGGAACGTCCCGAGCCTCACCGTGGCCGCAAGGCCGGCGGAACGAAAGCCACCCTTGCGGGCCGCTCGGGAGTCTCACTGACGATCACCGCCCCTGCGGCGGCGCTGCTCCAGTGACTCCATTCTTCTCGGAGAGAACCAGCTCCCCGCGATACCGTGGTCGTCAAGGTCGCAGGGAGCAGGTGAAGACAGATGTACGAAGTTCAACGCCTCACAGACGCTCTCGCCCAGCGGCTGCGGCGCTCCGTCGAAGTGGATGACCTGAACCTGCACCCGTTGGCCATCAGCGAGCAGTTCGAGCCCGTCGACGAGGTGCGGGTGCGCTCGGTGCTAGCGCGCCGGTCCTCCGACGACGTCATCGCGTTCGCGTTCTCCGCTGACATCGCGCATGCGACCCACCCAGTCCGGTACCAGGCCAACTCCGGCCTGGGAACCCTCCCCCGCATCTGCATCCCCCTGCTTGCCGACGACAAGCGCTTCGGCTACCTCTGGCTGATCGACAGCCCGAGCGTGTTGGACGACGAACTCGATGACGCCCGCCGCACTGCGGCTGAGATCGCGACACTCCTCCATGACAGCGCGAGCCACGAGCTGAACTCCCTCGACCACGAAATCGAACTGACGGCAAAGCTGGCTTCCGGTGAGAGTCCGGGCTCGGAGCTGCTGGGAAAGGTTCCGGCAGCGGAGATCCTCACTGGCGGGAAACAGCTCGTGGTGGTCGCCGTACGCATGCTCGCGACCGAGGCAGACGTCGGGGGGGACCAGATACGGCGTCTCCTGCACGAGGTCACGTGGGCCCGCCCGACCGGAAGATCGCTGCTGGGTCACTCCGCCGGCACCGTCACCCTAGTGTTGCCGGACAATGGTCCGGTCGGCGACCGAGTGCGGTCGTTCATCCGCGCTGTGACCGACGCCGCACTGCACCATGGCTGGTCGGCACACGGAAGCGGCATTGGTCCTGTCGTACGCAGCGCTCTGGAACTCGCCGACGCCAGAGCGAAGGCGGCCTACGCGGCAGCCGTCGCGAACGGCCGCGGCGAGGAACTACTGATATGGGACTGCCTCGGCAGCGATGCGGCCTTCTACGGCCTCCCCTGGGACCGAGCGACCGTGCTCGTGTTCCACCCCGGCGTCGGTCCCCTGCTCGAGCCGCGAAACCGGCAACTCCGCGAGACCGTTGAGGTCTACCTCGCCTCCGGTGGTGACACCCAGGCCGCGGCGAAACAGCTGGCGATCCACCGCACAACGCTCTACTACCGCCTCAATCGCGCGAACGATCTCCTCGGCGCGGACTGGTCAACCAGCGGCGACCGGGTGGGGCTGCACCTCGCACTCCGCCTGGATCACCTGATGCGCAACAGTTCGAGGGCGCCGGACTCGGTGCGCACTGCGGCCGTCCTACAGAAAGATAAGCCGAGGACGTAATCCTTCGAATCCGCGAGGATGACGAGCCCCCGTCATGGCCACTAACGTTTCACTGCATCCAGCGTCACGTTTTCGGCATGTTTATGTCGCATGTCATGGCAATTCCGTAAGGATTCAATGGGAGCTGAATCTCTCCTCAATGATGCGAAATGGTCAAGGTTTCATCTCAAGACTGCGTCGTATGGCACCAACGGCCATTCTGTGACGGCCCGCGACACCGTCTGACCAAATGAATTTTCCCAACAGAGGTTCGCGCCAACGCGACAGGCATCTGCGTCTCGGTGAGCCGTACAGGAACGGCGGCAGGAACACTGCTCCTGCCGGTGGGTATCGACCGATTCGGTACTTACGGTGTCACACTGTGCACCGCCGCCTCGCCTTCGTTGGGCTTGTGCACCCCTTCGCCTGGGTGCCCGAAACGGCGAACCTCCCCCTTGCTCAGGCCGGCGGCAGTGAGCCCAGCCCGTTTCCGGTGATGGGCCCCGCGTTCACCGTCAGCGCTTCCGAGCCGTCCTACCATCGCCCATCGAAAGAGGAGTCGCGGTCGCATGATCAACGTCATCAGCACCGTCAGCGATCTTGATCTTGATCTAGTCGCCCGTGTCGCCTGGAACGGCGAACCGTGTGAACTCGGAGAGCAAGCGCTCGACGCGCTCCGCCTGCGCCGTGCAGAATTCGAGAACTTCGTCGCTGCCAACCAGGACCGCCGACTGTACGGCATTACCACCAAGCACCACCTCGGGGCCAAAACGCTCCTTGAATCCGACGCCCGCGCGGAGTTCTCGCTGCGGCTTCCTTCGACACCGGCGACGGTCGGGGAACCTCTTCCTGAACGACTTGTCCGCACCATTGTGCTGACGCGTCTGTCTGACGTCCTGAACGGAACGGCGTGCCTGCGCCCTGAAACCGCTGTGCGCCTGGTGCGGATGCTCGACTCCAAGATGCCGACGGTACCGACGCGCGGGCACGGGGAGCCCGGCGACATCATCGCCCTGGGTCACTTGTTCCGTGCTCGTTTCGATGGCACCCTGCAGCTCGGCGAAGGAATGGCGCTCATCAACGGCTCCCCTGTCGCTGCTGCGGCCCTGACCGACGCGGCCCTGGCCGGGCGCCGCCGCGTCACCGTCGTCGAGCGGTCCCTGGCACTTGCAGCAGTCGCAGCGGAGGCCCCCGCCGACCACTTCGCCCCGGAGCTCGGTGCGCTGTGGAAGGACGAACATCAAGAGGCCGCTCTTCTTTCCGTTCACCGTCTCATCGAGCGTGATCGGAGTTCCCGTTACACGTCCTACCAGGCACCTGTGTCGTTCCGGAGCGGGCCAAGGGTGGCCGGATGGGTGCGTCGCGCCCAGGCAGCCGCCGAGGAGTGCGTCCGCATCGCGTTGCAGGCATCCTCGAACAACCCTGTCTTCGTCGGACCGGATGTCTTTCCGCCGGACGGCGCCGTCCTCTCCAACGGCGGCTACCACAATCCGATGATCGCCGCGACGCTGGACTCCCTCGCTCGCGCCTGGGCGGACGCCAGCCAGCTGGTGGCATCGCAGGTGAACCGCCTGGTCGAGGACCCGGCGGGACTGGCCGCAACGGAGCCTGAGGCTCAGGTCAGCCTGCTGTACATGACTTCGGCCGGCTGGGCGGAGGAGGCACGGGCCGCAGCCGGCAGTGCATCGCTGATCGGACTCGGCTGCGGCGGACAGACCGACACGGGTACGCCCGACCTGCTGGCCTGGAAGAAGGCTACGACCGCAGGTGAGGCCCTCGACGTCAACCTTTCTGTCCTGAGCATCGTCGCGGCGCACACTATCGCCAGCAAGGGTCTCGACGTACCGCCGAATCTCTCCGGCTTCTGCGCAGAGGTGCTCACCGCTTTCCCGGTCGGGACCGCGCCCGTCGATTTCGCTGGTCGGACGAGCGACGTTATCAAGGTCCTGGATCAGGACGCCTGGCAGTAAGGATGGGGCCATGGGCATGGCCCGGAGGTCCGACTCTCCGCCTGACTGGTGCTCCGGCTGTCCTTGTGGTGGATCGTCGGCGCGCCGGAATGTGAGCTTTTCCAACCTCACGCTCATGCGTGGTGAAGGACGAGGACGGCCTTGACCAGTCCACGGTTGCTGCTCGGAGGATGAGTCGCAGGCCGGACCACCGACTCCGGGTACACAACGCGGACTCTACTCACGCAGTAGAGCTGTACGACTCCCAGGAAAAGCGCGATCTCCCCTCCTGATCACCAGTTCGTCTCTCCGGCGAAATACTTGGCCGCCTTGCGGAGGATGTCCCGCTCGGTGGCGAGCTTGCGCTCACTCGCCTCGAGTTCTGCCACCCTCACCTCCAGCTGCCGGACCCGCTCGTCCGGATCAGCCGACGGCACCGCCTTCCGAGGCGGGCCGCCCGGCTTCGCAGCTGCGGCGGTGACGCCACGGTGTTCACGGTCCCTCAGCACCCACTCCCGCAGGGTCGCCCGGTTGACGCCCAGGTCGGCGGCGATGCTCTTGTAGGTCGCCCCGGGTGTGGACTCGTACAGGGCCACGGCATCGGCCTTGAACTCGTCCGAATAGTCCTTCATCGCCATCGGCGGTCTTCTCGCTTCCTCCGGATCAAGCAGATCCAGTATCAGCGTGTCCACCACCACTCAGGGGGAGGCCCCATCACCGAGTGGCCGTCGATACACCACGCCAGCGGAACGTGACCAAAGGTAGTTCACAGTGGCAACGATCCTCATGCGTCCAGACCACCGCGTTTGACGAGCTGGCTCGCGATGACGTTCCGCTGAATCTCGTTGGTGCCCTCGCCGACGATCATCAACGGAGCGTCACGGAAGTAGCGTTCGACGTCGAACTCCGTGGAGTAGCCGTAACCGCCATGGATGCGCACGGCGTTGAGGGTGATCTGCATGGCGGTCTCGGAGGCGAACAGCTTCGCCATCCCGGCCTCCATGTCCACCCGACGTCCGGCGTCCGCCTCCCGGGCCGCGTACAGGGTGAGCTGGCGGGCCGCCGTCAACGAAGTGGCCATGTCCGCGAGGTAGTTGCCGATCGACTGGTGTCTCCAGATCGGCTTGCCGAACGACTCCCGCTCCTGGGCGTAGGAGAGAGCGTCCTCGAACGCCGCCCGGCCGACGCCGAGCGCGCGGGCGGCGACCTGGAGGCGGCCGGTCTCCAAACCCTTCATCATCTGCGCGAAGCCCTTGCCCTCCGCACCGCCGAGTACGGCGTCGGCCGGGGCCCGGTAGTCCTCGAAGGACAGCTCGCAGCTCTCCACCCCCTTGTAGCCGAGCTTGGGCAGGTCACGGGAGACGGTCAGCCCCGGACCGTGCTCCACGAGCAGGATCGAGATGCCGTGGTGAACCGGCGTGGCGTCCGGGTCGGTCTTGCACAGCAGGGCGATCAGGCCGGACCGGCGGGAGTTGGTGATCCAGGTCTTCGCCCCGTCGACCAGGTATCCGCGAGCGCCGTCCTTGTGGGCGACCGTGCACATGGCCTGCAGGTCGGAGCCGCCGCCCGGTTCGGTGAGGGCCATGGTCGCGCGAATCTCGCCGGTGGCCATCTTCGGCAGGTACCGGCGCTTCTGCTCCTCGGTCCCGAAGTGCTGCAGCAGCTTGGCGACCACGGTGTGGCCGCCCATCGCGCCGGCCAGGCTCATCCAGCCGCGCGCCAGTTCCTCGGTGATCAGGACATAGCACGGGGTGGAGACGGGGGTGCCGCCGTACTCCTCGGGGACGGCGAGGCCGAAGACGCCGAGCCGCTTCATCTGCTCGATCAGAGCCTCGGGGTAGGTGTTCGCGTGCTCCAGTTCCCGGACGACCGGTTTCACCTCCTTGTCGACGAAGTCGCGCACCGTTCGGACGATGAACTGCTCGTCCTCGGACAGGATGTCGAGGGTGCTCATTGGGCGGGGCTCCTTGCTGAACTGGCGGGTGGCGAAGGGCGGTTCAGATGACGCGTTCGGCCCTCAGGCTGTCGATGTCGGCCGTGTCGTACCCCAGCTCGGCCAGGACCGTCTCGGTGTGTTCGCCTGCCGCGGGGACGGGATCCATACGCGGCGCGAGGCCCGCCAGGTCCGTCGGCGGCAGCAACGCCGGCACCGTGGCTCCGCCGGGAATCCGTACGTCCCGCCAGCGGTCCCGGCCGCTGAGGACCGGGTGCTCCAGGAACTCCGTCACGTCGTTCACCCCGGCGTTGGCGATGCCCGCCGCGTCCAGCAGCTTCATCACCTCGTCGCCGTCCAGCTCACCGAACCGCTCGGCCACGATCGCGTTCAGCTCCTCGCGGTGGGCGACCCGGGAGGAGCCGCCGGCGAAACGTGGATCGGCGGCGAGCCCTGGCAGACCGAGGAACCGGTCACACAGTGCAGCCCATTCGCGCTCGTTCTGGACGGAGAACAGCACCGCCTTGCCGTCGGCGGTGGTGTAGGTGCCGTACGGGGCGATGGTGGCGTGCTGGGTGCCGAGGCGCGGGGGCTGGGTGCCGCCGAAACGGGTGTAGTAGGCGGGCTGGTTCAGCCACTCGGCCAGTGCCTCGAACAGCGAGACCTCCACGGCACGGGCGATGCCGGTGGTGGCGCGCGTGAGCAGCGCGGTAAGGATGCCGGAGTAGGCGTACATGCCTGCGGCGATGTCGGCGATCGAGACGCCGACACGGGCCGGGCCGTGCTCGTTGCCGGTGAGCGAGACCAGGCCGGTCTGGCACTGCACCAGCAGGTCGTAGGCCTTGCGGTCGGCCCACGGGCCGCTGGAACCGTAGCCCGAGATGGAACACGGGATGAGAGAGGGAAAGCGTTCGGCGAGCGCATCAGCGCCCAGGCCCATGCGTGCGGCTGCGCCGGGGGCGAGGTTCTGCACGAACACGTCCGCGTCTGCGAGGAGTTGCTCCAGGACGGCTCTTCCCGCGTCCGACTTCAGGTCGAGCGTGACGGACTCCTTGGACCGGTTGAGCCACACGAAGTAGCTGGACTCGCCGTGCACGGTGGTGTCGTAGCGGCGGGCGAAGTCGCCTCCGCCCGGCCGCTCCACCTTGATGACCCGGGCGCCGAGGTCGGCCAGCTGGCGGGTGGCGAAGGGGGCGGCGACCGCCTGTTCGAGGCTGACGACGGTGAGGCCGGCCAGCGGCAGCGCTTCGGCGGGCTCGGTCATGGGTGACCTCCAGGGGGATGCGGGTCCCGAACCGGGGCTACCATCATGAATGCTTATGGTGGTGCCAGTGAAATAGCATTGCGTGATACCCCCATGCACACACCGGATGGCTGCGGAAGGAAGGCCCCTCTTGGACGTCAAGCAGCTCAAGGCGATCGTCACGGTCGCCGAGGTGGGCAGCGTCACGCGTGCCGCGGCGCTGCTGCATCTGGTGCAGCCCGCGGTGACCCGGCAGATCCGCACCCTGGAACAGGAACTCGGCGTCGACCTCTTCGAGCGGACCGGGACGGGCATGCGCCCCACCGAGGCGGGCTCGATCATGGTCGACCGTGCCCGGCGGGCCCTGAACGAGCTGGAGCGGGCCCGCGCCGAGGTGCAACCGGCCCCGGGCGAGGTGTCCGGCATCGTCACCGTCGGCCTGCTGGAGAGCACCAGCGACCTGCTTTCCGAGCCGCTGGTGACCGCTGTCGCCCGCAGCCATCCCGGCGTCGAGCTTCGACTGATGACCGCCTACTCGGTCCACCTCCAGCAGTGGCTCGACGACGGCGACCTGGATCTGACCCTGCTCTACAACCTGGACAGCACGCCCTCGCTCAACGCCCACCCACTGGTGCGCGAGCGTCTGTGGGCGGTCGCTCCGCCCTCGGCCGGCCTGCGTGCCGACCGTCCGGTGCCGTTCGCGGAGGCGGCGGGGCATCGGCTCGTCATGCCCGCCTCGGGGCATGCGCTGCGCCGGCTGATCGACGCGGCGGCGGTGCGCGCCGACTCCGCCCTGGACGTCGTCGTGCAGACCAACTCCATGCGGGTGCAGAAGCAGCTCGTCCGTGCGGGGCACGGCTGGACGGTGCTGCCCGGCGTGGGCATCGCCGAGGACGTCGCACAGGGCATCCTGAGCGCCGCGCCGCTGTGCGAGCCCGACGTGTGGCGGTCGATCGTCCTCGGCACTGCGCGGTCCGGGCGCACCCCGCCCGCCGTGGAGGTCGTCGCGCGTGAGCTGGTCCGCAGGATCAACTCGGCGGTGGCCCAGGGCAGATGGCCGTCCGCCCGGATCCAGGGCACTGACGTCGCCGAGGACGAGTGACGCGCTGCACCCCGAGAACACCGTCGAAGGAACCTCCATGAACGACACCGGCCCCCGGTCGACCGCCATCGCCCGCGCCCAGGACGGCATCGCGCTGTCCTACCAGCGCCAGGGCTGCGGATATCCGCTCGTCCTCCTGGCCGGGCAGGCGAACAATCACCACTGGTGGGACGCCGTACGCGGGGACTTCCACGCCACGCACTCCACCATCACCCTCGACCAGCGCGGCACCGGTGACAGCGACAAGCCACGAGGGCCCTACTCCACGCAGCAGTTCGCCGAGGATGTCATCGCCGTCCTCGATCACGCGGGCGTCGAGCGGGCCGACGTCTACGGCACCTCCATGGGTGGCCGCGTGGCCCAGTGGGTGGCCGCCCGCCACCCGGACCGCGTGCGGCGGCTCGTCCTGGGCTGCACCTCGCCAGGCGGCCCGCACGCCGTCGAGCGCGACAGGTCCGTACGACGGGCCCTGGCCCAGCCGGACCCGGAGGCCGCCCGGCAGGCGCTGACCGACCTGATGTACTCCCCCGCCTGGCGCGCCACCCACCCCGGCCCGTACACCACCCTCGGCGATTCCGGCATGCCCCCGCACGCCCGCCACGGCCATCTGATCGCCAGCAACGGGCACGACGCCTGGGAGGCCCTTTCCCTCATCGCCGCGCCCACCTTGATCCTGCACGGCGACCAGGACCGGCTCACTCCGCCGGACAACCTCCCCCTGCTCGCCGCCCGCATACCCGACGCCCGGACGCATCTGTTCCCTGGCGCCCGCCACGCCTACTTCGAGGAATGCCGCACGGAGGCCGGTCCGCTCGTCGAGGCGTTCCTCGGCGAAGGCGAACGGTCGTAGCCGAACCACGGGCCATCGAGGCCCGCGGCTCCAGCTATGCGAGCAAGGCATGCGGATATCACGCATTTCTATTGTCCAACCTCATCCATCAGCATCCATGATGTGTGGCACCTTGAGCCGACCGATCAGCGGAGTCGCTACGGATGAGCCAGACACATGCCCCGGCACCCTCCTGGCAGGAGGACGTGTTCACCGCGCTGAAGAAGCACGGAGTCCAGCAGATCGCCTACGTCCCGGACTCCGGTCACTCCCACACCATCCGTGAGGCCCGACGCGATCCCGCCATCCACGACGTGGTACTGACCACCGAGGAGGAGGGGGTCGCCGTGGTCAGCGGGGCGTGGCTGGGCGGTCAGCGGGCGGTGCTGCTGATGCAGAGCAGCGGCGTCGGCAACTGCGTCAACATGTTCTCCCTGCCGCAGATGGCCCGGTTCCCCTTCCTCACGCTGGTGACGATGCGCGGCGAGTACGCCGAGTTCAACCCGTGGCAGAGCCCCATGGGCCGCACCACCCAGCAGGCACTCGAACTCATGGGCATCACCGTCCTGCGGGCCGACGACCCCGAGGACGTCGCGGAGACCGTCGAGGCCGCCCTGGACTCGGTGTTCGAGGCCGGTGAGCGCGTCGCCGTGCTCCTCGGACAGAAACTGATCGGCCGCAAGAAGTGGGAGCGCAACTGATGACCGCCGCTCCCCCCCGCCTCGACCGGCGCCGCTTCGTCGCCGACCTGATCGGCCGCCTCCCCGAGGACGCCCTGATCGTCACCGGCCTCGGCTCGCCCAGCTACGACGTGTTCGCCGCCGGCGACCGCCCCGGCACGTTCTACCTCTGGGGCGCGATGGGCGCTGCCGCCCCGCTCGCCCTCGGCCTCGCCCTGGCCCGGCCGGACCGCCCGGTCGTCGCCATAACCGGCGACGGCGAACACCTCATGGGCATCGGCGCCCTGGCCACCATCGGGGCCGTACTCCCGCCCAACCTGACGGTCGTGGTGCTGGACAACGCCCACTTCGGCGAGACCGGTATGCAGCCCAGTCACACCGGGCTCGGCACCGACCTCATGGCTGTCGCCCAGGGCTTCGGCATCCGCGATGTCGTGCGGATCACCGACGCCGACCGGACGGAGGACCTCGCCCTGCGGATCAAGGCGCGCGCGGCGACGACGTACGCGCAGGTGCTGATCACCACCGACGAGCCGCCGCGCGCCCTGCCGCCCCGCGACGGCGTCGCCAACAAGAACTCCTTCCGCGCCGCACTCGGTCTGAGCACCTTCTAGCTGACAGGACTCTCCATGCAGCGCTACGAGATGTTCATCGACGGGGAGAACCGGAAGCCCGGCGCGGGTGAATGGTTCCCCACCGACAACCCCTACCTGGGCACCCCATGGGCCGAGATCGCCAAGGGCACCGCGGAAGACGTCGACGACGCCGTCCGAGCTGCCCACCGCGCCCTGCACAGCGGCCCCTGGTCCGAACTCACCGCCGGCGCCCGCGGCTCGCTGCTCCGGCGGCTCGGCGACACCATCGCCGCGAACGCCCGCCGCCTCGCGGAGACCGAAGTCCGCGACAACGGCAAGCTGTTCACGGAGATGTACGGCCAACTTACCTACGTGCCGCAGTGGTTCCACTACTACGGCGGGCTCGCCGACAAGATCGAGGGCACCGTCCCCCCGTTGGACAAGAAGGGCTACTTCGCCTACACGAAGAAGGAGCCCGTCGGGGTCGTCGCGGTCATCACCCCGTGGAACTCCCCGCTGTTGCTGCTTGCCTGGAAGATCGCCCCGGCCCTGGCCGCCGGCTGCACGGTGGTGGTCAAACCGTCGGAGTTCGCCTCGGCCTCCACCCTCGAACTGGTCCGGCTCCTCCACGAGGCGGGACTGCCGCCCGGCGTGGTCAACGTCGTCACCGGCTTCGGCGAGGACGTCGGCGCCGCCCTCGTCGAGCACCCCCTCGTCCGCAAGATCACGTTCACCGGCTCGGACACCACCGGCCGCCGCATCAACGAGGCCGCCGCACGCGGCTTCAAGCGCGTCAGCCTCGAACTCGGCGGCAAGTCGCCCAACATCGTCTTCGCCGACGCCGACCTGGACGCCGCTGTGAACGGCGCCGTCTCCGGCATCTTCGCCGCCACCGGGCAGACCTGCATCGCCGGCTCCCGGCTCCTGGTGCAGCAGAGCGTGCACGACGAGGTCGTGGGCCGCCTGGTCGACCTCGCGCGCACCGCCCGGATGGGTGACCCGATGGACGAGGCAACCCAGGTCGGACCCATCACCACTGCGGCCCAGTACGCCAAGGTCCTCGACTACATCGACATCGCTCAGCGCGAAGGCGCCCGGCTCGCCCTCGGCGGCAAGGCCGCGGACGACGGAGGCCGGTTCGTCGAGCCGACCGTCTTCACCGGCGTACACAACAGCATGCGCATCGCCCAGGAGGAGGTCTTCGGTCCCGTCCTCGCCGTGATCCCCTTCCACGACGAGGACGAGGCCGTCACCCTCGCCAACGACAGCCGCTACGGCCTCGGCGCCGGCGTCTGGACCAGCGACATCGGCCGCGCCTTCCGCATGACCGACCGCATCCGCTCCGGCACCGTCTGGGTCAACACCTACCGCGCGGTCAGCTACCTGACGCCCTTCGGCGGCTTCAAGGACTCCGGCATCGGCCGCGAGAACGGCATCGGCGCCGTCACGGCGTACCTGGAGGACAAGAGCGTCTGGATCAACACCGGCGCGGCCAGCGGCAATCCGTTCGTCCTGCGCTGAAAGGCCCCACAAAGACATCTCCCCGGCGGCACGAGCAACGGAGCTTCCCATGTCGCAGTCCAGCACCCCTGTCCCCGCACCGACCCGGGTCACCGCCAACGTCGTACGTGGCTGTCTGGGCAACCTCGTCGAGTGGTACGACTGGTTCATCTACGCCACGTTCAGCATCTACTTCGCGTCCGTGTTCTTCCCCAAGGGCAACCAGACGGCCCAGCTCCTGTCCACAGCGGTCGTCTTCGCCGTCGGCTTTCTGATACGTCCGCTCGGCGGCTGGCTGCTCGGCGCATACGCCGACCGGCACGGCCGCCGCCAGGCACTGACCCTGTCGGTCACACTCATGAGCATCGGCTCGCTGACCATCGCGTTCACCCCCTCCCACGACGCCATCGGCCTCTGGGCACCGGCCCTCCTGGTGCTGGCGAGGCTCGCCCAAGGACTTTCCGTCGGCGGCGAGTTCGGCTCCAGCGCCTCCTACCTCGCCGAGATCGCCCCGCCCGGCCGACGGGGCTTCTACTCCAGCTTCCAGTACGTGTCCATCGTGCTCGGCCAGCTGGCCGCGCTGCTCGTGATGATCGTGCTGCAGAACCTGCTGACCGAGGGCCAGTTGCAGAGCTGGGGCTGGCGCATCCCCTTCGTGATCGGCGCCGTCTCCGGACTGGTCGTGATGTACCTGCGCCGCACCATGGAGGAGTCGCAGCACTTCCAGGAGGAACAGGCGAAAGCCGCCGCGCAGGAGCCGGACGCCAAGGAGCGCAAGGGGTTGCGGGCTCTGTTCGCCGAGTACCCGCGCCAGCTGATCGCCGTGTTCGGGCTGGCCATCGGCGGCACCGTCGCCTTCTACACCTACACCACCTACCTGCAGAAGTACCTGGTGAACACGGCGGGCATCCCCAAGTCGACGGTCTCCGTCATCGGCTTCGCCGCCCTGTTCGTGTTCATGCTGCTCCAGCCTGTGGCCGGCCATCTGTCCGACCGCGTGGGTAGACGCCCGGTGATGCTCGTCTTCTGCGTCGGCGGCATGCTGCTCACCGTCCCGATCATGACCGTCCTCGGCCACACCGGTAGTCCGTGGATCGCCTTCCTGCTGATGACGATCGCCCTCACCTTCGTCAGCTGCTACTCGGCCCTGGCCGCCATCATCAAGGCGGAGATGTTCCCCACCAAGGTCCGGGCCCTGGGAGTCGGCCTCCCGCACGCCCTGGTCGCCGCCACCTTCGGCGGGATGACCGAACCCATCGCCCTGGGCCTCAAGAACAGCGGCCACGAGACGGTCTTCTTCTGGTACGTCACCGGGTGCATCGCGCTGACCTTCCTGGCCACCCTCCTCGTACCCGAGCCGTCCCGCACCTCGCTTCTGGAAACCGCCGAGACCCCCGCCTCCCGTCCCCGGCCGAAGACGGCACCGCTCGCCTGACCACAGCCCAGCCGCACGCCAGACCTCAAGGACAGAAGGACGATGCAGCCCACCCCACCCCCGCTCAGCACCTACGTGGAGTCGTGGACTCCGGGGCCGGTCGAGGAGGAGGACCTGCTGGGCCCCGGCACGGCGGCGGCCCTGTCGGCGGTCCTGAACCTCCCCGGCCCCGGCCCGAAGGCCGACGAGCCGCTCCCTCCGCTGTGGCAGTGGCTCTACTTCCTCAACTGGCCCGCCGGGCGGGAACTCGGCGCCGACGGCCACCCCTCGAACGGCCACTTCCTGCCGCCCCTTCCCCACCGGCAGCGCATGTGGGCGGGCGGCCGCTGCGAGATCACCGAGCCGCTCCGCCTCGGCGTACCCGCCGAACGTCACAGCTCCCTCGCCTCCGTGACCGCCAAGCGGGGGCGCACCGGGGAGATGCTGTTCGTCACCGAGCGCCGCGAGTTCCGCCAGCACGGGCGGACCTGCCTCGTGGAGGAGCAGGACATCGTCTACCGCTCCGGACGCAGCGCCGGACAACACCCTTCCGGCGTCGACGAGTTGCCCCGCCCTCACGGGGACGAGCCGTGGCAGCTTCCCCTGCACCCCGACCCTGCCCTGCTCTTCCGCTTCAGCGCCCTGACCGCGAACGCCCACCGCATCCACTACGACGCCCCGTACTGCCGGGGTGAAGAGGGCTACCCCGGACTCGTCGTCCACGGCCCCCTGCTGGCCCTGCTGATGCTGGAACTCGCCCGCCGTCACGCCCCCGACCGACAGGTGCGCTCCCTGTCGTACCGGCTGCGTCGGCCCGTGTTCGCCGGTGAACGCCTCCTGGCCTGCGGCACGCCCCGCGGCGACCGTGCCGAACTGCGCATCGCCACCCACCGGGAGGAACGGCACGCCGAGGCGGAGGTGACCTTCGCATGATCCCGGTCCTGTCCGCCCGCAGCCTCCTCTTCGTGCCGGGAGACCGGCCCGACCGCTTCGACAAGGCCGCCGCCTCCGGCGCCGACGTGGTGATCATCGACCTCGAGGACGCGGTCGCCGCCGAGGACAAGGACCGCGCCCGCGACAACGCCGCGGCCTGGCTCGCCCTCGGCAACCGCGCGATCGTACGGATCAACGCGCCCGGGACCCGGTGGTCCGAGGCCGACCTGCGCGTGGCCGCCGACCACGGCTGCCCGGTCATGGTGCCCAAAGCGGAGGACTCCGCCGTACTGGCAGAACTGGCTGCCCGGACGGCCGGCCGATGCGACCTCGTCCCACTCGTCGAGACCGCACTCGGCGTGGAACGGGCGCGCGAGGTGTGCGCCACACCGGGCGTCGCCCGTGCCGCCTTCGGCAACGTCGACCTGGCCACCCAGCTCGGCGTCGCCCAGGACGATCACACGGCCCTGGCCCACGCCCGCTCCAGACTGGTCGTCGCCTCGGCCGCGGCGAACATCGCCCCACCCGTCGACGGCGTCACCACCGCCGTACGGGACCTGGACAGGCTCGGCGCCGACATCGAACACGCCCGACGGCTGGGCTTCACAGGCAAACTCTGCGTCCATCCGCACCAACTCCATCCCGTGACCGAAGGGTTCGCCCCCTCGGCCGAGGAAGTGCGGTGGGCCCGCGCGGTCCTCGGCGCCGGGGAGGCGGTCACCACGGTCGACGGGCAGATGGTCGACAAGCCTGTGCTGGAACGCGCACGACGCGTCCTGGCACTGGTCCACGGACCGCACCGCGCAACCTGACAGGGCTGGCGCTCCGAGCGCGGGTGCGACGAAGTTCGACGCACGTGCCGGGCCGCGGCGGCGGAGTCGGTGTGGTTCACGTGTGCTTGCGCCGCCTCGCTCGTGAGGCTGACTATGGCCAGGTGGCCGGGACCGCACATTGCCCCTCGCGACGGGCGTGGCCCAAGGACGGGTTCCAGGCGCCATCTTTGAGAAGCCCGTCCTGAGGATCGGCGAGTTACGCCGCCTCGCATTGAGTCTTTCCCAGTAAGCGCCCGTCGCTCGGCGTGATCACGATGCTGGTGCCGCGGCCCGTGAGCTCCCCAAGTCCGGGCAGGCGTAAGGCCCCTGGTAGGAACGATCTTGCGAAGGAAAGTTCTGAACAAGGGGTCTCACGTGCCGATCAGTGTCACATATACCGCCACGCTCGACGTGAAGCGGTCCACCGCCGAGCACCTGGCCCGGCTACTGCGCGACCACCGAACCGTGGTCAAGACCCGCAGGGGGCGGCGTGTGCTGAGCTGCTTCAAGCAGTCGGTAGTCATCCTGCGCTGGTTCCTCGACGGTACCCGTCTGTCCCAACTCGCCCGCGACAACGGTCTGTCGACCTCCACCGCCTACCGGTACCTCCACGAGGGGCTGACCGTGCTGGCCTCCGGAGCCCCGGACCTCGCGACCGCACTGGAACGCGCGAAAGCGGCCGGGCTGACGCATCTGAACCTGGACGGCACCGTCATCCGCACCGACCGCGTTGCCGCCCCCGGTCCCAACGGCGCGGACCTGTGGTGGTCCGGAAAACACAAGCACCACGGAGGAAACATGCAGGTCATCGCTACCCCGGATGGCTGTCCGATCTGGGTCTCGCTCTGCGTGAGCTGGCCGAGGCCACCGACGAGTACGAGCGCGCGAAAAAACACCGCCGCCAGCCCGCTGCCGCCAGGAACCCGCGAGAAGATCACTGCGCTGGCCGCCGACTTCCCCCGCCTGTGGAACGACCCGGCCACCCCTATGCGTGAACGCAAGCGCATGGTCCGACTCCTGCTCACCGACGTCACCCTCACCAAGACCGACCACATCCGTCGGCGTCGTCCTGCGCGGCGGCCAAGGCCACCAGCTCACGCTGCCCCGCCCGCTGAACTGCTGGGAACTGCGGCAGACCGCCCCCGCCGTCGTGGCCGTCCTGGACGAGCTGCTGGAAGAGCACACACTGACGCCCAGACCGCCGAGCTCCTCAACGAGCGAAACCTGACCAGCGGCACCGGCAGCCCGTTCACACCCGGCATCGTCGTCCACCTGCGAAACGCCTACCGCCTACGCATCCACCGCCAACGACTGCTCGACTCCGGACTGCTGACCGTCTGCGAACTCGCCCGACACCTCGATGTCCACTTCCAAACCGTCAAGCACTGGCGCCGGGACGGCATCATCACCGGCGTCCTGGCCAACGACAAGGGCGAGTACCTCTACCCCCTGCCCGGCCCCGACCTGGTCCGGCCGATCATCGGCCGACCACGGAAATCCGTCCTCGATCCCGACCACTGTGCAACGACCCGATGATGTGCAGTGTGATGACAGATGTTTGGCCAACGGGTCGCGGGGCCGGCACAGGATCACCTTGCAGGCCGGCAGCCCGGCCAGCGCCGCGAACTCATGACCGAGCACGGCCCGCCCCTCCTGGCGGCGTCCGATGGCCGGCTCGTTGTCCCAGACCAGCGCACGGGGCACCGCATTCCAGCCGGACAGCAGGTCCCAGTGCCCGCTCACGAGATCGGCGGCCTGCCTCGACGGCAGCATCCGCGCGGCGATCATCCGGGAATAGCCGGACACGATCACCAGCACTCACAGTCGCCGGACAGGCCGTCGAAGTCGAGGCGCCCCATCACCTTCCGATAGTCCACGGAGACCACCGAGTCGGGCAGAAGGATCGGCAGGGGAACTTCGTCCTCGTAGATCTTCTCGGCGTCTGCCGAGTACCGGATGTAGGGCAGCAGCACGGAGCTGTACATCGCCTCTGCCGCAGCCGTGGCGCGGCGGGCCGCCACCTGGTCCTTCCAGGTCAGCGGCGACGTGCCGGTGAGGATCAAGTGCTTGAGTGTCGGCCGGCCGGGGACGGACCGGCTGCCGCGCTCCTTGTCGCGGACTCGCTCCAGTTCGTCCGTGAGCCGCTTGACCAGCTTGACGGCCTTGGGGTCGGCCTTGATCGACGGAATGACGGAGTCCAACTCGTCCAGCATGCGCAGCACGGAGTAGGCCATCTTGCCGTAGCTCGCCGGGAAGTCCACGTAGAAGACCGAGTCGATGCCTTCGTAGGAGCGCAGGATCTCGGCGAACCAGTCGTTGCGGTCCGCGTCCTCTGCGATGGCGAGGTCCGCGCCGGCCATGGTGGGGCTGCCGGGCACGACGCGCAGGTTCTCGATGGGCTCGAAGTCCTCTTCGGGGTCGTCGCCGTCGCCGACGCGATAGCGGGCGGGCAGCGCGACCTCGTCCAGGGTGGCCCTGCCGTAGAGCAGGTCGATCGCGGTCTTCTTGCCCTTGAGGGCGGTCTCGTCGTAGCCGAGGACGGTGGTCGCCGACATGTTGCTGTCGAGGTCGAAGACGACGCCTGGGAAGCCGTCCAGGGCGGCAATGACGGCCATGGACGTGGCGCTGGTGGTCTTGGTGGACCCGCCGCCTTCGATGATGTACGCCCAGATGAGGGGCCAGTTCCGGCCCGGGGGGCGGAAGGAGGAGTCGACGGTGTGGAGCCACCACATAGACAACAGCTCCAGCTCCAGGGTGTCCCCGCTGCGGTCCGTGTCGGTGTACAGGACCTCTTCGGGAGCCACTTCGGGCTTGGACTTGGTGCTTTCACGCTTGGGCCGCGGGAGCCCGCCTGCCATGAGATCTCCAGGACTGCGGTGGGCACGGGGGGCGAGACTAGCGTTTACGGACCCTTCCCCGCCCAGATTTTGCGCTGGATGCGGCGGGAGGTGGCTTGCTCCTGGATGGCGGGGTGGATCGACAACGCCGCGTTGACGCTTCGGTGTTGGCCCGGGTGTCGCGCGTTTCCACTGGAAACGCAAAAAGGGCCCTGGCCTCCAAAGTGATGGAGGCCAGGGCCCTCGTCTTCGCGTGCTCAGCCGCGTCAGGCTGCCCGGGTGGCGGGGCTGCCCGCGTCGGGGTTGGGGATGTCGGCGGCGGTTGCCGATGCGGCTGGGTGTCGCATGGCGGTGATCGGGACGGCGCCGGGTTCGGTGTCGGGTGCTCAGACCATTCGCCAGGTGTCGTCCCACTCGCAGCCACAGCCGTGGTCTGGGTGGGGGTGCCGTAAGAACACGCCCCACGTCAGAACGGCTCGCGGAATGCGCGGAATGAGCACCGAGGGGTCGTCGCCCGGGTACAGGTGCAGGTTCCGCCATCCGTGGACCCGGGCCATGTATGCGGCGGCGGCCTCGATGGTGTCATCCCACCGATGGTGACCGAGCTCGAGGAACGCGATCGGGTACAGGTGATCGTCGGCGGGGTCGACGGCCGGACCGGAGCTACCTCAGGTGCCCAGAGTCGGGGACTACCACCAAGGGGTGCAGGTGATGCCGCTGACGGGGGAGGCGCTGGTCACCTGCGCGCAGACACGGAAGGCCCGACTCGCCGAGCTGCTGGTCGGGTAGGCCGGGGTCGTGATCCTGGCGCCCCTCGCGGTCGTGGTGAACGGGCCGCACTGGATACACGAATTCTTGCCGTCGTTGGTGACATCCATCCAGACCGATCCGATGGCACCGGCGCCCCATGTGCTGGAGTTGGTGCTCAGGACACCCCACCCCATCGCTCTGCCGCCGACGTTGCCGGTGTGCATGTCGTAGGAGGCGACGGCCCACGGCCTGCCGCCGAAGTTGGCGATCACTGCCCCCGCCCCCGCCACACCGCGACCGCTGACGCAGCGTCGTGATCCATTACTGGGAAAGGCTCATTGTGAGACGAGATCAGACCTTCTCCATATAAATGGCTTGCCCTTTAAGGGTGCCCACTCCATGCCGGAGCCCCAGCCTCTCGCCTCTCAGGAATTCCAGCATCCAGGGAACGTGATTTGAGCGAGGAGTCCAGAACGAGACGCAAGCCAAGCAGTATATAGCTGAGGCGCGCCGGAACTCTTCCCTGCCCGGAGGAATTCCATGCGCAATCCGTCGCCAACTCCACCTGACTACATTCCGTCTCTTCCGGGGTCATCGAGCTCTCCACCGGAAGGGGGATCGGCCGCGGAGAGGTCGGGATATCAAAAATCCCTGAAGAATCGTCAGATCCAGATGATCGCGATCGGTGGCGCCATCGGAACGGGTCTCTTCATGAGGGCCGGGGCGGACGCCTGAACCAGGCGGGCCCGTCCCTCATCCTCATCTACGCCGTCTGCGGGTTCTTCGCTTTCCTCATGCTTCGGGCGATGGGCGAAATGATTCTGCACCGTCCGTCATCTGGGTAGGTTCGTCTCGTACGCCCGTGAGTTCTACGGCGAGAAGGCGGCGTACACCGCCGAGGAGGTCATCCCGGCGACCTGGACCGGCACCACCGTCCAGATAGGTGGCGGCATCCATCTCCTGCTCACGGTCTTGAATCATCCGTGCCGCGACCTTCGCGCTGATCGACGTTTCGCATGAGCCAGTTGATGGCACCCCGCCGTGGTCGACGAACCAGATGACAGGTGCGTCATAGTGGGACGCGGAGCCTCCGATCGGAAAGCAGAGCAGGCGCGTAGTGATCCAGGTCATCGCCTACGAGGTGTAGTCGGCCTTCGTTGAGATGGTGCTGAAGGCCCCAAGACAAATGAGTCTGGACTGCCGTAGAGCACCAGGTATTTGTTTCCCCTCGCCGATCCCCGTCCCTGATCCGCTGATGGGGACGTCGCTGTGGGCAAGGTAGTCACGCCCTGCTCGCCGACTCGTTGAGCGTTGTGTCGATCGACGATCGGCGGAAGTCGGTGCGCCAGGCGTCGATCACCTCGCCGTGGTTGTTGGTGACGAGGTACTCGGGCCACCGGTCAAATGCCGAGCACGGGTGCGAGATCCCGAACTCGACGACATCCGTCACCTCGAGATTCCGTGCGTCGGAGAGCACCGTGTGGTGGTCGTACAGCGCACTGACGCGTCCGTGGACATCCGCCTTCGCCTGTCCGGCGGCCGTGCTGGCGGACAGAAGGATCGGCGTCTGGGTGTCGTAGGGAAGGTCGCGCTTCCCGGCTCCGACCACGGCGGTGCCGTCCTCGGCGGCGGACACGACGACCGCGCGCACGGCCAGCGCTGGGACGAGGCCGGGAATCGGGCTCACCCGGGCGTAGACACCGTGATCGTGCGTGACGTAGCAACCGGACCTGAGCAACCGGATGGTGCCCGGAACGTCGTCGTTCATCGGGAGGAAGTCGACGACACGGTCAGGAAAGGCCGATCCACCCATCGAGTACACTGGGCGGTCGGTCTCGAAGAGTCCGGCGACATCGAGGTAGACGTCGCGGACCCGGCGGCAGTGTTCGTCCACGGCCGCAAGCGTTTCGTCGGTCCTTGTGTTCGGGGCGACGCCCTCGTACCCGGCGACTCCCACGAGCCGAAGTCCGGGAGTCGCTCGGACGAGCTCCGCTGTGCGGCGGGCCTGCCTCGGGTCACGGATACCGGTGCGGCCACCCGGGGTGCCAACGTCCAGAAGCACTTCAAGAGCGGGACCGTGCGCGCCGAACACCTGCTTCGCCGCGGCGATCCCGGCCGCGGAGTCGACGAAGCACCGGATGCTCCGTTCCGTCTCGCCGGTGAGCCAGGTCCGAAGTCGTGCCAGTCCGAACGGGTCGACGATCTGATTCGCGACGAGGACGGTGTCGTGTCCCCAGCCGAGCACGGTCGCGACCTGGTCGACGGTGGCCACGGTGACGCCGACGGCGCCGGCCGCGATCTGTCGTTCGATGATGGGAGCGGACATCGTCGTCTTGACATGGGGGGCGAGCGCGACGTCATGGGTCTTGCACCAGTCGGCCATGACGCGGATGTTGTGATCGAGGGCGGCGGCGTCGAGACGCAGTTGGGGGTATGCGGCGGGAATCACGGCTGTTCCTTCGGGTGGCTGCTCGGCAGGGCGTCAGCGCCAGTGGACGGACTCACGGCTCACAGCGCGCTCGGTGCCCGGGCCGGCATGGGCTCCTCGCGGGCGGCGTTTCGCGACGACATCCGGTAGCCGCCGATGAGAACCGCTGCCCAGACCGGCAGGGCGTACAAGGCGATGCGCTGGCCCTCGTCGAACGCGAGGAGAACCGTCAGGGCTGCGAGGAAGGCGAGAGTGGCCCAGCACAGGGCCTTGGCGTAAGGGAGCCGGAACGTACTCGCGGGTGCCTCACCGCGTTCGACGCGACGCCGGTAGACGAGGTGGCAGACGACGATGACCCCCCAGCTCCAGATTCCTCCCAGGGTGGCGACCGACGAGATGTACGAGAACGCCTTCTCCGGGACGATCGCGTTGACCGCGACGCCGACGAGCATCAGAGTGCCGGAGGCGATGATGGCGGCCGCAGGCACGTGACCACGGCTGGTCTTCTTGAACACCTTGGGCGCGAGCCCGTCCGCGGCGAGCTTCTTGAGCAGGCGTCCGTTGCTGTACAGCCCGGCGCTGCACGCCGACAGGGCGGAGGCGAGGACAACGAAGTTCATGACGCCGGCGGCCGCGGGAAGACCGATCTGGGAGAAGCTCTTGACGAAGGGGCTCTCGTCCGCGCTGAACTGGTCCCAGGGGAACAGTGACATCAGCACGATCAGGGTGCCGACGTAGAAGATCCCGATACGCCAGGGTACGGAGTTGATCGCCTTCGGTATCACGGTCTCCCGGTCCTTGGTTTCGGCCGCGGTCATGCCGATGAGTTCTACGCCCTGGTAGGAGAAGACCACGATCTGGAAGGCCAGAAGGACCGCGAGCAGCCCGTGCGGGGCGATGCCTCCGTGATTCCAGAGGTTCTCGATCCCGCCTGTCCGGCCGGCTTCGCCGACGCCGAAGGCCAGGGCGAAGATGCCGCCGCCGATCAGGGCGAGGATGGTGACGACCTTGATCGATGCGAACCAGAATTCTGCCTCTCCGAAGAATCCGACCTTGGCCAGGTTCAATCCGACGAGTGCGAGCAGGGCGATCAGTGCCGTGAGGTATTGCGGCATCGACGGGAACCAGAACTTGACGAAGACCCCCGCCGCGGTGAGCTCGGCCATCCCGATGATGGTCCACGTGATCCAGTAACCCCAGCCGGTGACGAAGCCATATGCGGGGCCCAGGAACTCGCGGGCATACTCGGCGAAGCTCCCCGAGACGGGCCGGTACATCAGCAGCTCGCCGAGGGCACGCATGATGATGAAGATGAACACACCGGTGACTGCGTAGACGCCGATCAGGGCGGGCCCGGCGTAGGAGATGCCTTTCCCGGATCCGAGGAAGAGCCCGACTCCGATGGCACCGCCGATCGCGATCATGCGGATGTGCCGCTTGTTGAGTCCTTGCGCGAGGCCGTCCTCGTTCGCCCCACCGGGGGAGCTGACGACTGTCATGATGTGTCCTCTTTCATGATCGGTATTCGGATTGAGGCGTTATGGGTCGACGGGGGCAGCCATGGCGGACCGCGCCGGGCGTCGCTAGGTCGGGTCCGGCTGGGTATGGGGGTCAGGCAACCTCGACGATGAGTTCGACTTCGACGGGGGCGTCGAGTGGCAGTTCGGCGACGCCGACAGCCGAGCGCGCGTGTGTACCGGCATCGCCGAAAACGCTCGCGAGCAGATTCGATGCGCCGTTGACGACGTCGGGCTGGCCGGTGAACTCGGCGGCGGAAGCGACGAACCCGGTCACCTTCACGACCCGTACGACGGCGTCGAGGCCGACGAGGGCATCTATCGCGGCAAGTGCGTTCAGAGCGCATATTTCCGCTGCCCTCGACGCGTCCGCCACCGAAACGTCGCGGCCGACCTTTCCCGGTCGTTCGATCGATCCCCGCACCGACGGCAACTGGCCAGAGGTGTAGACCAGGTCACCGGCCCGTACCGCCGGAACATAGACACCGATCGGCGTGACCGTCGACGGCAGTTGCAACCCGAGCGCGGCGAGGTTGTCCACCCATGACGACATCGACGACGCGGACGCAGTGCTCCGCGCGTGGTCGGATGCACCGTTGGTGGATGGTGTCGCGAGCATGTGAACACTGCCTTCTTTCGGGGTGGGGCTGTCTACGTGCATCAGCGTGCTGTGCGTCACCACGACGTGCATCGTGCGGCTGCACCAATCACGGCCGATGAGTGGTGTGGATTCATGAACGACGTACCGTTGGGGCAGCGGGAAGCAAGCGGAGGGTGCCGATCATGACCAGCCCTGGAGCCAGGCTCGACAACGTCGTGAGCAGGCTCGTCGGCACCCTGCTGGAGGTTCTTGCGGGGAGCGTCGACGGAAGTGCGTTGATCACGGACGTCGTCGTCGACGATCCGCGGGAACAGGCGCCGGTTCGCCCCGGGGCCATGCTTCTGTGCACCGCCGCCGACGTCCGAGATCTGCCGACGTTGCTCGATCGTGCGGTCACACGTCAGGCGCCCGCCCTCGTGGTACGTGCGCCGCTGGATCTCGAGCCGGAGCTGCGTGCTCGCATCGAACGCAGCGGTGTGGTCCTGCTCGGCCTCGCCGGCGGAGCAACGTGGGCACAGTTGGTCGTTCTGCTCCGCTCGCTGCTCTCCAGCAGTGGGAGCGGTGAGGAACTGCTGGCCGGAATGCCCGCGGAAGACTCGTTCGCCCTGGCCAACGCGATCGGATCACTACTCGACGCGCCGATCACCATCGAAGATCGCGACTCACAGATTCTGGCGTTCTCCGATCGCCAGAACGAGGCTGATCAAACACGGATCGAGACGATTCTCGGACGGGGCGTCCCTCAGCACGCGCGCCTAGCGCAGGAACGAGCGGGCGTCTTCAAAAGGCTCTACGCCGGCGAGAAACCGATCTTCATCGACACCCCGCGGATCGAAGGAGTGCCAGGTCTTCCGCGCGTGGCGATTGCTGTACGCGCAGGTGACCAAGTACTCGGTTCGATCTGGGCGGCTGTCGCCGGGCCCTTGAGCGACGAGAAGGAGCAAGTACTCGTCGATGCCGCGAAAGTTGTTGCGCTGCAGCTGCTGCGGCACCGTATCGGTACGGACATCGACCGGCAGATTCGCGCGGACCTCGTCGCAACCGCATTGTCGGCAGACGCCCCGGCGTCGGGCGCGATCGAGCGTCTTGGGCTTGCGCACCGGACCGTGGCGGTGCTCGGACTGTCCCTTCCGCATGGGAACTCGACCGACACGGCGGCCGCCGGGCAGACGCGACGGCAGACCTTGGAACGGATCACCGACTCCTTCGCGTTTCACCTGTCGGTCGCGGTCCCCGGCGCGGTCGCCGCATTGGTCGGCGACGTGTGTTATGCGATCGTGCCGACGCCGATCCGGAAAGGAAAAGAAGACGTCACGGCCATGGCCCAGCGAGTTTCGAACGATTTCCTCGACCGTGCACGGGGCAGACCTGGAGGAGTGGAGATCGGCATCGGCCGCGAAGTCTCGTCGTCCGATCCGGCCGACCTCGCCCGCTCGCGGCACGACGCGGACAGAACCCTACGTGTCCTGCGCCAGGAACCGGCCGGCCGAGTCGCCACGGTCGCCGACGTCCAAGTCGACGCACTCTTGCTGGAGATCGGTGACCAACTGCGCAACGAGGGCGGACTGCTGGACGGCCCCATCGCCCGGCTGCGTCACCACGATCGAGAAAATGGAACCACGATGACGGAAACCGTGGCTCTATGGCTCGACCACCTCGGCAACACCCTGAACGCGTCTGCGGCCATGGATGTACATCCCAACACATTCAGATACCGCCTTCGTCGGGCGGCAGAAATCGCGCAACTGAACCTGGATGATCCCGACGAGCGCTTTGCGGCGATGCTCGAGTTCCGGCTCACTCGGCAACGACCGTCCGCGGAAGACAGCTGACCCACCGGCGCGGGCGCGATCGCCGTACCGGTGGAGCCGAGGAGGGTCGGCTCTCACCGGGACGTCACCGTGCACCAGGCCTCCGGCCTGTACGTTGCCTCAATCAGCCGGGCGAATGTGGATATCTGGCCACTGACGCACACGGCCGACGGGGGCGACGGCACCGGCTGTGAGGGCGAGGTACGTCGCCCTCACCTTCGATGACGCTCCGGTCACACGCGCGAGATGGACGTACATACTGAGCACTCCGGCCGCCCGCGGATTCCACTCGTGACGGTCGGCCACCCAGACGGGTCTCCGGCGGCGAATCAGTACGCGACGGTGATACGGCGCCGGGTCGGTGCGCTCTTCTCCACCTCGTCGACCAGCGCCACGGCGCAGTCCTCGGCACTGATGAAGCTGCTGCCGTCCTCCACGGTCAGCAGTTCGTCGCCGCCGAGCCGGAAGGTACCGGTGCACTCGCCAGGGCTATGTCGTCCAAGAGGATCTTCGCAGAGGTACTCCGCTTGTTTCCGGATGCGCTTCAGGTCGGGAGAGGCTGGAGGGTGGCGCGAGGACGGGTCACGGTCGTGCGTGGCCCTGCACCGTGCCGCGCGCGGAGTGGGCCAGCAGCTTGGTCACGAGCTCGCGAGGATCAGCCGCTCGACCGGGGTGAGCGGCTCCACTAGGTCGGCGGTGACCTGCGGGACGTGCACGGCGAGGGCGCGTTCCATCCGTTCGCGACCCTGCTGAGTGGCTTCCAGGAGCGCGGCCCGGCGGTCGTCGGGGTGGGGGTGGCGGGTGAGCAGCCCGGCCTCCTCCATGCGGGCGATCAGACGGGTCAGCCCGCCCGAGGTGAACGACAAATCCTCGGCCAGGCGGGCGCTGGTGGTCCGGTTCTCCCGGTGGCGGGCCAGACGCAGGAGCACCCCGAACTCGGAACCGCCCAGTCCGGCGGCCTCACTGATGATGCGCTCGGCCCGTCCGCCGATCGCATCCGTCAGCCGCAGGATGTCGCCGTACAGGACGACTGCCTTGTCGTTCAGCTTCTCACTCATGAAGCTGAAGATGCAGCTACTTTGAGCCTCTCCCCATGGCACATTAGTGAGGAATCATGCTGTATCACCAATCTTGAAGACTGGAATAAAGCTGCCGACACAGGTATCTTTCCTTCCGGCCAGTGCACTGAAGCACCGCACTGAAGGGGAACGTCCATGTCGGTCGGACGACGTCAGGTACTCGCCGCAGGTTCACTCATGGCCGCCGGGGTCACACTGGGCGCTGGAACGGGCTACGCCGCGGCGAACACGGTCCGCCCATGATCGTGTTACGAGCTCTGGGTGCGGCCAGGTGACGACCCATCAGAACGTGGAAAGCCGAGTCTTTTCGTCTGGGTGAAAAGGGGCCGTCGTCTCGCGCAGCCGCAACCGCAGCTGCAGCTGGGCCAGCAGCAGCTGATCGGCGTCATGGAAGTCCAGACCTGACACCTCCCTGATCCGGCGCAGCCGGTATCGCAAGGTGTTGACGTGCACCCGCAGTTGGGCAGCAGCGTCCTCGGTCAGGCATCCCGCGGCCAGGTAGGCGGCGAGGGTCTCGGTGAGGACGCCGTCTGGGCCGTCGTGCTCGGCGAGGCGGCGCAGCGGGCCGGTGGTCGGCGGCAGGCCGAGCGACTGGGCGACGTCGCCGAGGCGGTCGAGCAGCACCTGGAGTGCCGTCTCGTCGAGGGTGGCCACGGCGGGCGCCGAGCCCCCGGCACCGCGCAGGGCGCGCAGCACGGCGTCGGCCTGGGCCCGGACGGCGGGCACACGGCCGGGCTCGGCGGCGGGCCCGGCGACCGCGGCCAGATAGTCCCCTCCAGGCCCTCCCGGCGACCGGGAGACGAAGTCCGCGGCCAACGAGCGGGCCGCGGCCAGAATCTCGTCTCTGGACGGCTGCGGCCAGGCCACCAGCACGTACACCGCACGGTCGCCGCGCACGGCCACCGCCGAGGGGCGCACTGCGGTGAGGTAGAGCGTCAGGGCGTCCTCGAGCCTGCGAAGGCCGGCGGCTGCGACGGCGGCCTCTGCGGAGGCGGCGTCCGAGGCGGCGTCCGAGGCGATGTCCGAGGCGGTGTCCCGTGGGCGCAGGCCCACGGCGATCAGGCACAGGGCCCCGGTGTGCAGCTGGAGCTCACGGGCCGCGCCCTCCCCGGCCGGGCCTCCGGCGAGCACTGCCGCGGCCAGTTCGCGGCGCTGCTGCCGGGCCCAGGCGGAGCCGTCGGAGCGGGTGTTGGCCAGGTGCAGGGCGACGACCGGGGCGAACAGTTCGAGCCATCGGGTGTGTTCTTCCGGCAGCGGGGCGGTGACGACCGCCCAGACGTAGCCGAGGACTTCGGAGTTGGCACGTACGGCAATCGCCACCCGGGGCAGGAGGCCCGGTTCGTACGATTCGATGTACACCGGCGCGGTGGAGGAGTGCAGCCGTTCGAAGGCGCCCTGCTCCGCGAGCTTGTGCAGCCGGCTCGGATGCACCGCGCGGCTGAGGATCGTCTCCACCCTCGATTCGTCCGTGTCGTCCTGTCCTGCCGACCAGGCCAGCACCGCCGAGGCCGCGTCCTCGATGGTGACCGGGGCCTGGATCATCGCGCTGACCGTGTTGGCCAGCGCGAACAGGTCGCTGGTGGCGCCCGCGGGCTCCCACTGCGCCCGCGAGTGGTCCAGCAGGCGCTGCCGCAGGATCGTCGCGACGTGCATCCATGAGGCGTCAGGGTTGACCTCGACGACCGGCACCGGGCAGTCGGCTGTCTCGGCGGGGACCGGTCCCTTCACTGCGAGGCCACGCGCACCGGCGCGCTGCGCGGCGCTGCCGAGGGTGAGCAGTTCTGCCCCCCGGGTCACGCCCACGCACAGCACCAAGCACCCCGCCTCCATTGCCTCCGCGTCGGCCGGGTCGTGAATGGCCACCCCGGCGAGGGGTTGGTCCGCGCCGCCCGGATCGACGGCGAGCCGCAGCAGGGGCTCACCGATGTCCTGGACGAGGCGGTGCAGGGTGGGGGCTTGCTCCATGGAGCCACCCTAGCCGAATTGTCGTAGACACCCACTCGACGACCTCATGTTTGACGCTCAGCACAAAACCTGGTGGGGCGTGATCCGGCAGGCTACAGCCCATGGTCGTGAACACGGAGGTACGGGAGCTGACCGGCGTCGAGGAACTGCTGGCGGCGACCGACCTGATCACCGAGGTATGGCAGGCGGAGATTCCGCCGGTGCCGTTTCCCTTCATGCGGGCACTCAGCCAAGCCGGGGCACAGGTGCTCGGCGGCCTCGTCGACGGGCGGCTCGCCGGAGTGGCGGTGGGCTTCCTCGGCTCCGATCCGGACGGGCCCCTGCTGCACTCGCATGTGGTCGGCGTCGGTAAGGAGTGGCGGAGCACGGGTGTGGGCCGGGCGATCAAGCTCGGCCAGCGCGACTGGTGCCTGGAGCGCGGCATCAGGCGGATGGCCTGGACCTTCGATCCGCTGCGGACCGCCAACGCCTCCTTCAACCTGGCCGGACTCGGCGCCACGGGCGTCTCGTACCACGCGGAGTTCTACGGGCCGATGAACGATGCCTTCAACCGCGGGATCCCGACGGACCGGGTCCTGGTGCACTGGGATCTGGCGGCCGCCGAGCCCGGCCGCTCGCCCGCTCCGGCCCGTTCCGACAGCCCCCTGTTGGATATCGGTGAGGCGGGAGGGCCGGTGCGCCGGGCCGTGGGCCCCCGGCCCGGCGAGGAGGTGCGGCTGCGCGTCCCGGCGCTGCTGCCTGATGACGTTTCCCTGGTCCTGGACTGGCGCCTCGCTCTGCGCGAGGCGATGCGGCCGCTGCTGCGGTCCGGATACCGATGGACGGGAGCCGACCGGAACGGCACATACGTCCTCACCACCCCCCTTGACCTGAAGATCCCGACGAACCCGAGGGACCAATGAACCTGAACATCGAAGCTGTCGAACTTCGGCGGGTCGCCATCCCGCTGGCGTCCCCGTTCCGCACCTCGTTCAGCACCCAGACCGAGCGCGACGTGCTGCTGGTACGGGTGATCACCGACCAGGCCGAGGGCTGGGCCGAGTGCGTCGCGATCGCCGACCCGCTGTACTCGAGCGAGTTCACCGACGGTGCGCACCGGGTTGTCGCGGACCATCTGCTGCCCCGCCTGTTCGCCGCAGACCGGCTCAACGCCGATCTGGTGGCCCCACTGCTGGAGCCGGTGCGCGGGCACCGGATGGCCAAAGCGGCGGTGGAGACGGCTGTGCTCGACGCCCAGCTGAAGGCCGCCGGAGTTCCGCTGAGCCGCCACCTGGGGGCGACCGCGACGCATGTCGACTCCGGCGTGTCGGTGAGCATCTACGACGCCGTACCGGAGCTGCTCGACGCGGTGGCGGGCTACCTGGACGCCGGATACCGCCGGATCAAGCTCAAGATCGAGCCGGGCTGGGACATCGAGCCGGTCGCCGCGGTGCGGGAGCGATTCGGCGACGACGTGCTCCTCCAGGTGGACGCCAACTCCGCCTACACCCGCTCCGACGCGCGCCACCTCGCGCTCCTCGACGCGTTCGGGCTCCTCTTGATCGAGCAGCCACTCGACGAAGAGGACATCGCCGGCCACGCCCAGCTCGCCCGCGTCGTGCGGACCCCGATCTGTCTCGACGAGTCGGTCGTCTCCGCCCAGGCCGCGTACGAGGCGATCCGCACCGGCGCCTGCAGAATCGTCAACATCAAGCCCGGCCGGGTCGGCGGATACCTCGAAGCGCGGCGCGTGCACGACGTCTGCGCGGCAGCCGGCATCCCCGTCTGGGCCGGCGGCATGCTGGAGACCGGCATCGGCCGGGCGGCCAACCTCGCCCTGGGCGGCCTGCCCAACTTCACCCTGCCCTCGGACATCTCGGCCTCCGACCGCTACTTCAAGCAGGACCTGACCGAGCCGATCACGATGACCGAGGACGGCCGCATCGCAATCCCGACCGGGCCCGGCATCGGCGTCGCCCCGCTCCCCGAAGTACTGGCGGAACTCACTGTCACCACACAGGTGCTCAAGCCGTGACCCTCCTGGACGAACTGACCGCGCGCACCGAGGAGATGGCCCGGGCAACCCTCGACCTGTGTCTGGTGGAGTCGCCGTCCGAGGATTTCGGCCGACTGGCCCAGGTCGCGGAGCATACCGCCGAGCTGGGCACCCGCCTGCTCGGCCGCGCGCCCGAGTGGATCACCGAGCGGGACCGGCCGGCGCTGTACTGGGAGCCGGCGCCGGGTGGCGTGCTGCTGCTCGGCCACCTCGACACGGTGTGGCCGGTCGGCACCCTGGCCCGCTGGCCGAAGCCGTTGTGCACTCCGACCACCCTCAGCTGCCCCGGCGTCTTCGACATGAAGGCCGGGGTCGTGCAGGGCCTGTACGCGATGGCGGCGCTCGGCTCCCCTGCGGGCTGCGGCATGCTGCTGACCACCGACGAGGAGATCGGCTCACCCGTCTCCCGACCGCTGATCGAAAAGGTCGCCGCCCGTGCCGGGGCGGTTCTGGTGCTGGAGGCCAGCGCGGACGGCGCGCTCAAGACCGGCCGCAAGGGCGTCAGCCAGTATGTGGTGCGGGTCCTGGGGCGGGCCGCGCACGCCGGCCTCGAACCCGAGAAGGGCGTGAACGCGCTCCTGGAGCTCGCCGAACAGGCGCGCACCGTCGCCTCGTTCGGTTCCGGCGGGCTCACCGTCACTCCCACTCTCGCCGCCGCGGGCACCACGACCAACACCGTCCCGGCCGAGGCCCACTTCCACGTGGACGCCCGCGCCACCACCCGCGCCGAGCAGGACGCCCTGCATGCCCGGATGGCCGCACTGTCCCCGGTGCTGCCCAGTGCCTCGGTCACCGTCGAGGGCGGCCCCAACCGCCCGCCGATGGAGGCGGGCCAGGCCCTGCCCCTGCTGGATCTCGCGCGCCTCGCCGCCAGGGACCTCGGCCTCGGAGACATCCGCGCGGTCGGTGTCGGTGGCGCGTCCGACGGCAACTTCACCGCCGGGATCGGCATCCCCACCCTCGACGGCCTCGGCGCGGTCGGCGCACACGCGCACGCCGAAGGCGAGTACGCCGTCATCGCCGAAATGCCCCGCCGGGCGGCCCTCGTCGCCGGCCTCGTCGCCCGCCTGCTGCCACCTGTGTGACGTCGCCGCAGCCCTGTCGTCCATCCCTCGGCCCGGGAACCGGCGATGTCGAGGCTCTCGGGCCACGGCGTACCACGCACCGTAGGTACGGACGAGGCGCCGGACCGCCCGCGGCGTGTAGCGGGACGCACCCCGGTGCGCAACGGGCCGACGTACCTACCCGCGGCGGCGCAATCCAGGCCGACAGCATTGTGTGCCGAAGTCGGCTCTCCGCGCCCGCTGCGCCCATCATGGATCTGAGCGGCCTACCGGTAACCGACGCGGGCCCGCTGGGCGTCCTGCTGGACACGGACTTGGCCGACCGCCATCAACGCGCACACTTCGGGCACCTCGCCGACAGCGAGACGTACACGAACGAGTCGACACCAAAAGCTCGCCGCCCGGCGCGTCGCGGCGGCACACATCGGCCCGGTGCCGGCCGCGTGGGAGTGGCACCGTCCAGGCCTGCTCCGCGTCCTCGTCGCCGTCCTGGACGCCCACAAGCACTCTGCGCTCGCCCGCACCCGGGCCTGCGACGGCACCATGCCGACCGTCTCGACGTACCGCCGTACGCCTTCGGGGCGAGCTACGCCGAGGCCGTCGATCGAGGATGCGGCGCGCACGGCGGTGGCGAACTCTCATCCCGTACGTCGCTGTGCTCGCCCTTCTTCCACGCCCTGCCCGGGTGACAGACGAGGCGCGCACGGGATCAGCGGGATTGCTTCCTGTGGCAAATGGGACATGCGGAACAACATCGGGGTTGCCGTCGTCGTTGCATCGAGCCGGATCCGCACAGATTCGGCCCCACCGACCAAGGGGAGAGACCGGGCATGTTCAAGGCGGGATGGTCGAGGGTTTCGCGGCACGATCAGACGCTGGGCAGCGGAACGGAGTACCGGTTGGATCGTGATGCACCGCCGACTCGCCCGCGACTACGAGACCCTTACCGCCAGCTCCGAAGCCATGATCCACGTCGCCTCGATCGACAACCTCACCAAGTGCATAACGAACAGGACCACACCAATCTGACGATTGACCTACCAGGCCATTAGTGTCAATTCAGCCACATCAAACGCTCCCCCAGTACACAACTGAGTGATGTGCTTGAGGAGTTGGCCTGCCTAGTGTGGCGAGGTGCGGCGATGGGGATCCCGTGCCTACCGAAGTCGCACGCTGACGGGCCCGGCAGACGATCTTGGGCTCGGACAACCGCCCTGACCAGTACGAGTACACGATCACTCACTCGCACCAGCCCCAACGTCCTGCGGATTGGGAGTTGGTGGATTTCCGTGACGGGACGGCCGCCCGGCCCTGGCACTTCGACGAGGATGTCCTGGACGCCCAGGCCGCAGCCGACGGCTGGTACGCGTTGCTGACCAACTTGATCCCCGAACAGGCCAGCGCCCAGGAGGTGTTCCTGCGCTACAAGGAGCAGGGGCTGGTCGAACGCCCGCTACCACGACTGCAAGGGCCCGCTCGCAGTCGCACCGTGTTCTTGCAGCACAACCGCCGCATCGCTGCCCTGATCACCGTGATCTGCTTGGCCCTGCCGGTGTTCTGCCTGATCGGACGCCAGGTCCGCCAAGCCCTGGGCTCCGAGCAGACCATGCGCGGTCTCTACCCCGACAACTGCGCCGTCCGCCCCACTGGCCGCATGATCTTCGGCCAGCTGTCCAGCCTGACTCTCCGCCCCGGCAGCGTGACCGACGCACCTGTGCGCCTCATCAGCCGTGGGGTTCAAGCACGCCTCCTTGAACCCCTCGGCGTCGACGAGACACGACCCCGTTGGCTGGGGACCTGACTCCCTGTGTGCGAAGTCTCCGGCCAGCAGGAGGCCCGGCAGAAGCGCCGGGCCGATCCGGGGTGCGGCCCGGGGTGCGGCCCGGGGTGCGGCCCGGGGTCCCGGAGCCAGCTATGCCGCGCTCGGCGGGGTTGACTGGAAGTGGCGCCGTCGCGCGCGAAGGAAGGGCACCGCGCCGCTGAGCAGGACCAGGAGCAGGACAAGCACGCCCTCGGGGATGAGCTGGACCGTCACCTGCAGTGTGGTGGGCAGCACGGCCACCGCCACGCCCGCGACGGTCAACCGGTCACGCGTGCCGAAGAGCAGGGCGATCGCAAGGAGCCCCGCCCACAGGACCCCGGCCCGCAGCGGGCCGATGACGCTGAGAATGCCCAGCGTAAAGGGGTAGTGCATTTCGACGAGCTGCACGCCCGACACCAGGACGGCCGCCAGGGCGGTGGTTCCCATGATCGTCCGGCGTTGTGGCAGGGAGGGGCCGAGCAGATCCCTGGGTGCGGCGAGGACGACGGCGCCGGTGAGCAGCGGCACGGCCAGTCGGATCACCGCGGTTGAGGGGGCGCCGAGCAAGCCGGAGGAGGTGAACGCGGCCAGCAGGACGTCGGCCAGGCACAGCACCATCGCCGGCACGACCAGTGCACGGGCCACGGTCCAGCGCCCGGTCCAGACGGCCGCGAGCGCCGCCAGCCAGAGCAGCGGCGTGAGGCCCGTGTTGGCCAGGCTCAGCACATTCGGCGAGGACGCCGACAAGGTCCGGACGTCGGGGGCGAAGAGCCACAACCGGCCCGCCACGAAGCTACCCGTCGCCACGGCGACAGCCAGCGGGGCCGCCTGCGCCAGGACCTGACCCGCCATCCGGTCGGAGCCCAGGCCGGTGCGCCGCCGCAGGCCATGGCCGGCGACATCGAGCGCCTCGCGCAGCCGACCGAGCGGGCCGGCATCCTGCGTCGCCTCGGCATAGATCGCGGTCAACTCGGCTTCGTGCTCAGCGCGGTAGGCGGCCGGATGGAGGCGCAGCGCCCAGCGGAACGCGAGTGAGCTGTGCTGCTGCGTCATGCCAGGGCCCCCTGCGGGCGGACGGCGTGGGCGCGACGGGCGGCCAGCCGACGCTCCGCCTCGGCGACGACAGCACGCAGCCGCTCCGTCTCGGCGGCCAGCACGTCTTGGCCGGCCTCGGCGAGGGCGTAGACCTTGCGCGCCCGACCGTCCACGATCTCCTCGCGCTCGACCCGGATCAGGCCCTGTTGGGCCAGCCGGTCCAGCGCGCCGTAGAGAGTACCGGTGCGCATCCGCACACGGCCCTGGGAGATCGCGTCGATCTCCTGAATCAGTCCATAGCCGTGCCGTGGCTCGTCGGCCAGGGCAGTGAGCAGGAGCAGCGTCGGCTCCTGAAGCGGTCGCTCATTCATGCCGCCTATATATATCAGTGACCGACATATGTTGTCGATCGATTCATCGTTCTGTCGCCCGGAAGCCCGATCCGCCGCCTGGGGGCCTGGCCGCTGTGGCGGCGGCACGTCAGCGAGCCGATACGCCCAGTACCCGATCGCGCAGACAGTCGCCGGCCGGCTGCACCTCGGCGCCGGAATCGTCGACTACGGCATACCGCGGCACTCCATCCGGGAGCGCGACCGCGCCGCCCACGCGAGGCAGGACTCGACGACCACGCAGAGCTGGTCACGGCGCTCGCGCTCCTACCACCAAGCGCACGGCGAACGGTAGCGAGGCCATCAGCCCGGCGGGCGAGAAAGTGCGGCGTCAGTCCTTGGTCTGCGTGGCCGGATGCGACGTGTTCCGGCCATGGCCGGCATCGGGGCCGAGGGTCCGTCGGGTCGCGGCTCGGCCGGCCCCTTCGCCCGCCGCGAGGAACAGCACGGCGAACAGCAGCAGGGCCGTGCCGGTGAGGACGACCGCGTTGAGCCGCTCGTCGAAGACCAGGACGCCGATGACCGCCGCGGTGAGCGGCTCGACCAGGGCGACCACGGAGGCCGTGGTCGCCCGTACGGCTGCGAGGCCGACGAAGAACAAGGTGTACGCCAGCGCCGTCGGCACCGCCCCCAGGTAGAGGATCAGGCCCAGGGTCCAGGCCCCACGCTCCATGTCGGGCAGCATGCCCTCCAGCAGAGCCATCGGCAGAAGGCAGACCGTGCCCACCGCGAAGCCGGTCACCGTCGCCTCGAACGCGCCACCGGCGTTCTTCCGGCCGGAGAAGCGGCCCAGCAGAGTCACGCCCGCGTAGCCGACTGCGGAGAGCAGCGCGTACCCGATACCCAAGAGGGGTGCGGGGCCGGTACTCCCGTCCGCGCCGCCCATCAGCAGCACCAGGCCGATGACGCCGCTCACCACGGCGGCGGTTCCGGCGGCGCCGGTACGCTCGCCCAGGGTGAGCCGGGCTCCGACGGTGACCAGTACGGGACCCGAGCCCAGGGTCACCACCGTGGCCACGGTCAGTCCGGCCTGTTGCACGGAGGCGAAGTAGGCCGTTTGATACACGGCCAGCCCGAATCCTGTGAGCAGGGCTCGCCGTGGATTCGCCGCGTACGTTGCGCGCAGCGAGAGCGCCGTCTCCGGCCGCCGGGTCCGCCGGACCAGATGAACGGTCAGGAGAAGCCCTAGTCCGGTCAGGAATCGCCAGAAGGAAACGGAGATGGGGCCGATCCCGCCGACGTCGTACAGTTCGGCGGCCACAGCACCGCCAGTACCCCACGCTGTGGCCGCGATCGCGACGTAGAGAACACCCTGCCGAACAGCCAGGGCAGAAGATGACTGCAACTGAGATCTCCTCGAGTGATTGCCGACACGATCTCCTCCGTGGGCAACCCACACAGCCATCCCGGCACCTCGGGATGGCTCTGGACGACTGCGGACAGACAAGGCAGATCAGACAGGCGCGACGCGACGCCGGTCGTCGACACATTCGATCACCGGCCGACCTGCCTTTACGATCAATACCGTTGCTCTGCAAGGGTATTGACAACGGGCCGTGCTGCGCCGCGGGCCGGAGGGGCGGGTACATGACGCGCGACGAGCTGATCCGGCCGCTGCCCGAACTGTTGAAGGCGCACGCCGAGAGGTCACCGTCGCGGGTGGCGTACGCCGACGACGAACGGGACGTCACCTACACGGAGTTGGAGCGGCGCACCGGTCGGCTGGCCGTGTATCTCGCGGGGGTGGGTGTGCGGCGCGGGGACCGGGTCGCGATCCTGCTGGGCAACCGGGTGGAGATGGTGGAGAGCGTCCTCGCCGGTGTCCGGGCGGGTGCGGTCGGCGTGCCCCTCAACCCCCGGTCCTCGGACGCCGAACTGGCCCATTTCCTGGAGGACAGCGGGGCCTCGGTCGTCGTCACCGACCGCGCGCACCTGGCCCGCCTGAACCGCGCGGGGGGCCTGCACGACCGTACGCGCGTCCTGCTCACCGGCACGGATCCGGTGCCGTCGGACGCCCCCGACGGCACGGTCCTCTTCGAGGAGGCGGCCGAGGCGGAGCCCGCCGTCGCGCCCCGCGACGATCTCGGGCTCGACGAGCCGGCCTGGATGCTCTACACCTCCGGCACCACCCATCGGCCCAAGGGCGTGCTGTCCACGCAGCGTGCGGCCCTGTGGTCGGTTGCGGCCTGCTACACGCCGATCTTCGGGCTCTCCCCCGAGGACCGGCTGCTCTGGCCGCTCCCGCTGTTCCACAGCTTCGGGCACTCGCTGGCGATCCTGGGGGTCGCCGCGGTCGGCGCGAGCGCACGGATCACCGGCGAACTGCTGCCTCCCGGCGGCTTGTTGAGGGAGCTGCGCACGCCTCGCGCATCCCTGGGCGGCTCCTACACCGTCCTGGCCGGGGTGCCCGCCGTGTACCACCAGCTGGTGGCGTCGGCGGCCGAGGACACCTCGCCCGTACCCGCTCTGCGGACGTGTGTCGTGGCGGGCGCCCCGAGCGCGCCGGCCCTGCGACGGGCGGTGGAGGACCTGCTGGGGGCGCCGCTGCTCGACGCGTACGGCAGTACCGAGACCTGCGGGATGATCGCGGTGAACCGACCGGACGGGCCGAGGGTCGACGGTTCCTGTGGGCCGCCGGTCCCGGGGATGGACGTACGGCTGGTCGATCCGGGCTCCGGCAACGATGTCGCGGACGGCGACGAGGGCGAGATCTGGGCGCGTGGGCCGAGTCTGATGAGCGGCTACCACCATCAGTCCGAGGCGACGGCGGCCGCGCTGCGGGACGGCTGGTACCGCACCGGTGACCTGGGGCGACGCGTCGCGCACGGGCATCTCGTCCTCACCGGCCGGGTCAGCGAGCTGATCATCCGGGGCGGGGAGAACATCCACCCCACCGAGATCGAGCAGGCCCTGCTGCACTGTCCCGGCGTGCGGGACGCGGTGGTGGTGGGCAGGCCGCACGACGTCCTCGGCGAGGTCCCGGTGGCGTACGTCGTTCCGGGGCCGGACGGGTTCGACCCTCGGCGGATACTGGCCGCGTGCCGGGAGCGGCTGGCCGCGTACAAGCTGCCCGTCGAGATCCACGAGATCGCGGCCGTCCCGCGTACGGCGTCCGGCAAGATCACCCGCCACGCGGTCCTGCCGGACCTGGCCCGACCGGTACCCGAGGTCCGCCCCGCCTCCCCGACGGCGACCGACGGTGCCCTGCGCCGACGCCTGCTCGCTCTCCCGCCGGAGGGGAGGGAACGCGCCCTGCGCGAGGCGGTACTCGCGCAGACGTCCGCGGTGTGCGGCGACGGATCGTACGAAGGACTCGACGCCGACGGATCGAACGAGCGGCCCGACACCGACGGTCCGCACGAACGGCTCAACACCGACGGTCCGCGTGAACGGCTCGACGCCGACCGCCCGTTCACCGATCTCGGGCTGACGTCCGAGGGAGCCGTCACGCTGATCGAGCGGCTCGGCGAGGCGACCGGGCTGCGGCTCCCCTCGACGCTGGTCTTCGACCATCCCACGCCGGACGCCCTGACCCGGCACGTGCACGACATCCTCTTCACCCCGGCGCCCGTACCCGTGCCGCACCTCGGCTCCGCGACGGAGGCGGACGACCCTGTGGTGATCGTCGCCATGGGCTGCCGTTACCCCGGGGACGTGTACTCCCCCGAGGACCTGTGGGACCTGGTGGCGGAGGGCCGGGACGCGGTCTCGGGCTTCCCCACCGACCGGGGCTGGGACCTGGCCGCCCTGTACGACCCGGACCCGGACCGGGTCGGCACGTCGTACACCCGCAGCGGCGGATTCCTGCACCGGGCCGCCGAGTTCGACGCGGGCCTGTTCGGGATCTCGCCGCGGGAGGCACTGGCCATGGACCCGCAGCAGCGGCTGCTGCTGGAGACCTCGTGGGAGGTGTGGGAACGGGCGGGCATCTCCCAGGCGGCGCTGCGCGAGAGCGACACGGGTGTGTTCGTGGGCGTGATGCACGGCGACTACTCCACGCGCCTGGACAAGCACGAGCTGGAGGCCCATCTGGCCCTGGGCTCGGCGGGCAGCGTGGCCTCCGGCCGGATCAGTTACGTGTACGGCCTGCGCGGACCGTCGATCACGCTCGACACCGCATGCTCGTCCTCGCTGGTGGCCCTGCACTGGGCGGCGCGGGCGCTGCGCTCCGGCGAGTGTTCCCTGGCCCTGGCCGGGGGTGTCACCGTGATGGCGACTCCCAAGGCGTTCGCGGCTTTCAGCCGACATCGCGCTCTGTCGCCCGACGGCCGCTGCAAGTCGTTCTCGGCCTCGGCGGACGGCACCGCCTGGGGCGAGGGCGCGGGCCTCGTGCTGCTGGAGCGGTTGTCCGACGCCCGCCGGGGCGGCCACCCCGTCCTGGCCGTGCTGCGCGGCTCCGCCGTCAACTCCGACGGCGCGTCCAACGGCCTGACGGCACCGAACGGCCAGGCCCAACAGCGCCTGATCACCAGGGCGTTGACCGACGCCGGGCTCGGCGCCGGCGACGTGGACGTGGTGGAGGCGCACGGTACGGGCACCACGCTGGGTGACCCCGTCGAGGCAAGCGCCCTGCTGGCCACCTACGGACAGGGGCGGGCCGGGGACCGGCCGCCGCTGTGGCTGGGCTCGGTCAAGTCCAACCTGGGGCACACCCAGGCCGCCGCCGGTGTCGCCGGGGTCATCAAGATGGTGCAGGCCATGCGCCACGAGCAGCTCCCGCGCTCGCTGTACGCGGAGGAACCCAGCCCGCACGTCGACTGGTCGGCAGGCCGGGTGGAACTGCTGGCCGAGTCCCGCCCCTGGCCGGTGACGGGCTCCCGGCCACGCCGGGCCGGGGTGTCCGCGTTCGGCATCAGCGGGACCAACGCCCACGTGATCCTGGAGGAGGCCCCTCAGAAACTGGAGGAGGCCTCTCAGCGACCCGACACCGGGCCGAGCACCGTACAGGTCCCGGTGCCCTGGCTGCTGTACGGCGCCGACGAGGCCGCCCTGCGCTCCCAGGCCCGGCGTCTCGCCGCCCACCTGGCGTCCCGGCCCCACCTGTCGCCCACCGACGTCGGCGTCTCCCTGGCCGTGCCGAGGTCCCCCCTCGCCCACCGGGCGATGGTTCCGGCCGACGACCGGGCGCGGATGCTGACCGCCCTCGATGCGCTCGCCGACGGGAGAGGAGCGGATCGTGGCGTCGCCGATCCCGGCGTCCGTACGGCCTTCCTGTTCACCGGTCAGGGCTCTCAACGTAACCGTATGGGTGCGGAGTTGCGCGACGCCTTCCCCACCTTCGACACGGCGTTCGAGGGGGTCTGCCGGGCACTGGACGGCCGCCTGGAGCACCCTCTCGACGTGGTGCTGTCCGCGGAGCCGGGCACGCCGGAGGCCGCCCTGCTCGACCGTACGGACATCACCCAGGCCGGTCTGTTCGCCTTCGAGGTGGCGCTGTTCCGGCTGTTGGAGTCCTGGGGAGTACAACCCGACTTCCTGGCCGGGCACTCCGTGGGGGAACTGGCGGCCGCCCATGTCGCCGGAGTGCTGGACCTGGCCGACGCGGCGGAACTCGTCGCGGCCCGGGGTCGGTTGATGCATACCCTGCCGGGCGGCGGGGCGATGGTGGCGCTGCACGCGACGGAGGAGGAGGTCCTCGCCGAACTCCCCCCGTTCGACGGCCGGGTGGCGATCGCCTCGGTCAACGGATCTCGTGCGGTGGTCATTTCGGGGGCGGAGGACGCGGTGCTGGCCGTGACGGCCGGATTCGAGGCGCGAGGTCGAAGGACCGTTCGACTGCGGGTCGCTCACGCCTTCCACTCCCCACTCGTGGAACCGATGCTCGACGACTTCCGCCGGGTCGCCGAGGGGCTGACGTTCCGGCCGCCGCGGATCCCGGTCGTCTCGGCCGTGTCGGGCCGCCCGGCCGAGGCCGGGGAACTGTGTTCGCCGGAGTACTGGGTGCGGCACGCCCGTCTGCCGGTGCGTTTCGCCGACGCCGTGCGATGGCTCGGGGACAACGGGGTGTCGGCGTTCCTGGAGATCGGCCCGGGGGCGGCGCTCACCGCCGCCGCCGAGGACTGTCTGACCGGCCCGGACGGCGAGGGCCCCGCCCCCTTGTGCGCCGCCGCCGCCCGTGGTGGCGATCCCGAACCGAAGAGCCTGCTGGCCGCCGTGGCCCGCCTCCATGTGCGCGGAACGCCCGTCGACTGGCCCGTCGTGTTCACGGGCAGCGGTGCACGGCACCTGGAGGATCTGCCGACGTACGCCTTCCAACGGCAGCGGTACTGGCTGGCCGCGCCGAGCGCTCCTCTCGCCGCCCCGGACCCGCACGAACACCCGCTGCTGGGACCGGCGTTCACCGTGCCGGACACCGGCCGGACGGTGTTCTCCGGCCTGCTCTCCAGTACCGCTCACCCGTGGCTCGCCGACCATGTGGTCGGCGGACGAGTCCTGGTCCCCGCGACGGGGTTCGTGGAGCTGGCCGTACGGGCGGGTGACGAGGTCGGCTTCGGCACGCTCGACGAACTCGTGGTCCTGGCCCCGCTCATCCTGCCCTCGGCCACGAGCGTTCACGTCCAGGTCGTCGTGGCCCCGGCGGACGACTCCGGCCGGCGCCCGGTCGACATCCACGCCCGGCCCGCCACGGACGACTCCGAGCCCGACTGGACCCGGCACGCCACAGGCCTCCTCCGCACCACGGAAACCACCCGGCCGGAGGCGGAACCGGCGGTGTGGCCGCCGCGGGACGCGACCGAGGTCGACCTCGCCGACGCGTACGACAGCCTCGCGGAGGTCGGCCTCTCCTACGGCCCGGCGTTCCGGGGCGTGCGGGCGGTCTGGCGGCGCGGCGACGAGATGTTCGCGGACGTCCGCCTGCCCGAGGCGGAGTCGGAACACGCCGACCGGTTCGGGATCCATCCGGCGCTGCTGGACGCGGCCCTGCACGCCCCGATGCTCACGGGCTCGGCTCCCGGCTCCGGCACGGTCCGGGTGCCGTTCGCGTGGAACGGCGTACGTCTGTACGCGACGGGTGCGTCGGAGGTACGCGTACGGATCGCCCCGAGCGGGACGGACTCGGTCACGGTCACCCTGGCCGACCCGTCGGGACGCCCGGTGGCTCACGTGGACTCCATGACCACGCGTGAACTCCCCGCCGAGGCGGTCGAGTCGACGGCCGACGCCGTGCGCCGGGCCCTGCTGCGCCCCGAGTGGACCGGCGTCGAGGAGCCGGAGGGCGAGCGGCGACCCGTGACCGGCGGACGCTGGGCGCTGGTCGGCCCGGACGAGCTGGACCTGCGCGGGGCACTCCCCGACCTCGTGGGAACCGACGCCCCCGAACCGGACACCGTCGTCCTCACGGCCGTCGACGGCGGCCCGTGGGCGGATGCCGATCCGCTCCCCGCCGTACACCGGCTGACCGGCAGGGTGCTGCGTACCCTCCAGGACTGGCAGGACGACCCATCGACGGCGGGCTCCCGTCTGGTCGTGCTGACGCGGAACGCGACCGCACCCGAGCCTGATCCGGCCGGGGCAGCCGTGTGGGGGCTGGTACGTGCCGCACAGACGGAGCTGCCCGGACGTGTCGTTCTCGTCGATGTGGACGGGCGGCCGGAATCGCTGCGGCTGCTCCCCGCTGCGGTTGTCGGCGATGAGGGCCAACTCTCCGTACGGAACGGACACTTGGCGGTGCCGCGTCTGGTCGCCGCCGGTGAGGCCTCCACTCGGGGCGACAGTTTCGGGCCCGACGGCACGGTCCTGATCACCGGCGGTACCGGCGCGCTCGGCGCGGAGGTCGCCCGCCATCTCGTGACCGCCCATGGCGTACGACACCTGCTGCTCACCGGTCGGCAGGGGCCCCAGGCACCCAATGCCGAGGAACTGCGCGTCATGCTGGAGGAGTTGGGCGCCGAGGTACGGATCGTGGCCTGTGATGCGGCCGACCGCGCCGCGCTGGCCGAGGTGATCAAGGAGTGCTCGCCCGCGCTGACCGCCGTGGTGCATGCGGCAGGGGTGCTGGACGACGGTGTCCTCGCCGCGCTGACACCCGGGCGGATGGCGGCCGTGCTGCGGCCGAAGGTGGACGCGGCCTGGCATCTGCACGAGCTGACCCGGGACCTGGACCTGTCGGCGTTCGTCCTGTTCTCCTCGGTGTCCGGCCTGCTGGGCCGCGTCGGCCAGGGCAACTACGCGGCGGCGAACGCCTTCCTGGACGCCCTGGCCCGGCACCGCTCCCAACTGGGTTTGCCCGCCGTGTCCTTGGCCTGGGGACCGTGGGACCACGGGGCCGGCATGGCCGGTGCGGCCGATGGGGCCGATGGGGCCGATGGGGACGCAGGGGTCCCGCACCGGTCGGCCGGTGAGGTGCTCCGAGCGCTCTCCGTGGAGCAGGGCCTGGCCCTCTTCGACGCGGCGCTGCGCGCGGGCGAACCCGTGCTGGCGCCGGTACTGCTGGACCGGGGGGCACTCAGGTCCGCTCAGGGGCTCCTGCCGCCGCCGCTGCGCGGACTCGTGCCTGCCCGCAGGCCGGCCGCCGGGACCGGGGAGGGCGCCGGTTACGGCTCCTCGCCCGGTGCGGAGCAGCCCTGGGAGCCGGGTGCCTGGCGCAAGGTGCTGGCCGGGCTGCCCGCCGACCGACGGGAGGACTCCCTCGCGGAGTTGATGCGCGCCGACGTGGCCACGGTCCTCGGCTACCCGGACGCCGACGCGCTGCCGGCCGCCAGGTCCTTCGCCGAGCTGGGCTTCGACTCCCTGATGGCGGTCCAGGTCCGCAACCGGCTGAGCATGGCCTTGCGGCTGAGGTTGTCCGCCGCCGTGGTGTTCGAGCACCCGACGGCCCAGGGGCTGGCCCGCCACGTACTCGGTCTGCTGGACGACCTGCCCGACGTCGCACCGGAGCCGGAGCGCGCTCCCGCGCAGGACCGGCCCGCGCAGACGGAGGAGGACCGGCCCGCGCAGACGCTCTCCTCGCTCTACCGGCGGGTCTGCGAGGCCGGGCAGGTGGTCGCGGCGATGCACATGCTGGTCACGGCTTCCTGGGCGCTGCCGACCTTCGGCCCGGACGCCGACCGGGAGCACGCCCTGGCCCCGCTGCGGCGCGCCGACGGTTCCCAAGCCGGGCCGGTACTCGTCTTCCTCAACGGCTTCCATCCACCCTTCGCCGCCCCCGGTGGTGAATTCGCCGCATTCCACGCCCACTTCCAGGGCGAACTGGACGTCCTCGAACTCCCGCACCCCGGCATCGGGGCGGGCCGTGCCGTGCCGGCCGACCGGGACACGCTCGCCCGGACACACGCGGAGACGGTGCGACAACACGTCGGCGACCGGCCCTTCGTGATCGTCGGCGTGAGCACCGGAGGCGCGGTCGCCCATGCGGTGACCCGGCGGCTCGAAGCCATGGGGAGCCCGCCCGTCGGACAGGTGCTGCTCGACACCTACCTCATCAACGACGGCAACAGCGACAAGGACTGGCTGCTGTCCCTGCCCGCCGTGATCGCGCCGCGTCTGGGCGGAAACCAGTTCACGGGGGACGAGGACACCGGGGTGGCCGCGCTGGGCGCGTACACCCGGATGTTCCTGGACTGGGAGCCGGAGCCGGTCGCCGCCCCCACCCTGCTGGTCCGGGCCACCCGGCCGACGCCCGCGATGGCGGCGGGCGCGGCCCCGGACGCGTGGCGCACCTCCTGGCCGCTGCCGCACACCCGGGTCGACGTCCCCGGCGACCACTTCTCGCTCATGCGGGAACACACCCCCACCACGGCGGCGGCCGTCCGCACCTGGATCGATTCCCTCGGCCGTACGGGCGCCGCGTCGGCGCCGAACACAGGAACAGAAGGAGAGCGGTGAACCCCGACCACGAGGCAGGGAAGACAGGGAAGTCGGTGGAGACCGAGGAGTTCGACGTGATCGTCGTGGGCGGCGGCCCGGCCGGGTCGACCGCCGCCACGGCCGTCGCCCTGCGGGGTCACCGCGTCCTCCTGCTGGAGCAGCAGACGTTTCCCCGGTACCAGATCGGCGAGTCGCTGCTCCCCTCCACCGTGCACGGGGTGTGCCGCATCCTGGGCGTCGAGGAGGAGGTCGCGCGGGCCGGCTTCAAGACGAAGCGCGGCGGGACCTTCCGCTGGGGCCGGAACCCGGACCCGTGGCAGTTCTCCTTCGCCCTGTCCCCCCGGCTGGCCGACCCGACCTCCTTCGCCTACCAGGTCGAGCGGTCCCGGTTCGACGCGATCCTGCTGGACAACGCCCGCCGGGTCGGCGTCGACGTTCGGGAGGGCTGCCGGGTCAAGGGCGTGCTCGGCGACGAGGAGCGCGTCAGGGGCGTCGGCTGGACGGGCCCCGCCGGGGAGACCCGTGAGGCCCGGGCCCGTTACGTCGTGGACGCGTCCGGCAACGGCAGCCGGATCCACGGCGAGGTCGGCGGCAGGCGGACGTACTCCGACTTCTTCCGGAACATCGCGGTGTTCGGCTACTTCGCCGGCGGCAAGCGGCTCCCGAAGCCCAACGACGGCAACATCTTCTGCGCCGCCTTCGACGAGGGCTGGCTCTGGTACATCCCGCTCCGCGACGACCTCACCAGCGTCGGAGCGGTGGTCGGCCGGGACAACGCCGCCGCGATCCAGCGGGACCCGGTGACGGCCTGGCGCGGGCTGATCGACTCCTGCCCGGAGGTCCGGGGCCTCCTGGACGGGGTGCCGCAGGCCACCGAGGCGCCGTACGACCAGGTGCGGGTCCGCAAGGACTGGTCGTACTGGAAGTCACAGCTGTGGCGGCCCGGCATGGTGCTGGTCGGCGACGCGGCGTGCTTCGTCGACCCCGTGCTGTCCTCCGGAGTGCACCTCGCCACGTACGGGGCCCTGCTCGCGGCCCGCTCCATCAACAGCGGCCTGGCCGGAACCCTCGACGAGGACCGCCTCTTCGACGAGTTCGAGGCACGCTACCGGCACGAATACGGCCTGTTCCACGAGTTCCTGGTCTCCTTCTACGACATGCACCAGGACGAACGGTCGTACTTCTGGAAGGCCCGCAAGGTCACCCACGTCGACGCGACGGAAATGGAGGCGTTCGTCGAACTGGTGGGCGGACTGGCCTCCGGCGACACGTCCCTCGCCGGGCCCGGACAGGCGGGCACCCGGCTGACTGTCACCGCCTCGGAACTCGACCACGCGGTCGGCCGGCTCCCGGACTCCGACGGCCTGCGCAATCCGCTCTTCGAGTCCGCCTCGATCCGCCAGGTCTTCCAGGAGGGCACGATCCTCCAGGAACGGGGTGTCTTCGGTGGCCCGCTGGAGAAGGAGACCCCGCTGCACCCCGGCGGCCTGATGGCCTCGGAGGACGGACTCACGTGGGTGACCGAGTGAACCTGCCCATGTCAAAAGGGCCCCTGGAAACCGCCCTCGCCTGTGGGGGCCCTTCGTCGAGCACCGTCGGGACGACAGGTACCGCGTGGTCCCCAACTGGTCATCCGGGGCGTACGCGTCGATGTGCCGACGGGGTACGACGGCGCCGAAGATGAAGGCGCCGAACACCGTGTGCAGCCCCATCGCGTCGGTGGCCCAGGCGGACAGCAGCAGTCCGCTGAAGACCACCCCGTGGACCAGCGTGCTGTCCCGGTTCCAGGACCGTTCGGGCGCCAGCAGCCAGCGCGGGCCGGGCCGGATCACGTACATCATGCTGAGGACGAAGAGGGCGGACAGCACGGCCATCCGGGCCAGCGGCCAGGAGCCGGTGGCATTCACCACCACGACCACGACGGCGAGCACGGCCCACGCCAGCAAGTCCTGCAGGGCAGCGCTGGCGAGCGCCACCTGCCCGACGCGCTCCCGGGACAGACCGTGGTCGGAGAGGATGCGGGCCAGCACCGGAAAGGCTGTGATGGACATGGCCGCCCCGAGGAACAGCGCCGGGCCGACCAGCCCGGTCCGCTCCTGCTCCGAGAAGGTCCAGGGCGCGAGCACGAGGGCCAGACCCGTGCCCAGCGCGAACGGCAGGGCAACGGAGCTGAGCGAGACCGCCACTACGTGGCGTCCCTGGCCGCGCAGATCAGCGAGGTCCAGGTGATAGCCCACCTGGAACATGAAGACAACGAGGCCCAGTTGGGCCAGTATCTGCAGAAATGGCCGGGCCTCGGTCGGGAACAGGACCGCGGTCGGATTTCCGGGGAGCAGACCCAGCAGGCTCGGTCCCAGCATCAGTCCCGCGGCTATCTCCCCCAGCACCGCCGGCTGCCGCAACCGCTGGGCGATCCGGCCGCACAACAACGCCGCGGGCACCACCACGGCAAGGCCGACAAGCACCTGCCGAATGGTTCCATCCGCCGCGCTACTACTGATCAGCATGACCCCTCCCCCATCACCGGTCCACCTCAGTTTCGAGGAGCCAACGGCCGGACAGAAATGCCCACTTCGACATGTGAACGGGGTTTCGGAGCGGCTGTGTGCACCATGCCGACGTGAAGCAGGAGCCTGCCGGCACCAGCAGGAAGGGGGTCCACAGACCTGGCCCTGCGCACGGTGCTGCGCGGGCGGCGGTGTTCACCCGGCGCAGCCGCGACGTACATGTCAACCGCGCCCCGCTCCCGGACAGCCGAGAGCCCGGCACCGCGGCGGGGGATTCCGCGGTGCCGGGCAGCTCGGTCAGACCGTCCGCAGCGCCTCCGTGGGCTGCATCCGGGCCGCCCGTGGAGCGGGCAGCAGTCCGGCGATGGCTCCGACAGCCTGGGAGGCCGTCGTCCCGATGCTCGCCTGGGCCCGGGGGCTCGGCGCGGCCGTGGCTCACACAAGTCTCATCAACTGTGCGGACTCCCCCGGTCAGTGAGCCCTGACCTGGCATTACGCGCCTGTCCTGGATTAGCTGGACGCCTCTGGACAGTCTCTACAACCTGTGCCAGGTGGGGCCGTCTCATCAGAGCGATTGGCCACCTTCTGCGGCCACTGGACGACGGATTGTCGCCCTGCGGTAGCAGCGTGCAGGCCGCCGCCGTGTGACCGCGCAGGTAACCCAGTCCCGTCAAGCGGGTGGAACCCCTACCCGGCCGACACCTCCGATGACCGGCTCGGCCCTGTCGGCGCAACTGGTAGGAGGCCACGAGCCGGCTCCCCGGCCGGGATTCTTGGCGGCGATGCCACGGTCTTCGGGTCGACGTTGCACACGGAGGCAAGGACGAGAGACTGGTGCGATTGGTGGCCACCCGCTCATGTGCCGTACCGGGCCTCTGCTCGCGTCCCTACCCCCTGACCGAAGCGAGCCCGATGACCTCAATCACCGGACCCGGCCAACCCACCAGACTGATGCTCTTTGCTCATCGCGCATTACCGAGACGACGCTTGCTGCCGTCACCGTGTGCCTCGTCCGCCTGTACGGGAACGGTGGCGGTCCTTGGCATCGAACACCGCCAAGGACAGCGCCCCAGGCAGAAGCGCTCGCTCCAGCGGGCGTAGGAGTGTGTCTTCCAGGCCTCCCAGCGCTTCGGCGAGCTCCTCCGAAACATCCCGTGTGATCTCCTCCGCCACAGCGTCCACCGGAGTGCGGGGGCCCAACTTGCTGACCACGGCGGCCGCGCGAGCGGGAGTGAGGAGTGCCGAGGCCTGGGCCAGGAGCCAGGCGGGAACCCCGGCCGCTCCCTGCGGCGGCGGCAGATAGGGACGTGCGCCGTCGAACCGCTCGTCCTCCGCGAAAGACTTTTGCTTCACCTTGACAACAGGACGTATACCTGTGCACGCAGCCTTCGTCTCCGACCATTCGTCGGCTGGCTTGAGGACGTACCCTTCGGCAAGATTGTCTGCCAACTCGGGCAGCTCAAAGAGGGCTGGGACCCTTGTGGGGAAGGCACACGGCAGATCCTGGAGCTTGTTCAGCGCACCGTTCCCCAGAGCGGGAGGACAGACGAGCCCTGCGGCGGCCGCGGCGTCACGTAGAGCACGGTCAGAGATCCAGCGGCGTCCCTCGGTCGTCTCGACCGAGGCGTCGAATGGCAGCCACTGCAGGCCCGGCGCGTACCACACACCCGTCTGCACTGGCTCGGCCCCGGCGATGGCGGGAACATCCGGGTGCGGATAGCTTCCACCGGCCAGCTCACCGTAGACCGTCACCATCGCAGCGTCGCCCCACGAACCGTGCAGTGCGGAAGCGAAACGGGCCGCCGCTACCGACAGCACCGGCCAAATTCTGCTCACGCCGAAGAAACCGTCCAGCGCATCATCGCCCAACAGCTCACGCCGCTTCGCCGGACGAACCCCCGTGCCATCACACACCACCGCAAAGTGCGCTCCATGCACTTTTTCCACCGCGACCCACTCCCGGACTCCGGACACGCCAAGCCCTCCCCTTGCAGAGATCTTGGGATACGGCCGTAGTGCGGGACCCGCAGACGCAGCATCGAGCATGAGGAGGATCATCGCTGCCTGCCCAGCCCCGGGCAACCAGAATTCACCGCGACAACTCCGAATGATCAACCCATGCGAGGCAGCTGCAGCTGTCCTTGCAACTCGACGGGCACCTGAAGACCCAGTGACCTTCGGTTGCGTCCAGGGAAGTGGTGTACGGGTTCGACCTGATCCGGGGGTTTGCTCCGGCATCGGGATGGTGCCCGCATAGACGAACGGCCACCGGCTGATCTTTCAAGACGACCAAGTCTTTGAAGGAGATCAGCACGATGACCGCACCCGACAGTCTGCCCCTGCACGCCCTTGCCGAGGACAATCTCGCCTCGGCGAGTCCGGACCCGCGGCGCGCGATGGTCAAGACGTTCGCCGACGCGCTCATGGCGGCGGAGGCCGACACCCTCTGCAACGCCGAGTACGGGCAGGTCAGCGAGGAACGCGTCAACCACCGCAACGGCTATCGCCCGCGCGAGTGGGACACGAGGGCCGGGACCGTCGAGCTCGCCGTTCCCAAGCTCAGGCAGGGCAGTTACTTCCCGCACTGGCTCCTCGAACGCCGCCGCCGGGCCGAGCAGGCCCTCATCTCGGTGGTCGCCACCGCCTACCTGCTGGGTGTCTCCACTCGCCGGGTCGAGAAGCTCGCCAAGTCACTCGGCGTCACCCAGCTGTCGAAGTCCCAGGTCAGCGTGATGGCCAAGCACCTGGACGAACAGGTCGCCGCCTTCCGCAACCGGCCCCTGGACGCCGGCCCGTACTCGTTCGTCTGGATCGATGCCCTGACCCAGAAGGTCCGCGAAGGCGGCCGCATCATCAACGTCCACGCCCTGATCGCGGTCGGCGTCAACGCCGACGGACACCGCGAGATCCTCGCCTGGACGTCGCAACCGCCGAGGACGGCGCGGGCTGGCTCGCCTTTCTGCGTTCTCTGATCGCCCGCGGCCTGTCCGGCGTCCAGCTCGTCATCTCCGACGCACACGCCGGCCTGGTCAACGCGATCGGGGCGGTGCTGCCCGGCGCGTCCTGGCAGCGCTGCCGCACCCACTGAAGCCGTCAAGAATCAACCTGTTGCTTCGCGGTCAGCGGCTCGTTGGCCTGGTATGGCGATCACGGAGGAGTTGCTGTCCCAACTCGACCACCGTTTCGCGGTGTTGCTGCCGCATCTGAACGAGCGTCAGCGGCGTCTGATGTTGGCGCAGGAGGCGCGACTGCTCGGACACGGTGGGGTACGGGCCGTGGCGCGGCTGGCCGGAGTGAGCGAGACCACGGTCCGCAGCGGTGTGTTCGAGCTGGAGGCCGGTGAGGATCCGCTGCGGGACGGCTGTGTCCGGCGCCCCGGGGGTGGCCGCAAGTTGGCCGAGGAACAGGATCCTTGCCTGGTTCCGGCGTTGCTGAAGCTGGTGGAGCCGGACGAACGGGGCGATCCGATGTCACCGCTGCGCTGGACCACCAAGTCCCTGCGCAACCTCGCCGAGGAGCTGACCAGGCAGGGACACCCGATCTCCGCCCCGACGGTCGGTCGGCTGCTGAGAGAGCAGGGTTTCAGTCTGCAGACCAGCGCCAAGACGCTGGAGGGCAAGCAACACCCCGACCGGGACGCACAGTTCCGCTACATCAACGAACAGGTCAAAGAGCACCAGTCCGGCGGTCAGCCGGTGATCAGTATCGATGCCAAGAAGAAGGAGCAGATAGGACAGCTGCCGAACCCCGGGCGGCAATGGCGCCCCGCAGGCGATCCGGTGCAGGTCGAAGACCACAGCTTCTACTTCATCGGCCCCGACGTCGACGTGGCGATACCCTTCGGCATCTACGATCTGGCCCACGACAGCGGCTGGGTGAACGTCGGTACCGATCACGACACCTCGGTGTTCGCCGTCGAGTCGATCCGCCGCTGGTGGCGGGCCCGTGGCCGGGTGGACCACCCGGATGCCGACAGGTTGTTGATAACCGCGGACTGCGGAGGGTCCAACAGCTACCGCTACCGGTTGTGGAAGGCCGAACTCGCCGCGTCCGCCGCCCAGACGGGTCTCACGGTGAGCGTCTGTCACTTTCCGCCGGGCACTTCGAAATGGAACAAAATCGAGGTGCGCCACGAGGCGTCACTGTTACCGGGCAGGGGTGAAAGAACCCTGCCGCCGGGCTGTCGCAGCAGCCCGGTGAAGCTGAGGGCAGCCGATCCGTGGAGACGCACGGAGAGGTGGGAGCAGCCCTGACAACGACGGAGCGCGTCGGTACTTCCAGACGGCGCGTGTCCGGCAAGCAAGACGAGACGCCGTACGAGAGGAACCAGTGCCTGACGTCCCGTAAGTGTTCCACCGGCTCCAATCTGGAGGATATGGGCCGGGTGCAGCGCACGCCGCCTTCTCGTGGGCGGCGACTTCGAAGCCGGTCTTTCGATGCTGGTGAGGAGGCCACGCTGAATGCCTGCGGCGTAGGTGTGGCGATGCTGTCGGGGTAGAGCTGGGCGGCTCACTCGTCGACCGGAGAGTGGTGAACGTGGGAAGCGTGCTGGAGGCGCCCTTCCCGGCTGACATCCAGTCAGCCGGTGGGCAGGCCCGTTGTCGGCCGACGGCTCCAGGACGTGGCGGAGGCCCCGTAGTAGTCCGAGCGCACGAGAGGTGCGCACATGGCGAAGGGGGCCAGCAAGTCAGTGGCCGAAGTACTGGAAGACCAGGAGGTTTTCGCCGGTGAATACCGACGAACTTGAGGCCGTCACGTATGTGGCGGAGCGACGGGTACTGGAGATCCAGACCAAGCTGCACCGTTGGGCCCGTGATGATCCTCATCGCAGGTTCGAGGATCTGTTCAACCTTGTCGCCGATCCCGCGTTCCTGCTGGTCGCGTGGGATCGGGTGCGGGGCAACAGGGGTGCGAAGACCGCCGGGGTGGATGGCCGTACTGCGGCCTCCATCGTGGAGCGGACGGGCGTCGAGGAGTTCCTCGGCGGGCTGCGGGACAGCATCAAGGACCGTAGTTTCCGTCCGCTGCCGGTGCGGGAGCGGATGATCCCCAAGCCGGGGGGCAAGTTGCGCCGGCTGGGGATCGCCACGATCGCGGACCGGGTGGTGCAGGCATCCCTGAAGCTGGTGCTGGAGCCGATCTTCGAGACGGATTTCCTCCCGTGCTCCTACGGGTTCCGTCCGAACCGCCGGGCTCATGACGCGGTGGCCGAGGTGCGCTTCTTCACGTCCAAGTCATATGAGTGGATCGTGGAGGGTGACATCAAAGCCTGCTTCGACGAGATTTCACACTCCGCTCTGATGGATCGGGTGCGCAATCGCGTCGGGGACAACCGCGTCCTGGCCATGGTGAAGGCGTTCTTGAAGTCGGGCATCCTCGGGGAGGATCGCCTGCTTCGGGAGACCACCGCCGGTACCCCACAGGGTTCGATTCTCTCGCCGTTGATGAGCAACGTGGCGCTGTCGGTCCTGGACGAGTACATCGCCCAGTCACCGGGAGGGCCGGGGTCCACGCCCTGGGCGAGGGCCAAGCGGCGTCGTCAAGGTCTCCCCAACTACCGGCTTTCCAGGTACGCGGACGACTGGTGCCTGATGGTCTCCGGCACCAAGGACGACGCCGAAGCTCTGCGCGAGGAGATCGCGGAGGTGTTGTCCACGATGGGTTTGCGCCTGTCCGTGGAGAAGACTTTGATCACCCATATCGACGAGGGGCTGGACTTCCTCGGGTGGCACATCCAGCGCCACCGCAAACGGGGCTCCAGCCGCAGCTACGTCTACACCTATCCCTCGCGCAAGGCCCTCAAGGCCGCGATGGACAAGGTCAAGACGATCCGCCGCGGAACAGCCACCGGCCTGCCGCTGGACGAACTGCTCATCCAGATCAACAAGATGCTGTTCGGCTGGTGCATGTACTTCCGCCCCGGGGTGTCCAGCGCGACCTTCCAGTACCTCAGCTCGTACACATGGAGCCAGGTCATGAAATGGCTGCGCCGCAAACACCACCGGATCAACAGGAAGGACCTCCGCCGCCGCTACTGCGGTGGAGGTTGGTGGCCATCAGGAGAGGAACGGACATTGTTCGATCCCGGCAAAGTGCGCACCACGCGCTACCGATACCGGGGAACGGTCATCCCTTCACCCTGGCCGACCACCGGATGAAGACAACTGTCCATGGTTGAACGGGACTTGTGGAGCGCCCGGTGCCGTGAGAGCGGCACGCCGGGTGCGGGAAGCGGCTCCGGGGAAACGGCTCGATCGAAAGACGAGACCGCGCCCCGGGCCGACTTCACCACCGGCTGTTCTCCCACATCTCCATGAACTGGCGTGGCAGGCCCCTGACCAGCCACGAAGTCGTGGTCAACAGCATCGCCGCGACCCGCACCCGCACCGGCCTGCGCGTTCACGCCGAGTTGGACACCGGGTCCTACCCGGTGGGAATCTCCGTCAGCCGCGAGCACCTGCGCTCACTGCCGATCACACACCATGACCGGCACGGATCCTGGAACTACACGATCGCCCCGGTCAACACCACCGGCGACTGCGCGATCAACACCAGCGATCGCGACCACACCAGGTCACAGGTCCTGGCGATGCTCGCCGACCCGCGTCTGAGCGGCATGACCTCACCCGAACTGGACGCACTGTGCGCCCAGTTGGCTCCCGCGCAGGCCGCCCAGGCCGAACAGCGCAAGTTCCAGCAGCGCGGCGGCCGACGCCTGCAGGCCCCCGGAGCACACGGCAAACCCCTGCTCTCGAACGCCGACCGCACCCTCATCACCGTGATCTACCTGCGCCGCGTCTGCTCCCAGAAGGTTCTGGTCGACCTGCTCGCCATCAACCCGGTCACCATCGGCAAGGCCATCGGCGAGACGCGCCCACTCATGGACGCCCAGAAGATCACCGTCTCGCAGACCGCGCACTACTTCTCCTCCGCCCAGGAACTGCACGACTGGGCGCAGGACGGCGCGACCACCAGCCGAATGGATCTCTCCCAGACTCTGTCCCACCCCACCCTCACCGGCATGCCCCGCCCGGACTTCCAGGCGCTGATCGACCGGATCACCGTGCCCTACCAGGCCGCGCTCGAACGACGCCGGCATCACCAGCGCGGCGGCGCCCGGCGTCCGGGAACCCGTGGCGGCGTCTTCCGCCAAAAGATCACTGACGCGGACCGGATCCTGGCGACGGTCCTCTCGCAGCGAGATCTATGCAACCAGCAGACCCTGGCCGACTTGTTCGGTGTCAGCCGCGGCACCATCCGTAACGCCATCGAGGATGTCCGTCCCCTCCTCGAACAAGACCCGTACGTCCCGATGCCCGCCGAACGACGCTTCGCCACGGCCGCCGACGTACTCGCATCCGTCACAGAAGACAGGGAAACACCATGTTGAATCCTTACGGCTTCACTACGCAAGAAACTTGCTGAGCCAGGTGCCGAAGTCAGCTCAGCCGTGGGTGGCCACCCTGCTGCGGAGCGATCACGCCGCGTACTTCCTGTGTCATGTGGTCAGTTGCCCTTCTCGGAGTAGTCGTGGAAGCCGCGGCCGGATTTACGGCCGAGCAGACCGGCCTCCACCATGCGCTGCAGCAGGGGCGGCGGGGCGTGCTGCGGGTCCTTGAAGTCCGCGTACATCGCGTCGGCGATGGCGGTGAGGGTGTCCAGGCCGATCAGGTCGGCCAGGCTCAGCGGGCCGATGGGGTGTGCGCAGCCGAGGACCATGCCGGTGTCGATGTCGTCCGCGGAGGCATGGCCCGACTCCAGCATCCGGATCGCGGAGAGCAGGTAGGGCACCAGCAGGGCGTTCACCACGAACCCGGCCCGGTCCTGGGCCCGTATCACCTTCTTGCCGAGCACCCGGGTGACGAAGTGCTCGGCTCGGAGCTGGGTCTGAGGAGCGGTCAACAGTGACGGAACGATCTCCACCAGTTCCAGCACCGGCACCGGGTTGAAGAAGTGCACTCCGATCACCTGATGCGGGCGTGCCGTGGCCATGCCCAGTTTCATGATGGGCAGGGAAGAGGTGTTCGACGCGAGCAGCGCGTCCTCGCGGGTGACGACCCGGTCGAGCTCGGCGAACAGCGCGACCTTGACCTTCTCGTCCTCCGTCGCCGCCTCCACCACCAGGTCCCGGTCGGCCAGGTCCGCCAGGTCGGTGGTGACCCGCACCCGGTCGAGGGCGGCGTCGCGTTCCGTCCCGGAGAGTTTGCCACGCCGTACGCCGCGCTCCAGCGAGCCGGCGATCCGGGACCGGCCGGCCTCGGCGGCGTGCGCGCTCACCTCGTGCACGACCACGTCCAGCCCGGCCCGGGCGCAGACCTCGGCGATACCCGCGCCCATCAGACCGCAGCCGACGACACCGACGCGGCGGATACCGGGCGACGGCCCATCACTCACCGGAACGCCGCCTGGCCCGTCAGCGCCTGCCCGATCATCAGGGTGTGCATCTCCACGGTGCCCTCGTAGGTGAGGATCGACTCCAGGTTGTTGGCGTGCCGGATCACCGGGTACTCCAGCGAGATGCCGTTGGCGCCGAGGATCGTCCGGGCGGTGCGGCAGATCTCCAACGCGGAACGGGTGTTGTTGAGCTTGCCGTAGCTGACCTGCTCGGGGCGGAGTCCTCGGTCGTCCTTGATGCGCCCGAGGTGGAAGGCGAGCAGCGTGCCCTTGGTCAACTCCACCGACATGTCGGTGAGCTTGGCCTGGGTCAGCTGGAAGGAGCTGATCGGGCGGTCGAACTGGACGCGGTCGCCAGCATAGGCCAGCGCGGTCCGGAAAGCCGACCGGGCGGCGCCCATCGCACCCCACGCGATGCCGTAGCGCGCCTCGTTCAGGCAGGACAGTGGGCCGCGCAGCCCCCGTACCCCGGGCAGCACCGCGGATCCGGGCAGCCGTACCGCATCCAGCACGAGTTCGCTGGTGACCGAGGCTCTGAGGGACATCTTGTGCTTGATCGCGGGGGCCGAGAAGCCCGGGGTGTCGGTCGGGACGACGAAGCCGCGCACGCCGTCGTCCGTACGGGCCCAGACGACGGCCACGTCGGACACCGACCCGTTGGTGATCCACATCTTGCGGCCGTCGAGGACCCAGTCCTCGCCGTCGCGGCGGGCCGCGGTGCGCATGCTGCCCGGGTCGGAGCCCGAGTCGGGCTCGGTGAGTCCGAAGCAGCCGATGGCGGTGCCGGCGGCGAGGCGGGGCAGCCACTCCTCCTTCTGCTCCTCCGAGCCGAAGGCGTGGATCGCGTACATGGCCAGCGAGCCCTGGACCGACACCAGGGAGCGCAGCCCGGAGTCGGAAGCCTCCAGTTCCAGACAGGCGAGACCGTAGTCCACGGCGCTCATGCCCGCACAGCCGTAGCCCTCCAAATGCATACCCAGCAGGCCGAGTTCGCCGAGTTCCTTGGTCAGGCCGCGGATGTCCTCGATCGCGCCCTGTTCGAACCACTCGGCGATGTGGGGATCCACACGCCGGTCGCAGAACGTGCGGACGGTATCGCGGACGGCGCGCTCGTCCGGGGTCAGCAGGCTGTCGAGCTCGACGAGGTCGAGAGGGTCGGCCGGGCGTGGGGCGTGCTGGGCGTGCATCAGGTGTCTCCAGGGTTCGGGAGGTTACGAGGTGAGGGGAGGCCGCCGTTCAGGGGAGGGCCGGCGGCCTCCGGCCGGTGGGAGGCCGCCTGGTCGCTCACGGGGTGGCGGTCGGGCTGATGACGAAGTTGCTGAAGCCTCCGTTGCGCACGGCGATCCCGCCGATGGCCTCGTTGACCTGGTCCAGGGGGTACACGTGGTGCTCCAACGGGCTCAGGTCCAGCAGGCCGGCCTCCGCCATGTCGGCCATGGTCTGGCCCTCGGCGGAGGTGAACCAGGCCGAGCCCATCAGTCGCAGCTGCTGGTCCATCATCCGGTGGATGTCGATCGGCAGATCACCGGCGACGGCACCGATGTTGACGGCGATGCCACCGCGTGCCATCGCCCGCATGCCCGCCCGGAACGTCTCGTGCGGGGCACCCGGACCGAGGGCGTCGATGTAGATGTCGACGCCGTAGCCGCCGGTCTCCCCGCGGATCCAGTCGTCGAGCGGGCCGTCGTCCAGGGAGTGCAGGCGCAGCCGGCCGCCCGCGAGCTTGCCGACCTGGTCGAGCAGGGCTCTGTCCCGGCCGGTGCCGTACACATGGGTGAGGCCCATGGCGGGCGCGAGGAGCGCGGCGGCGATGCCGAGGGTGCCGCTGATGCCGTTGATCAGGATCCTCTTGCCCGGCCCGGCCTCGGCCTTGCGCAGCGCCGAGTACATGGTGCCGATGTAGCCGAAGCGGGCGGCGGCCTCGAAGGAGAGTGAGTCGGGCAGCTTCACCAGGCTGTACGCGGGGGCCACCATGTACTCGGCGAGGCCGCCCTGGTAGCGGTCGAGCAGGTCCACGGCGGTCGACGAGAAACCGAAGTATCCGGCGAAGGCGTAGCTGGCGCAGTTGATCGAGTCGCCGCTGCGGCAGGAGCGACAGGACCCGCAGGAGCGGCCCGGGTTGACGTACACGCGGTCGCCCGGCTTGAACGCCTGGACGCCCGCGCCGACGGACTCGACCACACCCGCCGGGTCGAGACCGAAGATGGCCGGCAGGGTCGGCAGGGGGCTGTGCGGGAACCAGGTGGTCCACATGTTCAGGATGTTGGCGAGGTTCGGAACGATGTTGACGGCGTGGACGGCCACGCGGACGTCACCGGGGCCGGGCTCGGGAAGGGGAACCTCGTCGATTCTCATCGGCTCACCGACGGCGTGCATCCGCGCGGCTCGCATGGTCGCACTCATGGCGTCTCCTCGGGTTCGGGTACGACTGAGGGAGACAGCGCCAACAGAGGCGCGGTCCCTGGGAGTTGTGGAAGGTGGGTCAGTTGTCCAGCAGCGTCGTCAGCCGCGCGCGCTGCAGCTTTCCGGTGGCCCCGCGGGGCAGGGCGGGTACGACGGACAGCCGCCGGGGCCACTTGTGCCGGGCGAGCCTGCCGTCGAGGTGGGCGCGGATGTCGTCCAGGGTGGGGGCGCCGGAGTCGGTGACCAGGAAAGCGGTAACCAGCTCGCCCCAGACCGGGTCCGGCGCCCCGGAGACCGCGACTTCGACGACACCCGGGAAGTCGGCGAGCGCGTTCTCGACCTCGGTGGGATCGATGTTCTCTCCGCCGGTGATGATGGTGTCCTTGAGCCGCCCGACCACCGAGAGCCTGCCCTCCGTGTCGAACAGCCCCCGGTCGCCGGTGTGGAACCAGCCCTCCTCGTCGGTCACGGGCACCGGCCCGGAGGTGCTCCAGTACTCGGCCGCCACCGAAGGCCCGCGCGCCCGGATCTCACCGGCCACGTCCGCCGGAACGGCTGATCCGGCCGTGTCCACGACCCGCAGCTCGATCTGCGGGACGGGCGATCCGGTGGAGGCGGCCGGCTCGTCGGGCGCGGAGTAGGTCACCCCGGCCGCCGTCTCGGTCAGGCCGTAGGAGTTGACCACGCCGACCCCGCGTGCCCGGAACTGCTCGCGGGTGGCGGTCTGGGCGGGTGAGCCGCCGGAGAGGATCCAGCGCAGGGTGTCCAGGTCCTCGCTGCCGAACCGGGGGTGGCGGGCCAGCAGGGCGGACATGGCCGGTACGGCGAAGGCGCAGGTGACCTTGTGGTCGCGGACCAGGTCGATGAAGAGGTCCGGTTCGAAGCGCGGAGCCAGGATCACCGTGCCGCGCCTCGCCCATGTGTACTGCGGAAGCCCGCCCAGCACGGCGACATGCGCCAGCGGGGTGGAGACGAGCGCGGTGTCGTCCGCGCCGAAGGGCAGGCGCGCCAGCCCGCCCACCATGCTCCAGTACAGGTTGTCGTGGGTCAGTGCCACGCCCTTGGGACGGCCGGAGGTGCCGGACGTGAACGCGATGATCGCGATGTCGGAGCCGACGGGGGTGGCGTGCGCGACCGCCTCGGGTCCGTCGTCCGCGGGGTGCAGTTCCTCCCAGGCCAGGCGGAGACCGGAGACCGGCGGGAACGTCTCGTCGGCGACCAGGGCCGTCGGGCCGGTCTCCTCGCACACGACGGCGAGTTCGCCGTCGGTCGTCTGTGGGTGCAGTGGTACGAGCACCGCCCCCATACGCGTCACCGCGAACAGCGTGATCAACGCCTCAGGCCGGGCCGCCCCCTGCATCACCACCCGATCGCCCTTGCGCACCCCGACCTTGTCGAGCCGGGCGATGGTGCGCCGTACCGCGAGGTCGAGTTCGGCGTAGGTCCAGGTCCGGTCCTCGAAGACGAGGGCGATCCGGTGGCCGGCCTCGGCCGCGCCGACGGCGAGGTGCGCGCCGAAGGTGCTGGTCATGTCCTCACCTCCGTGGTGCGTCCGGCGCGGGCGAGCGCGCCGAGGGTCGTCCCGGTCAGGTCGGCGGCCGACACCGGCGTGTGCCGCTCCAGCAGCCGGCGGGCGGCCAGGTGCTCGGCGGGCCAGTTCAGCGTCTCGACAGCCACGAGCCGGTCCGAACGGAACGCATACGTGGCCAGCCGCTCGGGGGATTCACCCGGCATCAGCAGCACTTCGTCGGAAGGAGAACGCAGCCCGGCGATCTGCAACTTGACGTCGCCCTGGTCGCTCCAGAACCACGGCAGGCTCTCGTACGAGGCAGGTGACCCCGCGATACGACGGCCCACCAGCATCCCCTGGTCGATGGCGTTCTGCACGGACTCCAGCCGCACCAGCCCCTCCGCGCGCGGATGCGGATGCCGGGCGCAGTCGCCGACGGCCGAGACCCGCGGATCGGTGACCGAGCGCAACTGCTCGTCCACGACCACGCCGTCGCCCACCTCCAGCCCGGCCTCCCGGGCGAGTTCGTCCCTGGGCACCGCGCCGATGCCGTAGACCACCAGGTCGGCGGGCAGCACGCCGTGGGAGGTGACGACCCGCTCGACCCGTCCCGCGCCTTCGAGGGCGCGTACGGCGGTCCCGGTGAGCACCCGGACACCGGCGCGCTCGTGCCGTTCCCGCAGTCGCGGTTCCAGTTCCGGCGACACGGCCCGGCTCAGCAGCCGGTCGGCCAGTTCCACGACGGTCACGCGGGCGCCGCGGTCCAGGGCGACCCGGGCCAGCTCAAGACCGATGAACCCGCCGCCGACGACCACCACGTCACGGGCCGTCTCCAGCGCCCGGCCGATCGTCAGGGCGTCGTCGAGGGAGCGCAGGGCGTGGACGTCGGCCAGTTCGGCGCCGGGGACGGGCAACCGACGGTTGTGCGCGCCCGTCGCCAGCACCAGGTGGTCGTAGGAGAGACGGACGCCGGCCCGGGTGAGGACCGTGCGGGCCTCGGTGTCGAGGGCGATCACATCGTCGCCGAGCCGGAGGTCGATGTCCCGCTCGCCGTAGAAGGACTCCGGCACCAGTTCGACGCGTACGCCGTTCGGCTCGGTGTGTGCCTTCTTCGACAACGGGGGCCGCTGGTAGGGCAGATGGGGTTCCGCGGCGCACACGGTGACGGGGCCGTCGTAGCCGGATGCGCGCAGCGTCGAGGCGACACTGAAACCGGCCTGCCCACCACCGACGACGACCACGCCCGCTGCTGTGCTCGTCATACCTGCTCCTCGGGCACATGGACAACCAGGCCTTCGAGCGCGTCGGAGAGCTGGATCTGGCAGCTGAGCCGGCTGGTGGGCCGGCGTTCGGCGGCGGTGAAGTCCAGCATCTCGTCCTCGATGTCGCCGGGCGGCCCCACCAGTTGGGACTGGGCGTCGGCGACGTAGACGTGGCAGGTGGCGCAGGAGGCGTTGCCTCCGCACTCGGCGACGATGCCCTCGACGCCGTTCGAGACGGCCGCCTGCATGAGGACGGTCCCTGATTCGGCGGTGACCTTGCGTTCGGTCCCGTCGGGCGACCGGAAGATGACGGTGGGCATGGAGTTCTCCCGATGGGGACGGCTCAGAGGGCTTGCCAGGTGACGTTCAGTGAGGTGAGTCCGCGGAACACCCAGCCGTCCATGCGGCCCGCGCCGGAGCCGCTGTCGGATGCTGTCGCGCCTTCGACGAGGCGCAGTCCCTTCAGACGGCTGAAGACGAGGGGCCAGGCGATCGCGCTGACCTCGTGGCGCGCGACCCACGCGCCCATGCAGAAGTGCGGACCGCCGCCGAACGCGAGGTGAGGGCGGTGCGGTCGGTCCGGGTCGAACTCGTCGGCCCGCTCGAAGACCGACTCGTCCCGGTTGCCGGAGGCGATGACGAGGGCGACGCGGCTGCCGGCGGGCAGGGTGACGCCGGCGATCTCGTAGTCCTTGGTGAGCTGGCGGGGGTACATGCCGATCGGCGAGATCCAGCGGGCGGTCTCCTCGAAGACCCGTTTCCAGGACGCCGGGTCCCCCAGCACCTTCTCCAGTACCTCGGGGCGTTGCAGGAGCGCCTGGGCGCCGACGCCGAAGACGTCGCGCGGCTCGTTGACGCCTCCGCCGACGATGACCTTGATGTTGTTCTGGATCTCGGCGAGCTCCAGCGGCTCGGCCGCTTGGACCATGGAGGAGATCACCGAGCCGTCCGGCTCACGGCGTACGGCCTCGGCCGTCTCGGCCACCGCTTCCTCGATGGCCCGGGTCGCTTGCTCGGCACGGCGCCAGAGGTCCGCGTCGTCGGCGTAGTTGCCGTTGCCGGCCATCATCGCCCGCGACCAGTCGGCGATGTCGTCTGCGCCGACGTCGCGCAGGCCCAGCACCAGGGCCAGGTTGGTGGCGACGAGCGGCTCGGCGAAGTCGGCGATGAGGTCGGCCTCGCCGCGGCCGGCGATGCGGTCCAGCAGCTCGTGGGCGGTGCGCTCGAAGGAAGCCGCCCACTGGTCGCGGACCTGGCGGGGACGGGTCGGCGGCTCGGCGGCGGCCCGCAGCCGCCGGTGCTCGGGGTCGTCCTCGCGGAGCATGTTCGGGCCGACCGTGCGCAGCAGCAGCGAGCCGTCCTCGCGGGAGCTGAACACCTCGGGCAGCTTCTCGGCGTGGACGATGTCCTCGTACCGGGTCAGCAGGTGGCGCCCGATGGACGGGACCCAGGCGAGCGGTGCGGTGCGGCGCAGCTCGGCGTAGGCGGGATACGGGTCACGGCGCAGCTCGGCCAGGTCGAGCTCGACGACGGGCGCGCCGGGTGCCGCCGTCTTCGCGGTGCTCATGGCGTGGCGCCCGCGCCGATCAGGACGAAGAACGCCGTGGCGGGCTCGGTGCCGTTGTTGCGCCAGGCGTGGCGCGTGGCGTTCTGCACGACGATGTCGCCGGGCTTGAGGACCGCGGTCTCGCCGCCGTCGAGGTCGAGGACCAGCTCGCCGGAGAGCACGACTCCGTAGTCGACGGTGGGCGTCGTGTGCATGCCCGGGTTGTCGGGCTCGAAGAGCTCGGCGAGACCGGGGCTGAACTCCAGCTGCTCGGCCGCCGCGGCGGCGGGGTCCCAGCCGGGGTCGGCGTAGACACCGGCGGGCGCGAAGGTGACGGTCAGCGCGACCGTCTCGCCCGGCGCGGGGACGAAGGAGTGCAGGGATGCCGTCGGATCGGCCGACGGGACGGCGGGAGCCGCAGTGTTCCACACGAGGGAGCGTGCGAAGCCGGGGGTATGGACGGACTGATTGGTACGCGGCGGCTCGCCGTCGCTGACGATCACGGGCTTGCCGCTCGGGCTGACACCGGTGACGATTCGACGGACCATGATTCTCTCCCTTGAGAAACCAACCTACTGTCAGATGCTTGACGGTAAAGGTTCTAACTGATTTCGGCGGTCGCCTTCAGGCGGCTCCGCACGAGGTGGTGGGTGGCCGGTCCCCCAGGGCCCGGTCACTCTGCGGGCGGGGTCTCCTGATGCACCAGCGTACGCAGCAGATGTACCAGCTCACCGAGCTGGTCGTCACGGAGTACGCCGGTCCAGGCGCGCTCTCGCTCGGTCTGGGCCTCGATGGCCCGGCGAAGCGTCTCGCGGCCCTCCGGGGTGAGTTCGACGAACAGCTGGCGCCGGTCGGACTCGACCCGCTCGCGAGTGACCAGGCCCCGGCTTTCCAGGGTCGCGAGCGCGCTGGAGATGCTGGCGCGGGTGGAGCCGGAGACCCTGCCGATGTCCTGCTGGCCGAGCGGGCCGTAGATCCACAGGGCGTTCAGGATGCGGAAGCCCGCCCAGGTCAGGCCGAGCGGCCGGTGGACGTGCTTCTCGAAGTCCTTGGTGAGCCGGGCCTCGAGGCGGGTGAGGTCGGTGACCATTTCGATCGCGTCGAGGTCCCGGGGGTCTGTCGTGCCCAGTTCACGATGGTGGTGGCGCAGCAACTCCGAGAACTCCCGGGTCCGGCTCACGCCGGCCCCCGTCTCGCGCACGGTGTCCGTCACGGTCTCCCGCCCTTCCCTCTGCCTAGCCGGCCACGACCGGATTGACCATAGTGCCCACGCCGGTGACCTCGGTGCGCAGGACCTTGCCCTCGGTCAGGTACAGCCGCGGAGTGCGGCGGACACCGCAGCCGGCCGGCGTGCCGGTGAAGATCAGGTCACCGGGCTCGAACGTCACGCGCTTCGACAACCAGGCGATCAGCGCGGGCACCGGAAAGATCAGGTCCGAGGTGCGACCCCGCTGCACTTCGAGCTCGTCGACCCACCCGGCCACCTCGATGTCGTCCGGGTCCTCGAACTCGTCGACGGTCACCAGGTAGGGGCCGATCGGGCTGAAGGTGTCGTACGACTTCGGCAGCGTGAACTGGTTGATCGGCTTGCGCCACTGCTCCCGCCGGTCGCTGACGTCCTGCCCGGCGGTCACGCCCGCGACGTAGGACCAGGCGTCGGCCTCGGAGATGTTCTTGCCCACCCTGCCCATCACCACGACGAGTTCGGCCTCGTAGTCGACCTTGTCGTACTGCGGCTCCACGACGATCCGGTCGTAGGGACCGACGACGGACGAGGCGAACTTGGCGAAGACGGAAGGTTCGTCGGGCACGGGGAGGTTGGACTCCTCTGCGTGCGCACGGTAGTTGAGCGCCACCCCGATCGCCTTGTACGGCTTGGCGACCCGGCCCAGGTCACTCGGCTCGAACGGCTTCCAGTCCGCCTCGTCGACGCGCTCGGCGAGCGCGCGCAGCTCCTCGTGGAGAGACAGGTCGGACAGGACCTCCGGGCGCGGCTCGATCGCTCCCTTGCTCGCGTCCGCGATGTCCAGGGCGCGCTCGCCCCGCACGAGGACGGGACGGCCGGCGAGGTTGGCGAGCTTCATGCGGGTACTTCCTTCCGGGCGGCGGGCCGGGGGAGGGGAAGCGCGAGGTCGCCCTCCGTCCGGACGCCGAGCGTGTTGATGACGGTGGCGATGGTCAGGTACTGACCGACGGTGTAGAGGACGTCGATGACCTGCTCGGTGCTCAGGTGCGCGGCCAGCCGGGTCCACAGTTCGTCGTCGACGCCCTGCCGGTCGACGAGTGAGTCGGTGGTCGTGAGCAGTACCCGGTCGAGGTCGTCGAGGCCGTCCCAGTCGCCGGCGGCGGCGGCCAGGATCGTCTCGTCGGCGAGGCCCGCGCGGCGGGCGATGCGGACGTGCTGGTCCCATTCGTAGGCAGCCTGCGCCCGGGCGGCGATCCGAAGGATCATCAGTTCCCGGGACCTCAGCGGCAGGGTGTTCTTGCCCAGCACGTGGTTACTGAAGACGAGGTAGCGGCGCAGCGCGTCCTCGTGGTGGGCCAGGGTCGCCCAGATCGTGTAGATCCGGCCGTCCTGGTCACGGTAGGGCGCCAGTGACGCCAGTGTCTTCTCCTGCAGGTCGGCCTCGTCGACGGGTTGCAGGCGGGGCTTCTCCGACATCGGAGTCCTCCTCGGCTCGATGGCGTCAACGTATTAGTCAGAGCCTTGACCGTCAAGGGTCTAACAAATATCGTCTTCGGCATGACGATCCAGAGCCTTGGTTACGTAGGGATCGGCGCGCCCGATCCGACGGCGTGGGCGGAGTACGCCCGCACGGTGATCGGCCTCGCGGTCGAACCCGGAGCCGCATCCGACAGCGGCTCCACCCCGGGCCAAGGGCCCGCGCGCTATCGCCTGCGGATGGACCAGCATCCGTTCCGCATGTGGCTGACCGAGGCGGAGACCGGGGGCGTGACGGTCATCGGCTGGGAGGTCCGGGACGGGGCGGCGATCGACGCGATGACGGGTCGGCTCAAGGAGGCCGGCGTCGACGTCACGGCGGGCACCGAGGAGGAGTGCCTGGACCGCCAGGTGACCCGCATGGTGCACTTCGGCGGCCCGCTCGGTATCCGCACCGAGCTGTTCTGCGGCCGCCGCCTGGCCCCCAGCCAGTTCGTGTCGCCGCTGGGCGTCGACTTCGTGACCGGGGAGCAGGGGCTCGGGCACGTGGTGATGAAGACGCCGCACGTCCAGGAGGCGGTCGACTTCTACTGCGACGTCCTGGGCTTCCGGCTCAGCGACACCGCCGACTACCCGTGGGGAACCTTCTACTTCCTCGGCTGTAATCCGAGGCACCACAGCGTCGCCTTCATCCGCTCGTACAAGAACGAGGGCACCCACCACATCCTGTGCGAGGTGACCACCCCGGAGGAGGTCGGCCGCGCCCTGGACCGCACGCGCGAGCACGACGTCGAACTCATGGCCACGCTCGGCAAGCACGCCAACGACGGGATGTTCTCGTTCTACATGACCTCACCCGCCGGCTTCGGCATCGAGATCGGCGCGGGCGGCGTGCAGGTCGACGAGAGCACCTGGGTCAGCCGTACGTACACGGCCGACATCTGGGGTCATCACCCGGTCCCGTAGTCCGACTTCGCGTTCCTCGACCCCTCCGAAAGAAAGCGGGCCGTATCCCATGCTTCTCGAGAGCTATCTGCAGGACATCTGGCTCACGCCATCCGCCGCCGGTTCGAATGCAGTTGACGTGCACGACGCTGTCACCGGCAGGACGGTCTGCCGCGTCTCCTCCCAAGGCCTGGACCTCGCGGGCGCGTTCGACCACGCGCGCCGCGTCGGCGGCACAGCCCTGCGGGCACTGACGTTCCACCAGCGCGCCGATCTCCTGGACGCGCTCGCCACGGCCGTCCGCGCCCGCCGTGAAGAGCTTTACGCCCTCTCGATCCGCGCCGGAGCCACCCTCAACGACGCCCGCTACGACGTCGACGGCGGCATCCGTGTCCTGCGCGACCACGCGGCCCGCGCCCGCACCGAGCTGCCCGACTCACCCCACCTCGTGGAAGGTCCCGCCGAACGCCTCGCCCGGGGCGAGGACTTCCTGGGTGTCCATCTCGTCAGCCCCTCCCCCGGCCTGATGCTTCAGGTGAACGCCTTCAACTTCCCGGTGTGGGCGCCGCTGGAGAAGCTCGCCCAGGCACTGCTGGCGGGCATGCCCAGCGTGGTGAAGCCGGCCACCCCGACCGCGTACCTCACCGAGCACCTGGTCCGGATCGTCACCGACGCCGCCGTACTCCCGCCCGGAGCCCTGCAGATGGTCGTCGGCTCGGTCCGCCCGGCCCTCGACCTGCTGGGCGAGCAGGACGTCCTCTCCTTCACCGGCTCCGCCGCCACGGCAGCGACGCTGCGCACACACCCCGGCATGGTGGCCCGTTCCGTCCGTTTCAACGCCGAGGCCGACTCCGTCAACGCCATCGTCCTGGCCCCGGACGTCACCCCGGGTTCCCCGCTGTTCGAGGCGTTCGTACGCGAGGTGGTGACCGAGATGACCGTCAAGGCGGGTCAGAAGTGCACCGCGATCCGCCGTGTCCTCGTCCCGCGCGAGCACGAGGCCACAGCGCTCGACGCGATCGCCGCCGAGCTCGCCGGTGTCGCCATCGGGAACCCCGCCTCGGAGGGTGTGCGGATGGGGCCTGTCGTCAGCCTCGCCCAACGCGACGACGTACGACAGGCGGTGCGGAAGATCGCCGAGTCCGGCCGGTTCGTCCACGGCGACCCCGAGAAGGTGCGCCCGATCGACGCCGACCCCGATCGGGGGGCGTTCCTCGACACCCTTCTCGTCTCCGCCGACCCGGACGCCGCCGCACCGCACGAGGTGGAGCCGTTCGGACCGGCCGCGACCGTGCTGGCCTACCGCGACACGGCCCACGCGACGAACCTGCTGGCGCGCGGACGGGGCAGCCTCGTGGCCTCCGTGGTCGGTGACGATCTCGCCTGGACGACCGCCTTCGTCCGAGCGGCGGCTCCCTGGCACGGGCGAATGCACCTGCTGGACTCGACGAACATGGCGCAGACCACCGGCCACGGATCGCCGCTTCCGGCCCTGAAGCACGGGGGTCCCGGCCGGGCCGGCGGCGGATCGGAGATGGCAGGCACCCGTGGTGTCGTGGACCTCATGCAGCGCACGGCGCTTCAGGCCTCGCCACGGGTTCTCGACTCGCTGCGGAGCACCCCGTCGTCCTCACCTTCGGACGACGCCTGACGTCTTGCGGGCCGGACCTGTACACGTCTTGTCCCACCCAAGTTATGCGTATAACTTGATTCGGGAGAGCAGAGTCATGCCTCCGCAGATCACGGAGAGGAGGTTCCCATGAACACGAGCCAGGGGAGCCGCCATCTGTGGATCTTCGGCGACCACTCCTTCCGCAGCGAGTTCTACGGCTGACGAGGCACCCGACGTCGAGGGCACACGTGTGTCCTCGGCTCCGGCTCCACGGCACCTGAGGTGCCCTGTCCTCGTCCTTCACAGCCAAGGAACTTCACCATGTCCCAGTTCTCCCCTGCCCACTTCCCGATCCCGCACGACGGCACGCGGTGGGCCGCCCGCCACATGCCGATGCTGGCAGCCACCATGCGGACGCACGCGGCGGCGTTCGCGGGCCGCCGCATCGGCATCTGCCTGCACATCGAACCCAAGACCGCCGTACTGGTCGGCTACCTCGCCGAGGCCGGCGCCGAGATCGTCCTCACCGGGTCCCCCGGTACCACTCAGGAGGACACGGCGGACGCGCTGCGCGACTACGGCGTCACGGTCGTCGGCCACCGTTCCGACGACCTCGCCCAGCACCGCGACAACGTCGCGCGCGTCCTGGACGCACAGCCCGACCTCATTCTCGACAACGGCGCCGACCTGATCGAGGGCGTTCTCGCCCGTGGCGGCCTGCCCGGTCTGGTCGGCGCCACCGAGGAGACCACGACCGGCGGCCTGCGTATCCGCTCCTGGGACGCGCAGCCGGACTTCCCGGTGATCGTCATCAACGACAGCCGCCTCAAGCTGCTCGTGGAGAACGAGTTCGGTGTCGGCCAGAGCGTCGTCCAGGGCTTCATGAACGCCACCAACCTCATGATCCCGGGCGCCCACGCCACCGTCGTCGGCTACGGCCCCTGCGGACGCGGCGTCGCCGACACCCTCGCCCACCTCGGCGCCCGCGTCTCCGTCGCCGACACCGACCCCTACCGCGCGCTGGAGGCCGTGATGGCGGGCCACCAGGTCGGCGAACTCGTCGACCTGCTCCCGCGTACCCGGTTCCTCTTCCTGGCCACCGGCCATCCCGGTGTCATCGGTGCGGCGGAGCTCGGGGCCCTGCGGGACGGGGCCATCGTCGCCGGTGTCGGACACATGCCCTGGGAACTGAACGCGAACGTGCTCGCCGAGCACACGGCCTCCGTACACCGTTCCGGACCCAGCGGGCAGGAACGCGCCGTGCACCGTCTGCACGACGGCCGCGAGATCGTGATCCTCGCGGACACCAAGATGATCAACCTGACGGCCGCCAGGGGCAATCCCATCGAGGCCATGGACCTCGGCCTCACCCTGCAGGCGCGCAGTCTCGCCGCGATCGCCGCCGGTCACGACTCGTCGCTCGCCTCCGGCGTCCAGGCCGTGCCCGCGCCCGTCGACCGGCAGATCGCCGCCGATCTGGTCGCCACCCTGTCCCGTATCTGAGTTCCCGCACACGGCGACGTACGGCGACCGGAACCTCACCTGCCCGGCCGTCCCCAGGCAGGTGAGCCCGTCCTGTCGAGGGGCGACCACAAGGTTCGACACCGGCCGGAGCACGGATCACCGGACGGGCGGGCTCGTCGTGCTCCCCTCTGCCGAACCGGCCCCGGGGCCGGGCCGGTTCGGTTCGGCAGAGGCCGGGGGCCGGTTCGGCAGAGGCCGGGGGCCGGTTCGGCAGAGGCCGGGGGCCGGGGCAAGGTGGGGTGAGGGCCGGGGCAAGGTGGGGTGAGGGCCGGGGCAAGGTGGGGTGAGGGCCGGGGCAAGGTGGGGTGAGGGCCGGGGCAAGGTGGGGTGAGGGCCGGGGCAAGGTGGGGTGAGGGCCGGGGCAAGGTGGGGTGGGGTGGGGTGGGGTGGGTGAGCGGACTTCAGTCGCAACGAAACGGGGCAGGTCCGAGCCATGCCCCGCTCACACACCGTCCGCCGAGCGGTTCAGAACGGCTTCTCCTCCTGGTTCGCGATGAAGTCAGCGGGCATCTCCGGACTCCACACGGCCGGCGGGCAGTCCCAGTCGTTCGCCTTCCAGTTCTCCGTGATGCGGTCCATGTCGCTGGAGTACTCGATCCAACTGCCCCACGGGTCCCTGACGTAGTGGAAGAGATTGGATCCGAGGGTGTGCCGGCCCAGCCCCCAGCCCTGCTGATGCCCGGCCGCCGCCATCGCCTGGGCACCCCTCGCGATCTGGTCGATGTCGGCGACCTCCCAGCTGGAGTGGTGCAGGCCGGGATGCGTGCCGGGTACGAATCCGAAGACGTGGTGGTCTCCGGGGCCGGAGTTCATGAAGGTGGCCATACCCCGGATGCGGTCGGACAGGCGCAGTCCGAGTGTGCGGGCGTAGAAGGCCTCGGACTCGTCCAGGTCCGAGCTGAAGATCAGCATGTGTCCCAGTCGGCGGGGCTTGGGCGCCTCGTCGGCGTTGAGCCATCGAGCCTGGTCGACGCGCCGGATCCGGTCGCCGAAGTTGACGTCGTGGGCATCGGTCGTGCCGAAGTCGCGCCACGGCGCGAGCCGCTCGTCACGCAAATTGATCAGGTTGCCCTCGTGATCACGCAACCACAGCCCTTCGGCGACTTCGGCCGGCCCGTCGACCAGCCTCACCCCCAGCCCTTCCAAATGACGCTGCCACTCCGGAAGAGAGCCCTCCTCCACTGCGAAGGCGACGTGATGGAGCCTCTTCACCGGCCCCTCGACGAGAACCGTCTGGTCCTGCTCACGCCCCTCGCATCGGACCACCACGGAATCGCCGCGCTCGGCGGTCTCCAGCCCGAAGGTCCGGTAGAAGCTCTCGCCCACTTCCAGGGAGGGAACCTGGAGCCCGTAATGCACAAGGCCTTTCACACGCAACATGTGTCACTCCTCGGGATGTCGGCACCGGCGTGCGTCCCTGCACCCGACCCCATATAGAGTGTGTACACCTATCGGCCGTGAAGTCCAGGGCTCCCCGGGAATCCACCTATCGAGCACGTCCGAGGACCCCAGGCCGCCTCCCCGTCGGGGACAGCCTCGGGCCCGCACACCACGGCCAGGGCCTGCTCGACATCACGCAAGGCACGGTCGGGCGCGAGGTCGCCGAGGACCCAGCCGACCGTTCGCGCCAGATGCCCCGCAGTCCGCCGCGCCGCCCGTTCGGACTGCCCGCCACGACGGCGGTGAACAGGTCGCAGTGCCCTTGACGCCGCTGCGCGAAGGCGTCCGGGCACCGGGCCTGGTCGGCCCGCACATAGCGCTCACGGCGCTCCGCGTACGACGTGATCGTCCGCAGGACCGAGGGGGTGCAGCTCACCACGAGCAGCCGCTGGAACATGCGGTGCGCCTCGTGCCAGGCCGACGGATCCCGCCCGCTTCAGCCCTGTCCATGCCATGGAGCCGGGCGGACGCCTCCTGCACCTACGAACGTGTGAGCCGCCCCGCGCTCAGCCGGACCCACAAGCTCTCCAGCGCGATCCGGGCCGCGTACAGACAGTCCAGATCCGCCGCGTCCAACCCGGTGACCCGTGCGCGGTGGTTGATTGCCGGTATCGATCAACCCCTCTTCCTGGAGCATCCGGAAGGCCTCGCGCAGCGGGGTGCGACCGACCTCGGACCTGCGGGCCGGTTCCGCCTGCCGCAGCTCCGCACCCACGGGCAGGACATCCTCAAGGATCAGCCGCCGCAGGCGGTCGTGGATCTCGACGCTTGTACGCCGGGATGCGACATGACCGGCCGCGACACACCGGGAAGCCTCTCCGGAAAGCCGGTTCCGTCCACCGTTCGCACCCGCGCCTTCCCTTCCGGGCCTGGCCGTCAAGCTGTCTGGAGCTTACTCCGGGTCCGAGAATGTGGATACACATATCCTTGCTGGCCTCCGCGGGGCTGCACCAGGTAATCAGGAGCACCGGAAACCACGGGTGAGATCTTCACCACCGGCCAATAGGCGGGAGCTCCCGGGACTGACTCAGCTCCGTGTGCGCCGGCGTCACTGTGCCGTGCTTTCGATGCCGAGGACGTCGTAGAGGTGCTCGCCGTGGGCCCATCGTTTTCGATCGCATCGCCAGAGGGAGCGACGAAAGTGTCATCCGCGTCGGCTTAGGCGTTGGCACCCAACAGGACTGACAGGGTTCTGCCAGCAGGAGCAGCATGGGCAGTCCGCCGACCACGAAGAGCCCGGTCCACCACGGGTGATCGGCTATCAGCCCCCACAGATCTACGGTGATCCACTGGCCGACGTCCTCCTGTGGAGCCAGGGTGACCCTGGCTCCACTCCTCAGTGGTGCGGGCGTGTCACTGGAACTGTGCGAAGAACCTCCAGATCTCTGCCTTGGTCCAGGTGGTGACGCCGCTTTCGCCGGAGGAGCCGTCGACCGGACCGGGTATGTGGCCTCCGTCGAAGGCGGCCCATTGGACCGGGTATCCGGCACGGCAGCCCGAGTAGCTGGTGGTGGTGTGCGTTCGGCTGCCCGGGGCGGGCTCGCGCGGGCTTTGGCCGGTGCAGCCGTTGTTGGCGACGAACTTGTCGCGCAGGGACCGTCCTTGCGCGATGCTGAGGACGTTGTCGCCGACGCCGTGGATTCCGAGGTAGGCGATGGGCTGAGTGCCGCCGCTGCATCCGCTGATCTGAGCGCCGGAAATGACCGCGACGGCCCTGAAGACGTTCGCCCGGCTGCATGCGAGTGCGTAGCTCATACCGCCGCCCCAGCTGAATCCCGTGGCGAAGCGCTGTGCCGGGTTGACGCAGAGGCCGCCCTCGATTCGCCGGATCATGTCGTCGACGAAGGTGACGTCCTCACCGCCCGCATTGGCCCAGCCGTTGCCGAGGCCCTGGGGGGCGACGAGGATCGCTCCGTTGTTCGACTGTTCCTGTTGGCCGTAGTAGGACCAGGCGTTCCCGCTCGTGCCGCCCGAGGCGACCTCGCCGGCGGTTCCGCCCCGCCAGTGGAACGCGAAGATCAGCCGGTAGGGCCGGCTGTTGTCGTAGTTGGCGGGAACCCTGAGGATGAAGCTGCGGCTCTTGCCGCCGCTCTGAATCGTGTGTGTACCGCTCGCCAGCGTCGGGGCGCTGCCGCATCCACCGCCGCCACCACCGCCGGACGACAGCTTGATCATCTGCCATTGCTGGTTGGCGCCGCCCCAGTCGGAGTACTGGACGACGGTGCCGCCGTCGGTGGTGGAGGCTCCCTGCACCTCCACCGCCTTGCTGCTGGTGCGGTTGATCAGCCGGACGTTGCCCGCGTCGGAGTCGGCCAGGCGGAACTGCTGGTTGGCCCCGTTGCCGTCTGCCCACTGCTGGATGGCGGCACCGTCTGCGGTCGAGGCTCCGGCCACGTCGAGAACCTTGCCCGAATGCCGAGCCTTGAGGCGGTAGAAGCCGCCGCCTGAGTCCACGAACTGCCACTGCTGGTTGGCTCCGTCGTTGCGCGTCCACTGGTTGACCCGCGCGCCGTCGGCGGTGGCCGCGCCAGAGACGGCCAGCGCTTTGCCGCTGTTGCGATTGACCAGGACATACCAGGCATTGGTGTCCACCGTCGCCGCCTCGGCGGGCGCCGGATTCACCGCGGCGAGCATGCCGATCGCGAGGGTCGCCGCCACCACGGCGGCGACCCGGAACCACCAGCGGCGCCTTCGTGGAGGGGCGGGGGAAGCCGCACCGTAGGTCTTCATCCATTCACCCTTTCTCTCGTTGGTGGCAGGTCCCATCAGGTGCGGGTCCAGCGTTGGTTGCTGCCGTTCGAGCAGGAGTGGAGCTGGATCAGGGTGCCGTTGGCGGTGCCGCCTGCGACGGCGTCGAGGCAGAGGCCGGACTGGACGCCGACGACGGATCCGTCGGAGTGGAGGCGCCATTTCTGGTTGTCGCCGCCCCAGCAGCTGTAGATCTGGACTTTGGTGCCGGTGGCGGCACCGGCGGCGTCCAGGCACTTGTTGCCGTAGACCCTGAGCTCGCCGGCGGAGGTGTACGTCCACTGCTGGTTGGTGCCGTTGTGGCAGTCCCACAGGTTGAGCTGGGTGCCGTCGGTGGTACTGGTGCCGGGCACGTCCAGGCAGCGGCCGGAGCCGACGCCCTTGATCGGTCCGGAACCCGAAGGAGGCGTAGGAGAACCGCCGTTGAGTGCGTTGAGGACGGCCGCGTAGGCGGGCTTCTTGCTGCCGTCACCGTTGAACAGCAGCGGCGTGTGCTCCGGTCGCCAGGAGTCTGTGTCGCGCACACCCCAGACGGTGATGCCGAGGCAGCGCGGGACGGCCAGGCAGTCGTTCGTCACGTTGGCGTAGGTCGTGGCCGGGGCGCCCTGGATGTCGAGTTCGGTGATGGCCACGTCGACACCGAGGGCGGCGAAGTTCTGCAGGGTGGTACGGAAGTTGCTGTTGTAGGGGCTGCCGCTGTTGAAGTGCGACTGGAAGCCGACGCAGTCGATCGGCACGCCGCGCTGCTTGAAGTCTCGGACCATGGCGTACATGGCCTGGGTTTTGGCCCAGGTCCAGTCCTCGACGTTGTAGTCGTTGTAGCAGAGCTTGGCGGCCGGGTCGGCGGCGCGCGCGGTGCGGAAGGCGACCTCGATCCAGTCGTTGCCGGTGCGTTGCAGGTTGGAGTCGCGCCGGGCTCCCGAACTGCCGTCGGCGAAGGCCTCGTTCACGACGTCCCACTGGGCGATCTTGCCCTTGTAGTGGGCCATCACGCCGTTGATGTGGCTGATCATCGCCTGGCGCAGCGTGCTGCCGCTGAGGCTCTGCATCCAGCCGGGCTGCTGGGAGTGCCAGGCCAGGGTGTGGCCGCGCACCTGCTTGCCGTTCTGCACCGCCCAGTTGTAGACGCGGTCACCGGCGGTGAAGTTGAACTGGCCTCGCTGCGGTTCGGTGGCGTCGATCTTCATCTCGTTCTCGGCCGTCACCGAGTTGAACTCACGGCCCGCGATCGTCGTGTACGCCGAGTCGCCCAGCCTGCCCGAGGCGATGGCGGTGCCGAAGTAGCGGCCGCTCTGCGCCGCCGCGGCGCCGAGCGTGTTCTCGGCGGCGTGTGCGGTCGGCGGCGCGACCAGTGTGGCGACCGCAGCGAGGACGCCGACGACCAGCGCCAACAGCAGGCCGCGGATCTTCTGGCGGACAACGGGTCTGGGAAGGGCATACGAGCCCATGGCTGTGCCTCCAAGGTAGAAAATCACGGAAGGACCGAAGCGCAGGGGAATGCGTCGTCCGCTCCCACTCGGCAGACGGACGGGGCGGGCCGGAACCCCACCCGCACGGAATCACCGGACACCGCGGTCATGGGACCGGGACGATCTCAACCGGCACGGACGGCCCCCGGTCGGCGGTCGGCGGTCGGCGGGCGGCGGGCGGATGACGTACGGCGGGCGGCGGCGGTGTTTCGACACAGGCATGGGGGTACTCCATGGCGGCTCGGGCGGGGACCGCCACGCGGCGTCGCACACCTCTCCAACTGCGCGAAGAGCCACGATGCGCTGGTGCGAACCTCACCGGAACGAGACGGGGTGGCGCAGGTGCTTTGGTGCGCGGATCTGCCGTGCAACTGTGCGCGGATCTGCCATGCAGTCGTGCGTGGCTCTGCCATGCAGCCATGCGTGGCTCTGCCATGCAGCCATGCGTGGCTCTGCCATGCAGCCATGCGTGGCTCTGCCGTGCAGCCATGCGTGGCTCTGCCGTGCAGCACAGAACGCTCAGAGTCGACGCGGTTCGACATCTCGAACTATGGCCGGGTTCTCAGACAGGGATGATTGAGGCATTGACGATGGATCGTCAATACTCCCCGCAGAAGAAGTTTCCGTTCCTTGCCCGAAACTTTCTGGAATCCCGACAAGCCGGACGGCGAACCCCCGGCGCTACCGTCGGCGGATGCCGCAGGGCCGGGGCCGGGGCCAGGCCAGGACGAGTGAGCGTATGCCGCTTGCTCGACTTCTTTCCTCCATGCGGACACCTTGGACTCGTGCGTGTGTCGCAAGACCCGGAGCACTCCCGGCCGGCGTGACAGCTTGCCAAGCCCAAAGGGGAGGCGCTGTTTGTAGACAGATCAGCGACAGCCCTTGACCGGAGGGCAGCACATTCCTAGCTTGTGGCGTCGAAGCATTCGGGAATTCTTCGAAATATTTCGAGCTTGTCCCTGCCCCCGGCACGTCCGCTCCGCGGTCGATCGGTGTCACCTCACCCCCGCCCTCAAGGAGGCCCTCTGATGTGGCTTCGCCAACCGTCCCCGGTCCACCTAAGACGCTTACTCGCCGTCCTTGCGCCCTTGCTGCTCGTGGCTACCTTCCTCGGTGCCCAGCCCGCCAGCGCGGCGACCGTAGACCCCAACGCCTCGTATGTGCTGGTCAACCGCAACAGCGGCAAGGCCCTGGATGTCTACAACATGGCGACCAACGACGGCGCCCGCATCACCCAGTGGACCAGGAACGATCAGAACCAGCAGCAGTGGCAGTTCGTGGACTCCGGCGGGGGCTTCTACCGCATCAAGTCCCGCCACTCGGGCAAGGTGCTGGACGTCCACAACTTGTCCACCGCGAACGGCGGCTCGATCGTCCAGTGGGCCGACCTGAACGGCACCAACCAGCAGTGGCGGCTGGCCGACAGCTCGGATGGCTACGTGAGGTTCATCTCGCGCCACAGCAACAGGGCCCTCGAAGTACAAGGCGCCTCCACCGCCGACAACGCGAACATCGTCCAGTACGACGACTGGGGCGGCACCAACCAGCAGTGGCAGCTCGTCAAGGTCGGCGGCGACAATCCCGGCCCGTGCGATCTTCCGTCGACATACCGCTGGACATCAACGGGCGCGCTGGCGCAGCCCAAGCCGGGGTGGGTCTCGCTCAAGGACTTCACCGTCGTCCCCTACAACGGCAGGCAACTCGTCTATGCGACGACGCACGACACGGGGACGAGTTGGGGTTCGATGAACTTCGGCCTGTTCACCAATTGGCCAGAGATGGCCTCGGCCAGCCAGAACACGATGTCGGCTTCCACCGTCGCGCCCACCCTCTTCTACTTCGCGCCGAAGAACATCTGGGTGCTCGCCTACCAGTGGGGTAGTACCGCCTTCTCCTACCGGACGTCGAGCGACCCGACCAACCCCAACGGCTGGTCCTCACCGCAGGTGCTCTTCACCGGGAGCATCACCGGCTCCGGTACAGGACCCATCGATCAGACGCTCATCGCCGACGGGTCGAACATGTACCTGTTCTTCGCCGGCGACAACGGCAAGATCTACCGGGCCAGCATGCCGATCGGGAACTTCCCGGGCAGCTTCGGCTCGACCTACACAACGATCATGAGCGACACGACGAACAACCTGTTCGAAGCCCCACAGGTCTACAAGCTCCAGGGCCAGAACCGCTACCTCATGATCGTCGAGGCGATCGGCTCGCAGGGCCGCTACTTCCGGTCGTTCACGGCCACCAGTCTGAACGGCTCATGGACACCCCAGGCCGCGACCGAGAGCAATCCCTTCGCCGGCAAGGCCAACAGTGGCGCCACCTGGACCAACGACATCAGCCATGGCGAACTGATCCGCACCAGCGCCGATCAGACGATGACCGTCGATCCCTGCAATCTGCAGTTGCTCTACCAGGGGCGCAGTCCCAACTCCGGCGGTGACTACGGCCTCCTGCCCTACCGTCCGGGTCTGCTGACACACCAGCGCTGACGGCGTGGCACGAGTCCGGCTCCGGTATGGAGCCGGGCGTGGCGGGCTCGGCGGAAGGCCGAGCCCGCCCGGGTCACGCGACAACGTCAGCGCTCATACGGCGACGGATCGCGGGGTCGGGTAACGCCCCCCGAGGGCCATTCCATAACGCTCAGGCCATCGTCCCGTCGGCGCGCACTCGACTGGCAGCAGTACCAGGCCGGGGCGGCAGCGCCCTGATCACGGGTCATGCCGAGGGAGGTGTCTGCGGCGGAGTCCCGCCGTCCCGCAGAGAACCCTTCGCCCCAAGGGCCCGTGCCCATGAACGCCGGTCCGGCCGGCCCGAGGGCTACCGGATACAGTGCGCGGGACGGCAGCCTGGTCCGGGAGGGAAGCGTGACCGACACCAGCGACACCCGACCCGCCGACAGCGAAGCGCCAGCTCCGCGGCGGCAGAGTCGACTGCACCGCCTGATGCGCTACATCCCCCTGATCGCCCCCGTCCTGCTGTGGGCCGTGCCCTGCTGGGTGCTCCTGCACACCGGCCAGCACTGGCCGCTGCCCGTCACGCTGGTCGGCACCGCCCTGTTCGCCCTCGGCCTCGTCGGTATGCCGCTCGCGATGGTGCGCGGCCACGGCCGGCGCCAGCAGGACCGGGCGGCGATCGTCGGTGACACCCTGCTGGGCACCGGCTGGGTTCTGTTCACCTGGTCCATTCTGCTTGGCGTCCCCTTGCGGCTCGCCCTGACCGTGGCCGGCGTCGGCGAGAGTCAGGACCGTGCCCGAGTCGTCACTTGGGCCGTCCTCGGCACAACCGCCGCGCTGCTCGCCTGGGGGTACGCCGAGGCCCGCCGGGTGCCACAGGTGCGCCAGCTCGACGTGCAACTCCCGCGCCTGGGTGCCGGGTTGGACGGTACGCGCGTCGTCCTCATCACCGACACCCACTACGGCCCGCTCGATCGCGCCCGCTGGTCGGCGCGGGTATGCGAGACGGTGAACACTCTGGAAGCCGACCTGGTCTGCCACACCGGCGACATCGCGGACGGCACGGCCGAACGCCGCCGCGCCCAGGCCGTCCCACTAGGTACCGTGCGGGCCACCCGGGCCCGCGTATACGTCACCGGCAACCACGAGTACTACAGCGAGGCTCAGGGCTGGGTCGACCTGATGGGCGAGCTGGGCTGGGAGCCGCTGCGCAACCGTCATCTGCTGCTCGAACGCGGAGGCGACACCCTCGTGGTCGCCGGCGTGGACGACGTCACCGCCGAGTCCTCAGGCCTGGCAGGCCACCGCGCCCACCTCGCCGGAGCCTTGCACGGCGCCGACCCCGACCTGCCCGTCCTGCTCCTGGCGCACCAGCCCAAGTTCGTCGACCGTGCGGCAGCCGACGGCATCGACCTCCAACTCTCCGGTCACACCCACGGCGGCCAGATCTGGCCCTTCCACCACCTGGTCCGCCTCGACCAGCCCGCCCTCGCCGGCCTCACCCACCACGGCACCCGCACCCTCCTCTACACCAGCCGCGGCACCGGCTTCTGGGGCCCGCCGTTCCGCGTCTTCGCCCCCAGCGAGATCACCCTGCTCGTGCTCCGCTCCCCGCACCTGCCCATCTCGCCGTAGCACCGGGCGGGCCAACACATCCGCTTGGAGCAGTCCACGAGCATGGGGGCGGCGTAGGCAGATGACCAGGCGCGTCTCGCTGAGGAAAAGATCCGGACCATTCCCGGGCCGCTCGGCTCCAACGAGCCATACCTGGCCACGTTTTACGCAGGTCGGCGAAGCGTGACGCCTCTACCGCCAGCAGACGAAGAACACTCCTTGTTCCAGCCACAGCGGGTCAAGTGCTTCGGTCGGCGCCACCAATTGCTACCAGCCCTCCGCGGGGCACCGCGATGGCTTTGACTCCCGATTGCCGATCTGCCGAGGCATGTGCGAGGACGAACCCTGACAGCGCGTCGGTCTCGAACCGCTCCGGTTCCTGCGCCGACGCCGACGCCCGGTGTTCACGTGGGCCCCGTACGGCTCCCGGCGCCGCCGACCCGAGGAAGCTCACCGGGGCTCAGGGGAACTCACGGGATGTCGTCGCACACGACTGGACGCTCTCCAAAGCCTCGATCAGCAGCGTGACCAACTCGTTGATGATCGGGGGGCGGGTTCCGGGTCTGCTCACGGCGAGGATCTCGCGGTGCAGGGGCGTGGCTCCGGGTGGAAGGACAACCCGTTCGGCTCCGGACCGGTCGCTCTCTTCGCCGATGAGAGTGGCCGGGATCAGGCCCACCGCCAAACCGGCTCTGATCATGGCCAGCATGCTGTGGAGGTCCTCGGTTTCCAGCGTGACGTCGGGAGAGATCCCCAGTTCTCCGGCCCAGCGACGCAGCAGACGCCGATCGGGGCTGTGTGCGTGGCCCGAGGTCCATTCCATCTCGAGGCATTCCGCCAGTTCCAACGGGCGACGGCCCGGCCGGGTGCCCGCGACGAGGACCAGCGGCTCGTGCCCCAGGGAGGTGATGGTCCACTCTCCGGAATCGGCCGGTGGGTCCTCGGGCAGGTAGCGGTAGGCGATGAGCAGGTCGAGGTCTCCTGATTTGACCTTGGGCAGCCCTTTGTCCGTCTCCACGATGATGAGGCGGATGCGGGGGCCGCGGCCGCGGGGCTTGAGAGCGGACAGAATCGCGGGGAGCAGGTGGCTCATCGCGCTGGGGTAGGCGCCGACGCGCAGTTCGGCGATCTCACGGTTCGAGATGCCGTTGGCGGCGTCCTGGAATCGGGCGGTCGCGTCGAAGAGCGTCTCGGCCGCTTGCGCGAGGGAGCGGCCGGCCGCGGTCAGGATCAGCCGGCTGCCGGGGCGGCGGATGACCAGCTCGATGCCCATGTCACGCTCCAGCGCGGCGATGTGCTGGGACACCGCGGAGGGTACGTAGCCGAGGGCCGCCGCGGCCTCGGCCATGGAGCCACGGTCCACCACGGCCATGAAGGTGGACAAAAGCTTCAGATCCGGCTGGGACTTCATGACTCGTGAACTTTCCCTTCTCGATCCATCGCTTTACGTGTTCTGTCGCCGGTGCCAGAGTCTAGGCAACCGGCCGGAAGGACGCGCCCCATCTGCGCTGCCGTCCGCGCTGTCGCCGACCGTCGGCAGCCGTTCGCAGGATCGGTCCCACTTCTGCAGAAAGCCGAGGCCGTGGCCATCGACCTGACCGCCCTCCGGGCCCACTTCCCCTCCCTCGACCTCGGCCTCGCCTTCTTCGACGGCCCGGGCGGGACCCAGACGCCCCGCCCGGTCGCCGACGCCATCACCGCGACGTTGACCGGCCCTCTCTCCAACCGGGGTGTTGTCAGCCCGTCCGAGCTGAACGCCGAGCGCGCCGTCACGGAGTTCCGCGCCGCCTACGCCGACCTGCTCGACGTGCCCGCCGACGGCATCGTCCACGGGCGCAGCGCCACCCAGCTCACGTACGACTTCTCCCGTCACCTGGCCAAGGGCTGGAAGGCGGGTGACGAGATCGTCCTCAGCCGCCTGGACCACGACTGCAACGTCCGCCCCTGGGTCCAGGCGGCCGAGCGCGCCGGAGTGACGGTCCGTTGGATCGAGATCGACGCCGGGACGACGGAGCTGGACCTCGATTCGTTCGAGCGGGCGCTGTCGCCGCGGACGCGGCTGGTCGCGGTCACGGCTGCCTCGAACGTGCTGGGCACCAAGCCGCCCGTACGCCGGATCGCCGACCGGGCGCACGAGGTCGGCGCCCTGGTGTACGTGGACGGGGTGCACTACGCCGCCCATCACTTGGTGGACGTGCCCGCGATGGGTGCGGACCTGTTCGTCTGCTCGCCGTACAAGTTCCTCGGACCGCACTGCGGCGTGCTCGCCGGAGCGCCCGAACTCCTCGCGACCCTCCAGCCGGACAAGCTCCTGCCGTCCCCCGACACCGTGCCGGAGCGCTTCGAGTTCGGCACGCTGCCCTACGAGATCCTGGCGGGCGCCACGGCCGCCGTGGAGTTCCTCGCCGCGATCGACCCGGGCGGGGGCGCCACGCGCCGGGAGCGGCTCGCACGTTCGCTGGGCTCTCTGCACGAGCACGAGTGGGCACTGCGTACGAGGCTGCAAGACGGTCTGCGCGCTCTGGGCGATCTCGTCACCGTGCACTCGAAGGCGGCCGACCGTACCCCGACCCTCCTGATGACCCTCGACGGCCGCGACGCCCGCGAGGCCCAGGTGCACCTGGCCGCACGCGACGTCCTGGCCCCCGCCGGGTCGTTCTACGCGTACGAGCCCTTCGCCGCCCTGAAGCTGCAGGACCCCGCCCTGCGGGTGGGCCTGGCCCCGTACAACACCGCCGACGACGTGGACAGGCTCCTCGACGGTCTTTCCTCCTTCCTCCGAGGCTTGTCCCGAGTGTGACCGACCGAGTCCCGGTCCTCCGGTCAACAGCCGGATCAGAGCCCGGGCATGAGGGCGCGGATGCCCTCTGGCAGTCCCTTCGAGGCGTGGGGACGTTGTCGTGCCGCTTCGGCCCGCGCCCGGGAAGCCGCCGCCGGCCACTCCATCGTCCTCGCGCGGAACCGCTCCGTGAATACCCCTCCGCACGCATCAGCAGTGCCCGCTTCATATCGCGAGCGGGGCACTGCCGGGCTCCTGGGGAAGTCGCCCGTCGCACCGGTCCGGCAGCGAAGGCCGCCCATGTCCGGGCCGACACCTGCTGATGCTCGAACCGCCCGACCTGGCGACGTTCTCCACCGCCACATGCCTGCCCCGGACACAGGTCGGCCACCTCACCCGGGAGGTCGCGCCCGCCGGGGCCGCCCCGACCCGCGTACGGACATGGCTGCTCTAGGGATCTCCTGGTGCGATCCACGCGAGCATGAGGTTGACCGCCGATCATGGGCCGCCGCCGGTATCACCTGGAGAGCCGTGACCATCAACTACGTCGTTCAGGGCGTCGCCCTGTCACTCGTTCTTCCGGGCTCGGCGGCGGGCAAGCTGACACGGCGGAAGTCGATCGTCACCTCGATGCGCGGGGTCGGCGTGGCCGGGTCCTGGCTGCCGCGGCCGGCCTGCTCGTCGGGCCGGCCCTGCCGCCTCTGGCGGTGGCCGCCGCCGCGGGGGTGTTCCTGTACTGCTGCGGCGCCGTGGTCTTCCGCGTCCGGGCGCACGACCGCAGGGGCATGATCGCCCCCACCGCACTCGCGGTGACGGCACCGGCGGCCAACCTGCCTGCCGTCCAGAACGCCTGACCACCGCGCCCAGAACGCCTGACCGGCCGCACTGTGCCGACCCACACTTCCCGGACTGGATTCCATGCTGTTCTCTCCCGAGGCCGTGCCCTCCTTCACCGTCCCTCTCCGAGGCGAGATACGCCCCGATCGACCGCTGATCGTGACGGCCGCGGAGGCGGAGGCGGCATGTTTCGACGACACGTTCCCCGTGCTGATCACGGGCATGGGGAAGGTGCGGGCCGCCATGGAACTGACGCTGGCACTGTCGTCGGCACGGCCCCGGGAGATAGTGAATCTCGGTACGGCCGGAGCCCTCAAGGCATCGCTGAGCGGGCTGCTGGAAGTGTCCCGGGTCATCCAGCACGACCTGCCGGACGACGTGTTGCGCGGGCTCAGCGGGGTCTCCTACGGCCGTCCGCTGACTCTGCGCCCCGAAACCGGGCCCACCCTGGCCACCGGTGACGTCTTCGTCACGGACGGCCGCGTCCGCGATCTGCTGGCCGAGCGCGCCGACCTGGTCGACATGGAGGGCTATGCGATCGCCTCCGTGGCCGAGCGGTTCGGCCTGCCGGTACGGATCGTGAAGTACGTGAGCGACCGGGCCGACGAGAGCGCCGAAGCGGCCTGGCCCGAGGCCGCGGCGGCGGCCTCGGACGTACTGGCCCGCTGGATCAGGGACCATCTCGTCTGACGGGCCGCAACAGCGGGCGCGGGGGCGGGATCCCGACCTGTTCATTCGTGCGGTGGCCCGCCCAGGCGCCGCGGACCACTGGAGGATCATGTCTCGTCGCCTGTTCACCTCGGAGTCTGTGACCGAGGGGCACCCCGACAAGATCGCTGACCAGATCAGCGACACCATTCTCGACGCCCTGCTGCGCGACGACCCGGCGTCCCGGGTCGCGGTCGAGACCCTGATCACGACCGGTCTGGTGCACGTGGCCGGCGAGGTCACCACCAAGGCCTATGCGCCGATTCCGCAGCTGGTGCGGGACAAGATCCTCGAGATCGGCTACGACTCCTCCGAGAAGGGCTTCGACGGTGCCTCCTGCGGCGTGTCGGTGTCCATCGGCGCGCAGTCCCCGGACATCGCGCAGGGGGTCGACACGGCGTACGAGTCCCGGGTCGGGGGCTCTTCCGGCGAGGGAGAGGAGGACGAGCTCGACAGGCAGGGCGCGGGCGACCAGGGCCTGATGTTCGGGTACGCCTCCGACGAGACGCCGACCCTGATGCCGCTGCCGATCTTCCTGGCGCACCGACTGTCGAAGCGCCTGTCGGACGTCCGCAAGAACGGGACCATCCCCTACCTGCGTCCCGACGGCAAGACCCAGGTCACCATCGAGTACGACGACGACAAGGCCGTCCGCCTCGACACGGTCGTCGTCTCCTCGCAGCACGCCGGCGACATCGACCTGGACTCCCTGCTGGCCCCCGACATCCGCGAGTTCGTCGTGGAGCCGGAGCTGAAGGCGCTCCTGGACGACGGCATCGAGATCGACACCGCGAACTATCACCTGCTGGTGAACCCGACCGGCCGCTTCGAGATCGGCGGCCCGATGGGGGACGCCGGCCTCACCGGCCGCAAGATCATCATCGACACCTACGGCGGCTTCGCCCGCCACGGCGGGGGCGCGTTCTCCGGCAAGGACCCGTCCAAGGTCGACCGCTCGGCCGCCTACGCGATGCGCTGGGTGGCGAAGAACGTGGTGGCGGCGGGTCTGGCGGCCCGCTGCGAGGTCCAGGTCGCCTACGCGATCGGCAAGGCCGAACCGGTCGGCCTCTTCGTGGAGACCTTCGGCACCGCCGAGGTCGACGTCGAGAAGATCGAGAAGGCCATCGACGAGGTCTTCGACCTCCGCCCGGCCGCGATCATCCGCGACCTCGACCTGCTGCGGCCGATCTACGCCCAGACCGCCGCGTACGGCCACTTCGGCCGTGAACTGCCCGACTTCACCTGGGAGCGGACCGATCGCGTGGCGGAACTGCGCAAGGCCGCGGAAGCATAGCGAGCCGACGCCACGCAGGGAGACGGGCCTTGTTCCCCATGGGGGACGGGGCCCGTTTCCCATGGGAACGGTGGAGGAACGGGGCCCGTGGTCAGCGAAGGCCGTGGCAGCCGGCGGGGTCGCGCAGACGCGCGGACCACTCAGGGCCGCGCAGGGCGTCCGCGGCGTCGCGGGGAACGCTGAGGTGGACATCGCGGCTGTAGTCGTCGTCCGGAGTGGGCGTGACGAGGACGGTCCATGGGATGAGGCTCGCCGGATACTCGAACCAGAACGGTCGCCCGGCGCCGAACTCGACGGCGTAGACCGGAAGCCGGCTGACGTTGTTCAGGGCGACCGTGCCCTCGAAGGCATCCAGCGCCATCGTGCTGAGCACTCGTCCGGAGCGTCCGGCACGGCGCTGGGCATCCAGGAACGCCGTCTCCTGGCACACCCGGGCCAGGGTGACGCGGTCCACGGCGGACCGCACCGCCTGGACGGCGTGGGCGAGGGGTTCCTCGCGCAGCTCGCGGGACGGGAGCACGGCCGTGGTGTTGGACACGGCGTTGCCTCCGTAGTCGTCCGGCAGGCGCTCCTTGAGCGCTTCCCGCAGGCCGACCACGATCCCCAGGCGTTCCTCGGCCTCCGGAGCCCGGTCGCGCAGCGCGCCGAGGACCCGCCACAGATGGGCCCCGAGAGCGTCGCCGCTGGAGGCGGGCGCCCGGTCGCGGTCCTGTCCGTCCCGTGCCGCCTCCCGCAGCGCCAGTACCTCCCTCGCCGTGAACCTGACGGTGAGTGTGCGTACGTGACGGGCGCGGGCGTTGACCGTCCAGAAGAAGCCGAACTTCTGCCGGCCGGTGACCACGGTGTACTGGGGGTCGTCCGGCGCGGGACGCGCTTCGTCGGCGAGACCGTCGATGACGCTGCGGTCGTAGGCGGGTGCGGGCCGGTCCTGACCCGCATGGACGCGGGACCAGTGGAGCAGGAATCCGAGGTACCCGGCCCCGTCGACGACGCTGTGGTTGACGGAGACGCCGAGAACGGAACCTCCGCCGCGCATGTGGGTGACCTTGACGGTGAGCAGCGGGGTGTTGTGGCCGACGACGCGGAAGGGGTTGACGGAGCGCACGTACCGGCGCAGATCCCGGCCGGCGGGTCGGTCGGGCCCGTGGTCCGGCATGGCGTGGTCGGAACGGGACACCTCGAAGACCGCTCCGGCGTCGCCGCACACGACGCTGAGGCCGCCGTCCGTGTCCCGTTCGAGGCGGCCGGTGAGCAGCGGGTAGTGGGCGAGGGTGCGTCGCAGGGAGTCCTGGAGGGCGTCGGCGTCCAGCGTCTGCCGGTAGTAGAAGGTACGCAGCGTGGCGAAGGTGCCGTTCACCAGGTCGTGGACACCCAGCCGGACCCGCCCTCCGGTCGGGCCTCCGCCGCGCAGGACGACGGTGCGCCCGGAGGTTCCGGGCCGTGGGCCATGTCTCATGACGCGTCTCCAAGTGTCCGCGGGCCGGCGGCCGGGCGCTCTTCAGCGTGCAGGACCGCGAGTGATGAAATCCCTAGATCATGCGCGGGGATGTCTCGGTGAGGGGTGCCGAGGACCCCGATGCTTTTGGTGGATCCCTAGAGTTGCCCGGCCTTCCTGGCCAGCGGCCGGGCACGCGTGCTGGTCTGGAGTTCCCCCGATCGATCGATACGGGCGTGGGGACCCGCTTCGACTGCAAGCCGGCCGTCCGTCTCGTCCCCACCGGCACACACAGGAGGCCATCAGCCGATGGGGAACGACAAGACCGAGATCCTCGATCTGGTGCGTGAGTACCACCGCTCCACCGTCTCGTCGGGGTTCGTGCCGGGTGTCACCCCGGTGCTGGCCTCGGGTGCGGTACTCACCGAGGACGACCGGGTGGCGCTCGTGGAAGCGGCGCTCGACATGCGGATAGCCGCGGGCGTCAGCTCGCGCAGGCTGGAGCGATCCCTGGCGAAGTACTTCGGTCTGCGCAAGGCCCATCTGACCAACTCCGGCTCGTCGGCGAACCTGCTGGCGCTGAGCAGTCTGACCTCGCCGCAACTGGGTGAGGACAGGCTGAAGCCGGGTGACGAGGTGGTGACGGTCGCCGCCGGATTCCCCACGACGGTCAACCCGATCCTGCAGAACGGTCTGACACCCGTCTTCGTCGATGTCGAACTGCACACCTACAACGCCTCGCTGGAGCGGGTGGAGCAGGCGATCGGCCCGCGCACCCGGGCGATCATGATGGCGCACGCGCTGGGCAACCCCTTCCAGGTGCGGGAGATCGCCCAACTGGCCGAGGACCGCGGCCTGTTCCTCATCGAGGACAACTGCGACGCCCTGGGCAGCACCTACCAGGGGCAGCTGACCGGAACCTTCGGAGATCTCGCGACGGAGAGCTTCTACCCCGCGCACCACATCACGATGGGCGAGGGCGGCTGCGTGGTGACGGACAACCTGATTCTGGCCCGGATCGTGGAGTCGATGCGCGACTGGGGTCGTGACTGCTGGTGCGAGCCGGGCGAGGACAACCGCTGCTTCAAGCGTTTCGAGCACCAGATGGGGTCGCTGCCGCAGGGATACGACCACAAGTACATCTTCTCCCACGTGGGCTACAACCTGAAGTCGACGGACGTCGCCGCGGCGCTCGGGCTTCAGCAGCTGAGCCGGATCGACGAGTTCGGCACAGCTCGCCGGCACAACTGGGCCCGGCTGCGGGAGGGTCTGGACGGGTTGCCGCACCTGCTGCTTCCGGAGGCAACGCCGGGCAGTGACCCGAGCTGGTTCGGCTTCGCCATCACCGTCCGGCCGGACGCGCCGTTCGCGCCGGGCGCGCTCATCGACCACCTGGAGACCAGCAAGGTGGCCACCCGGCGCTTCTTCGCCGGCAACCTCACCCGCCACCCCGCCTACGAAGGGCGCGAGTTCCGCGTGAGCGGGCCGCTCACCAACAGCGACATCACGACCGAGCGGACGTTCTGGATCGGGGTGTACCCGGGGCTCACCGACGAGATGATCGACCACAGCATCGACACGGTGATCGAGTACGTGACGCTGCCCCACTGAGCACGCGAACGGGGCCCGGGGCCGTGTGGGACGCACCGACAGCGTCCCGCACGGCCCCGGGCCCCGTTCGGCGGCCTCGTGCCGTTCAGCCGACCGCGGGCACCGGGCGGGCGGCGGCCCAGGCCTCCAGCAGATCAGCGGCTCGGACGGCACCGCCCGCCGTGCGCACGGCCTGCCGCATCCGGGCACGGGCGGCCGGCCCCTCGGGGTCGGTGAGCAGCTTGGTCACCGACTCCGCGAGGACCTGGGCGGTCAGTCCGGCCCTGGGCAGGCTGCGGCCCACTCTGCACTGCTCCAACCGTCCGGCGCTGAGAGCGAGTTCGTGGGCGCGGGGCACGGCCACCACGGGAGTGCCGTGGAACAGTGCCTCCATGAGGCTGCCCATCCCGGCGTGGCAGACGAACACGTCGGCATGCGGCAGCACGGCGGGATGCGGCAGCCAGGGGTGTGCCTCGACGTGGGTGGGCAGTGGTCCGAGGAGCGAGGGGTCGCTACCGCGGCCGAGTGTCATCACCACGTGCCAGTCGTCGGGGTCGAACGCCTCCGCGCACAGCCGGAAGAAGCCGCCTCGGTCCCCGGACTCCGTGCCCAGCGAGACGAGCGCGGTGCGGCGTCCGTCGGCGGGCGGGGACCACAGGTCCTGGGCGGGTTCGGTGAAGGTGGGGCCGACGAAGGCGAACCGTTCGTCGAAGCTGTCGCCCTCGATCTGGAAGGCGCGCGGCAGGAACACCAGGTTGCGCTCGTCCCACTCGGCGCCGTAGCGGCCCATCTCGTCCAGGCCGATGCCGTGCCGGCCCATGAACTCGATGATCGTCTCGGCGCCCTGGGTCATCAGTGGATGCCCGGGGTCCCACATCTGGGCGCGCAGCGAGAACGTCTCGTTGGCCGCGTGGCTCGGGCAGACCTGCACCGGTACGGCGCCGAGGACTCGGGCGGCGACCCGGCCGGCGGCGACCGTCTCGAAGTCGTAGAGCACGACGTCCGGCGGATCGGCGGCCAGGGCGTCCCGGGCGAGGGGGAACACGGTGCGGATGGTGTCGAGGAGGAGGTTGTAGCCGTCGTGGGCGAGCCGGTCGGGGCTCGGGTCGGCGGCGCGGTAGAAGTCGCCGCGCGCGGAGGCGTAGGTGACGGCGCGGGCGCCGCTCTCCTCGACCGCCGCGGCGAAGGTCTCGTCGACGACGTAGGTGACGCGGTGCCCCCGGGCGAGGAGTTCGCGGGTCACGCCCAGGGTGGGAGCGATGTGGCCGAAGTCCCCGAACAGCAGCATGGCGTAGTGCCAGGCGGGATCGGGCGTACTGGACGGCATCGGCTCTCCTGGGGTTCGGATGGGCGGGCGCCGCCCGCGGCTGCGGGAGTTCCCGGCGCGGCGCTGGTCAGCGGGCGGCCTCGCGGAGCGCCGCGTAGTGCGTCAGACAGTCCTCGTAGCCCGCCAGGAGTCCGGTTTCCCTGGCCTGGGCGACGGTCATCGCCGACGAGTCCTTCACCGACATCAGGGGCGTCTCCGTCAGGCCCCAGGGCAGGGCGAGCTCGGGGTCGAGGGGGTCGATGTCCACCTGGGTGCCGGGCACGAACTCGGTGGAGCACAGGTACGACACACAGGTGTCGTCGGTGAGGGCGAGGAAGCCGTGCACCAGGCCCTCGGCGACGAACAGCGCCTCGCCCGACTCCGCGGACATCCAGTTCGCCTCGTGCACGCCCCAGGTCGGGGATCCGACCCGCAGGTCCACGACGATGTCGAGGACGGCGCCGCGCACCACGCACACCACTTTGGCCTGGCCCGGCGGCAGGAGCGTGCCGTGCAGCCCGCGCAGGGTACGGCGGCGCGAGACCGAGTAGTTCACCTGCGCCACCGGCACGGGGCGGCCGATCTCCGCGGCCAGCCGGTCGTGCCGGAACGACTCGTAGAAGCTGCCTCGTTCGTCCCGGAACTGATGCGGCGTGATGTGGTAGGCGTCCGGCACAGCCATCTCTCGAACCTTCATGATGAGCACACCGTAGAGCGTCGTGATCGAGAACCGGTCGAGTTCCGGCGGTGGGCGGATGGAGTCGACGGAGCCTGGAGGAGTCCTCGATCCGCGGCTGCTTCAGTGGGCGGGTGAGGTCCGTGTGCCCGCGTCGCAAGGCCTGAGAGGCCGACGGATGTGCGGGCGAAGAGGCCGACGGACGTGCGGGCAGCGGGCCCGGAAGGAGCGGTGGCATGGCGGAGATCGGTGCGCTGGAACGGCCGGACGGCCCGGACACGGGGACCGGCCGGGTGGTACTCCTCGGAGCGACCGGCTTCGTGGGCCGCCACGTGGGGGCCGCGCTGGAGCGTGCCGGGCACGAGATTCTCGCCGTGGCCCGTCATCCGCGAAAGACACCCGCGTCCTGGCGCTTCCACCCCATGGACCTGGTCGCCGACGGGCCGCGGGCCCTGACCGAACTGATCGACGCGCAACGGCCGGTGGCCGTCGTCAACGCCGCCGGCGAGGTCTGGTCCCCCACCACCGACGGGATGCGCAGCAACAACCGGCTGCTGGTGGACAGGCTGCTCGCGGCTCTCGCCGTCGCCGGGCCCCGGCCACGGTTGGTACAGCTGGGTTCCGTGCACGAGTACACGCCGCAGCCCAACGGGGTGTGGCTCACCGAGTCCTCGCCGGAGGAACCGACGACGGACTACGGCCGCACGAAGCTGCAGGGCAGCCGCGCGGTGCTGCAGGCCGTCGAGAAGGGCACCGTGGACGCGGTGGTACTGCGGTTGTCGAACGTGATCGGCGCGGGAACCCCGCGCGGCAGCCTCCTCGGCCAGGTGGCCGCGCAGCTGCTCGACGACGCCGCGGACGGGCGGCCCGCGCAGGTGCGGGTGTCACCGCTGCGCAGCGTCCGCGACTTCGTGGACGCCCAGGATGTCTCGCGGGCCGTCGTGGCCGCGCTGCGCGTCCCCGGCGCCGAAGGGCACGTGCTGAACATCGCGAGCGGGGCCTCGCAGCACGTCCGGGACATGGTGGACCTGCTGATCACGCTCAGCGGGCGGCCGGCCCGGCTGGTGGAGGGTTCCGTCGCGGGGCCGCGGCCGCTGACGGACACGGACTGGATGGCCGTGGACGTGTCGGCCGCACGCACGGTGCTCGGCTGGGAGCCGCGGTGCACGCCCCGCGACATGGTGGCGGACCTGTGGCGGGCAGCCGTGGAGCACCACGGCTGATCCGCCGTCGGCCGACGGCGGACCTGAGGAGAACCTGCTGCCCCGGCGGGCGGACATCAGCCCGGCAGGAGGTCCAGGTCGGCCGTGCTGACGCGGTCGGTCAGCACGTGCTGACGCAGGTGCTGGAGACCGGGTGAGGGATCGAGGCCCAGTTCGTCCCGGAGCATCGCGCGCAACCTCTGGTACACGTCCAGCGCCTCGCTGCGCCTGCCACACCGTTCCAGGGCGATGATGAGGCTGCCCTGGAACCACTCGTGCAGCGGGTGGGCGCAGGCGAGTTCCTTGAGCTCACCGACGAGTTCACGGTGCCGGCCGAGGCGCAGGCCGACCTCGACGCGCAACTCCTCGGCCTGAAGGTGGAGTTCTTCGAGGCGCAGGACGTGTCCGTGCAGCGCCGGGCCCTGTGGGACGTCCGCGAAGGGCGGTCCGTCCCACAACAGCAGGGCCCGCTCGACCAGCGCGGCGGCGCCCGGCGGGTCGTCGGCGGCGAGTGCCGTCCGCGCCCGGCCGGTGAGCAGCGCGAACTCCTCCGCGTCGCACTCCCCGGGCCCGACCCGCAGCAGGTAGCCGTGGGCGTGGGTGACCAGCGGCCCCTCCTCGCCCGAGCCAAGTCCGTCGCCACCGTGCAGCGCCTTGCGCAGCTGGTAGGCGTAGGTCTGCACGGTCGCGGTGGCGCTGCGGGGCGGGCGGCCCGGCCAGAGTTCGGCCGTGAGGGCGGCGAGCGGTACGACGGTGTTGCGGCGAGCGAGCAGCAGGGCCAGCACCTGGCGCACCTTCGGCGCCGACGGGGTGACGTCGTGGCCGTCGGCCGATGCACGCACGGAGCCGAGGGTGCGCCAGGTCAGCACGGGGCGGTCCCGGTCCGCGGATCGGGACGGGCTGCGTCTGCCGGAACCTGCGGGTTGTCCCGGTACCAGGCGACGGTCTCGGCGAGGCCCTCGGCGAAGTCCTTCTGCGGTTTGTATCCGAGTTCGACGTGGGCCTTGCGCCAGTCCACGGAGTAACGGCGGTCGTGGCCCTTGCGGTCGATGACGTACTCCACCCTGTCCCAGCCGACGTCGCAGGCCTCGAGAAGGAGTTCGGTGAGGCTGCGGTTGTCGAGTTCGGTGCCGCCGCCGATGTTGTAGATCTCGCCGGACCTGCCGCCCGTGCGGACCAGTTCGACGGCGCGGACGTGGTCGTCGATGTGCAGCCAGTCGCGCACGTTCAGGCCGTCGCCGTAGAGGGGAACCCGGCCACCGGCGAGGAGCCGGGTGACGAACAGCGGGATGATCTTCTCCGGGAACTGGTGGTGCCCGTAGTTGTTGGAGCAGCGGGTGACGCGCACGTCCAGGCCGTGCGAGCGGTGGTAGGAGAGCGCGACCAGGTCGCTGGCCGCCTTGGACGCGGCGTACGGGGAGTTGGGGTGCAGGGGCTGTTCCTCGGAGCAGGAGCCCTCGGGGATGGAGCCGTAGACCTCGTCGGTGGAGATGTGCACGAACCGGTCGGTGCCGTGGCGCAGGGCGGCGTCCAGCAGGGTCTGGGTGCCGAGCACGTTGGTGCGCACGAACTCGGTGGCGCTGGCCAGGGACCGGTCCACGTGGGACTCGGCGGCGAAGTGCACCACCTGGTCGTGCTCGGCCATCAGGCTGTCGACGAGAGCGCTGTCGCAGATGTCGCCGACGACGAGCCGGTAGCGGTCGCTGTCCGCGACGGGGTCGAGGTTGGCGAGACTGGCGGCGTAGGTGAAGGAGTCGAGGACGGTGACGGTGACGTCGTCGGGGCCGAGGGGTCCGAGCAGGGTCCGGACGTAGTGGGAACCGATGAAGCCGGCACCGCCGGTCACCAGGATGCGCGTCTGACTCATCTGGGTGCGGCGCGTCTCAGGGTGTGCCGAGGGGGCGCCGTCCTCCTTCCTCAAGGTGGGCGAATGGGGGTCGGGCCGGCACCGGGGATTCAGCCGGCTGCGGTGAGGCGTTCCAGTTCCTGGACGAGGTCGTGTGGCGTGGGCATGGCGGCCGACTCGTCGCGCAGACGGCGTGCCTCGGCGGCGTAGGAGGGGTCCTCCAGGAGGCGCCGGGTGAGGTCCGCGACCCGGTCGGCGTCGGCGTCGGTGTGGTGCACGTGGAGTCCGGCCCCGCTGTCCTGCAGTGACCGGCCGCGCAGTTCCTGGTCGGCCACCAGGGTGGACAGGGCGAGCTGCGGCACTGCGTTGACCAGGGCGGTGGAGAAGGTGCCCCAGCCGCCGTGGTGGACGATGGCGGTGCAGCTGGGGAGCAGGGTGCTGAGGGCGAGACCGCTGACGGCCCGGACGTTGGGGGGCAGGTCGCCGAGTCTCTCGGCCTGTTCGGGCATGAGGGCGGCGACGATGTCGGCGTCGAGCCGGGACAGGGCGCGCAGGATGTCGGCCACGGCCACGTAGTCGCCGCCGTAGGCCTCGGTGTTGGTACGGCCCAGAGTGACGCACACCCGGGGCCGCTTGGGCTGCTCGCGCAGCCAGGGCCACTGCACGGACGCGCCGTTGTAGGGCACGTACCGCATGGAGAGCCGGCGCAGGTCGGAGGGAGGGCGCAGGCTCGGGGGCAGCGTGTCGATGGTGAACTGTCCGTTGAGGAGTTCCTCGTCGCAGCGCACGCCGTAGGCGCTTCCGCGTTCGTCGATCCAGTCGGCGAGCGGATCGGCGCGCTGGTCCTCGGGCATGTCCTCGGCGAGTTCGACGAACGTGGCGCGGGCCTGGCCGTAGACGTCGGCGCACCACAGCAGACGGGCGTGGGCGGCGCCGCAGGCGCGGGCGGCGATTCCGCCCGCGTAGGCGATGGGGTCGCGGACGACGAGGTCGGGCCGCCAGTCACGGGCGAGGCCGACGAGGTCGTCGAGGATCGGGTCGTTGTAGCGGGCGAACCCGTACGGGACGCTGATCCTGTAGCGGGCGAGCAGGCTCGCGTGGTCGACGTCGCCGTAGCCGAGACGGCTCCAGTTGGCGACGTCCGCGTCCTGCGAGTCGCGTGCGACGGCCATGTCGCGGTGCAGGTCGTGGTCGCTGCCGACCGGGGCGGCCACCAGTCCGGCGCCGGTGATGGCGTCGGTCAGGGACGGCGCGTTGGCCATCAGCACCTCGTGCCCGGCGGCCGTCAGAGCCCAGGCGAGCGGAACCATGGTGAAGACGTGCGACTTCTCCGGCAGGCCGGCGAACAGGACGCGCATCGGTTGATCTCCTCCTCAGGGGGCGGCCGGGACGGCGCTCAGGCCGGGGGCCTACGGTCCTCGCCCACGGAAAGGGCACTCATCGGGCAGGACTCGACGGCCTCCCGGACGGCGTCGAGCCCAGCGTCGTCCGGGCGCTCGACCAGCAGCAGCACCAGTCCGTCGTCGCGCTGGTCGAAGACCTCGGGGGCGATGAGGGCGCACTGACCGGCGCCGATGCACCTGTCGTGGTCGATCGCGATGTCCATGGGAGGCCTCCTGCGTGCGTGCCGGTCCGGTGGGATGCCGGGGCGAGCCCATCTTGCGGTGCGGGAGCGGGGGTTCGGCCGCCGGGAGACCGCTGTCTGGGATTTCCTCCAGAAATTCGGCAGCCGCGGCGCCGGGCCGTCGGTCGGCCGCGACGGCCGGTACTCGGTGAATCCCTAGATTGCGCGGCCTTCCCTGGTCCGCCGCGGGGCCGCCGTGCTGGAGTGACCGGCGGACGGAGGGCGACGGCGCGGCCGCAGTGGCACGGCGCCGTCCGGAACCGTCGTACGACATCTGCGAAAGGGGAATCCGGGTGGCGCAGCAAGGCACCTCGGACGTGCTCGACCCGACACCCGAGGCCGGTTCCTGGACCGAGCGTGAGCCGGCCGTGGCGCCGGACGGTGGCGCCACCCTGCTGGCGTGGGCGGCGCGGATGCGCGAGGAGCAGCCGGCGTGGCGGGACGGCGCCGGCAGGGTCCATGTCTTCCGGCACGCGGACGTGCAGCGGATCCTCGCCGATCCGGCGACGTTCTCCTCGGACACGGTGGGCAGGCTGTCGGGCGGCGAGAAGCAGGCCCCGCGCGGCACGCTGCTGCTTCTCGATCCGCCCCTGCACGGCAAGATGCGCCGTCTGGTGAGCCGGGCGTTCACCCCGGGGCTGATCGCCGGTCTCGAACCGTGGATCACCGATCTGACCGGTGAACTGCTGGACGCCGCTCCCGAGGGCGCCTTCGACCTGGTGGACACGCTCGCCAACCCGCTGCCGGTGACGGTCATCGCACGCATGCTGGGGGTGCCGGTCGAGGACCGGGACCGTTTCCAGGGCTGGGCGGACCAGCTGCTGTCCACCGATCCGGAGGATCCGGAGAGCGTGCGCCGGATGGAGGAGACCGCGGTCACCATCTCCGCCTACCTCCAGGGCTTCATCGAGGCCCGGCGCAAGGAGCCGGACGGGAACCTGCTGAGCACCCTGGTCGGCGCCGAGGTCGACGGTGAGCGGCTCGACGACGAGGACATCGCGAGCTTCGCGACGCTGCTGCTGCTGGCCGGGCACATCACCACGTCGGTGCTCCTGGGCAACGCGCTGATCTGTCTGGACCGGGATCCGGATCTGTTCGCGCGGGTGCGGGCGGACCGCTCGCTGGTGCCCGCGGTGATCGAGGAGGCCCTGCGTCTGCGCCCGCCGTTCACCCGGATCGAGCGGGTCACCACGGCCGGGACGAACATCGCCGGTCTGGACGTCGGCAAGGACTCCCTGCTGTACCTGTGGCTACTCTCGGCCAACCGCGACGAGCAGGTCTTCGAGGACGCGGACGAGTTCCGCCCCCACCGCGCCAACGCCCGCCAGGCCGCGTTCGGGCACGGCATCCACTACTGCATCGGGGCCCCGCTGGCCCGGCTGGAGGGCCGGATCGCGCTGGAGGCCCTGCTGGACCGGTACGCCCGCATCCGTGTGGACCCGGAGGCGCGGCTGGCCTGGCACGGCACCAACGTCTTCGGCGCACGGCATCTGCCGCTGCTCGTGGAACGCACCTGAGGCGTCCGCGGACGTCCTCCCTTCCCGTGCGGCGCCCGCGGACGCCGTCCCCTCCCGTACTCGACTCCCGCTTCGCGCCTCCCTATGGAGTGACCTCATGAAGACCAGGCCCGAGCCTCCCGTGATTCCCTCGGAGCGGGGGAAGTGCCCGTTCGACCCCCCTGCCGAGTACGCCCGGTTGCGCGCCGAGCAGCCGGTCAGTCCCGTCACGTTCCAGGTGGCGCCGAAGGACACCTCCGGCTGGCTGGTGACGCGGCACGACCTGGTCCGGCAGATCCTCGCCGACGACCGGTTCAGCCACCGCAACGAACTGCTCGCGCATGTGGTCGCGCCGCCGTTCCCGATGACCGAGTACGCGCCGCAGCCCTCGCCCCCCGGGTCGTTCGCGAAGATGGACGCCCCGGACCACACCAAATACCGGCGGCTGCTGGCGGGTCACTTCACACTGCGGCGCATCCAGCAGTACGAGCCCCACCTGAAGCGCATCGTCGACGAGACACTGGAGGAGATGGCGGCCGCGGGCTCACCCGCCGATCTTCTGGGCGACTTCGCGGAGAAGGTCAGCCTGCGGTCGGTGTGCTCGCTGATGGGCGTCTCTCCGGAGCTGATGGACGGCATCCAGGAGCACTTCTCGGCACTGATGACGCTCACCTACACGCTGGAGGAGTTCATCCATCACCTGGAGTCGATGGACGGGCTCATCCGGCCGATGGTGAGGGAGCGGATGGCCCAACAGGGCGAGGACTTCTTCGGGCGGCTGGCGGCGACCGGCGAGCTGACCGAGGACGAACTGGTCAACCTGGGGGTTCTCACCCTGGGCGGCTCGCTCGACACCACGCCGAACATGCTGTCGCTGAGCACCTTCGCGCTGCTGGAGCACCCGGACCAGCTGACGCTGCTGCGCGAGCGGCCGGAGCTGTACGAGACGGGTGCGGTGGACGAGCTGCTGCGCTATCTGACGATCTCCCAGATGGGGTCGAGCCGGTGTGCGCTGGAGGACGTGGAGATCGGCGGCACCACGATCAAGGCGGGCCAGACCGTGGTGCTGTCCCTGCCCGCCGCCAACCGTGACCCGGAGGTCTTCAACGCCCCGGACGAGTTGGACGTCACCCGTGTCCCCCGCAAGCACCTGGCGCTGGGCTTCGGCGCCCACCAGTGCCTGGGCCAGCATCTGGCCCGGGCCAGTCTGCGCATCGGGCTGCGCGCCCTCTTCGAGCGGTTCCCGACGCTGCGGCTGGCGACGCCGGCCGAGGAGGTGCCGCTGCGCGACCGCGCCGTGCACTACGGCGTCGACAGGCTGCCGGTGGCCTGGGACTGAGGCGGCCGGGAAGAGAGCACCGCGTCACACGCGGAGCGGAGGGCCTCACGTCGGTGCGGCCCTGCGCCGGCAGCCCGCCGCGGCGCGAGCGACAGGGCTGCCCCCCATGGAGGCAGCACGGAGGAATTGTGGAGAGTTCAAGTACCTCTCATTTATCGGAACTAGGAGATCTGCCAGGCCTGTATAGGCAAAGATGACCTTGGCCGGACAGTATCCGGCCGGACACCGCCCGTGGCCTCCATGGACGGTGTCCGAGTTTTGGGCGCAGATGTCCCGGTGGCGTCGGCGGCACTCCGGGAGAGAGGGACACGCTGATGACCACTGCGTGCGCGAGCGGTTCTCCTGAGGCACGGCCGCACGGATCCCGCCCGAAGCCGGTGGAGCGCGAGCGCGAGCTCGCTGTCCTCGGTGAGCTCGCCCGGCGAACCGCGGCGGGCGCCCCCGCCCTGGTGATCCTGGAAGGCCCGGACGGCATCGGCAAGACGACTCTGCTGTGCGCGCTGGCAGCGCAGGCCCGCTCCCTGGATCTGCGCGTCGTGCGGACCCGGGCCGGGCGGGAGGGGCATCGCCTGCCCCTGAGCACCGCGCTCGCCCTGCTCGCCGAGCTGCATGAGGGTGGACCCGACGGGTTGCCCGTGGCTCCTCGGCCCGGCATACCGAGTGGTTGGGACATCGAGACCGGCCCGCCCGGGCCGGCGTGGTACGACCTGGATGCGGGCAACCCTTCCTTCAGCGTCCTGGCCGAACTGCACGGGTGTGTCCGGTCCGCAGCCGCTCGCGGACCGTCGCTGATCATCGTCGACGACGCGGACGACGCCGACCAGGCGTCGCTGCGGTTCCTCGCGCACACCGCCCGACGGCTGGCCGGACTGCCGGTGTTCCTGGTGCTCGCCCGGCGCGGCGGAACCGACGTCCCGGCACTCGACGAGGTGGCCGCGTCCCCGCTGTGCCAGGTCCTGCGGCTCCGCCCGCTCACCCGCGACGGTGTCGGTCTGCTCACCCGTCGGCTCATCGGGGCGGAGACGGGCCCCGAGTTCCAGAACGCGTGTCTGGCCGCCACCAACGGAAACCCGCTGACGGTGACGCAGTTCCTCATGGAGCTGCGGGACGAGGAACTCCCGCTCACCACCGACCATTTAACGCCGATGGGCGAGCAGGACGTTCCCGCCGTCCGGCTGCGGGTGACAAGGATGCTGCGTCGGCAGCCGGAGGCGACCGTCCAGGGAGCGCGGGCACTGGCCGTGCTCGGCGACGGCGCCTCCCTGGAGACATGCGCACGGCTGGCCCATCTGGACAACTCCGTCTTCGACCGCTCCCTGCTCGTCCTGATCTCCCTCGGGCTGATCAGTGCGGCCGACAGCACGAACTGGTACTTCGCCCACGCCCTCATACGCAACGCGGTGCTCGCCGACATGTCGGACGAGGAACGCGCCGCATCGCACGGCCGGGCCGCCCGGCTGCTGCACGACGGCGGGGAGAGCGCCGCGGACGTGGCCGAGCATCTGTGCCGGGCCCCGGCGGCAGCGGCCCAGCCGTGGGCGCGGGTCGTGCTGCGGGAGGCGGCTCGGGAGGCGATGCTCCACCTCTCGGCGGAGCGAGCGGTGGAGCTGCTGCGGGCGTGCGTGCCGGAGGGCACCGAGAGTGACTGCGACCCGAGCCTGCTGACCGAACTGGGCCTGGCGGAGACATGGGTGGACCCGGAGGCAAGCATCCGCCACCTGACGTCGGCGCTGGAGCGGGCCCCCTACTCCGATCTGCGGCTGCGGACGCTCAGCCCGCTCACGGGGACGCTGACCCGGCAGGGACAGGTGGCCCGCGCGCTGGATCTGCTCGCCCAGTACCGTTCCGACGCGGCGGCGTCCCTGTCCGCCGCCAGTGCCCCTCATCTGCTGGAGGCCCAGGTGCTGCTGGCGGCCACCGCCAACCGGGCCTCCATCGCCGAGCTGCTCGGCACCGCGTCGTTCGACCTCTCGCTGCCCGGCGAAACGCCCGACGAGCGCGCCCTCCTCGCGGCCCGCGCCCTCATCTCGGTGACACGTGCGAACCGTGTCGGGGAGGCGCTCGCCGCGGCCCGCACGGTGTGCCGCCACGGCACACCGGCCACGGACTCCCCCGGCCACCTCGCCTGCGCCGCCTCCGTGCTCCTCTACGCGGATCGGCCGCATGAGGCCGAGCTCGTCTGCCGGCAACTGATCGAGGCCACCGACGCGCCGCTCGACCGTACCTGTCCCGATCTGCTCGCGCTCAGCGCGGACGCCCACCTCCGGCTCGGCTCTCTCGACGCGGTACTGCGCACCACCGCCGGTGCCCTCGCGAACGCCACGGTCGAGCGCGGCAGCCCACAACGGGCGCTTTCACTGGCCGTCCGATTGCACGCCCTTGTCGACGTCGGGGGTCCGGCGGAGTTCGCCTCCCTGGAAGCGGAGTTGCACGACCCGCTTCGGGACTCCTGGCAGTGGAACGAACTCCTCTGCGCCCGGGGCCGACTGCACCTGGTGCGCCAGGAACCGAAGCAGGCCCTGGAGGATCTCCTGGAGTGCGGACGCAGGCAGACGGCGTGGCAGCGCACCAACCCGGCCGTCTCGTCGTGGTGGTACTGGGCCGGGCACGCTCATCTGGCTGTGGGCGACAGTCGCGCGGCCCTCGCACTGGCCGAGGAAGCCGTCGCCACGGCCCGGTCCGCGGACCTGCCGTGCGTCCTCGGGGCGGGGCTCGGTCTGTGGGCGGCGGCGGTGGGCGAGGACGAGCGGCCGCCCCTGCTGGAGGAAGCGGAGCAGGTACTCATGGGCACCCGGGCGGCGCTGCTGCGGGCGCGGGTACGGGTCGCCCGGGGGGTGGAACTCCACCGGCTCGGATACCGGAAGGCCGCCCGCGAAGTAGCGCGCCAGGGCTGGGAGGAGTCGTACGCCATCGGCGCCCGGTCCCTGCACGCCGACGCCCACCGCGCCCTGCTCGCCACCGGCGCTCGGCCGCGCCAGCCGGTCTCCCGTGGGCTGGACGCGCTGACACAGAGCGAGTCACAGGTGGCCCGCCTTGCGGCGGACGGCAGGTCCAACGCGTGGATCGCGGAGAAACTGTTCGTGACGCAGCGGACGGTCGAGGCCCATCTCACCTCGGCGTACCGCAAGCTGGGTCTGTCGGGGAGGCGGGAACTGCGCACCGCCCTGGAGATGTCGGAAATGGACGGGGCAGCCGCCCACGAGCTATAGCGCCATTCAGGCCGAGAAACCTGGAGGTCATCCCGTTGTCCGCGCCTCGGCCGTCCAGTATCCGTTCCGGCCGCTGTCGCCTTTTCGTCAGGCGGTGGGCTATCAGATGAATTGATGTCGGCCCACGGGATCGCCGCGCCACCGCGGCCCGAAACGATTCAACCCCCCAGCTCATTGCGGGGGGTCTACGCGCGATGCATTGGCCCATTCCTCGGCATTCTCTAGGCATGCGAGAGGGAAGACCCCAGGATACAAAAACGAACCTACCACCTTCCCGGCCGGCCGCGCACATCGATCGACTTTCAGACTTTCACCCCCCAAATTGACACACAGGGGTACTTTCGAATCACGATTGACCGGCTGTTCGTTTTCCCTTGCTGACACCCCCCTCTCCATGGTCTGCTGATGCTCAAGATTTCAAGGACAAGTGGGTCACCTCCCCGGGACAATTCCGGATTTCTTCTGCATGGGCGATTCCGAGGAGCAGTACGATGCTTTGGGAACGCGAGTCGGAGCTGGCACAGGCCACCGAGGCTCTCCGCCGGGCCAGGAGCGGGCGGGGTTCACTCCTGGTCGTCCGCGGCCCTCTGGGCGTGGGCAGATCGTCGTTTCTGGAGGCCCTGGCGGCGCTCGCGGGTGAGCAGGGGGCACTGCTGCTCAGGGCCCAGGCCTCGGAGGCCGAGGAAGACTTCGGGCTCGGGGTGGTCCGGCAGCTGGTGGACTCGGCGCTGGGACCGGGCGACGGCAGCAACCGCTGGCTGCGGGACGCGGCCGCCTCATTGCCCGAGGGCGCGTCGTCCTCGATCCCGTCCGGCCTGTCGGCGGACTCCGACCGTAAGCTCTCGGCGGTTCCCTCGTGTTCCGCACCGTGCCGGCGGCATGCTCCCCGGTGGCTGGCGGCGTTGCTGGACTCGATGTCCGCGGACCGGCCGGTGGTGCTCATGGTGGACGACCTCCAGTGGGCGGACACGGAGTCGCTCCAGGCACTGGCCGTGTCCCTGGCGCGGCGCCGGCAGCAGCGGATCCTCTTCGTCTTCTCCGTGCTGCCGGGCGACGTGGGTGGCACCCGGCAGCACGTCCGACAACTGCTCACGCCCGCCAAGGACTCTCCCGCGTCCGCGGGCGAGGCCGCCGACCGGACGGTGGAGCTGTCGGCGCTCGGCCGCGACAGCGTGCGCCCGCTGGTGGAGGAGAGCTTCGGGGACTCGGCAGACGCGGCCTTCGTCGAGACGGTGGCCACGCGTTCCGGCGGCAGTCCCCTGTTACTGCGGGCGTTGCTGGACGAGGCGCAGTACCTGGGGCTGCGTCCCGCCTCGACGCACGCCGCCATCGTCGCCGCCCTGCGCCCAGAACGCATACGACAGCGCCTGGCCGCGTTCCTGCGGTCGCAGCCGGACCACGTACGGCGGGCGGCGTACGCGCTGACCGTGCTCGGCGCAGTCGCGGACTCGCGGTTCGTGGCATGCCTCGCCGCACTCGACGAGGCACAGGAGGCGGAGGCGATCGACGTGTTACGGCTCGCCGGTCTCGTGGATCCGCACTCCTGCAGACTCACCTCGGGGACCGTACTGCGGGACCTGCTCGAAGAGCACATGCCGCCCCAGAAACGCACGGCGATGCGCAAGGTGGCTGCCGAACTGCTGCACCGTACCGGCCATCCTGCCGAACTCGCCGCGGAGCAGTTCATGGCGGCGAGCACCCTGCGGGGCCAACGGGCGGTGCGGATCCTGCGGACCGCCGCGGACAGCGCCCTGCGTCGCGGCTCGCCGCGGGACTCGGCCCGATATCTGCGACGTGCTCTGCTGGACGGCTCGCTCGCCGCGCGCGACCGAGCCCGGCTGCTCGTCGACCTGGCGACAGCCGAACGCGCTTTCGCCACCGCCGCCTCGGTGCGGCACGTCGTGGAGGCCGTACCCCTGCTCGAATCGGTTGTGGAACGTGCTGACGCGGTGGCACGGCTGGGACCGCTGCAGATGGATCCGCCGACCTTCCGTATCGACGACGTCCGGGCCGAGGTCGCCGGCACACTGCGCCGCGGCCACAGCGACGACTGGGTGGAGCAGGAACTGATGCTGCGCCTGGAGGCGCACGAGCACATCCTCTCGGCGCAGGACCCCGCGCACATCAAGCGGGCGCTGCGCAGGTTCCGCGACCTCGGACCCTCTCCCCGGCTCGGTACCAGAGGAGAAAGAGAGCTGGTCACCTCCCTGATGTACGTAGCCTTCCTCGCCAACGCCGCCCCCGCCGACCAGTTGGCGGGCCTTGCCGCCCGGCTCCTGGAACAGGAACCGCCCGCACCCGAGCACGTCCACTCCACCATCCCGCTGGCCGTGACCGTTCTGGCCGCGGCCGGGCGGACGGAGGGCACGGCCGACTGGCTGCACGAGGCGTACCGGCTGGCTCAGCGCCGGGGCGGTGACGTCGAGCAGGCCGTCATCCGGTGCGAACAGGCCGTGGTCGCGCTGGCCGACGGGCATCCGGCCGACGCCGGGGACAAGGTGCTGCGGGCCGACGCCCTCGTGGGGCCCGAGAGCAGTGGTCTGCCCAGCATGTGCGTGGGGGCTCTCGCGAGGGTCGCGCTCGCCACCGGCCAGCCGGAGCTGGCGAAGGGGCTCCTGACACATCACCGGCTGGACGCCGAGAACCAGTATCTGACGGCGCTGCTACACATGGCCCGCGGGTCCCTGGCCGCCCGGCGCAACGAGCCCCGCGGCGCGCTCTACCACTACCGGATGGCGGGCCTGCACACGGAGCAGATCGGCTGGAGCAACCCGATCGTCCTGCCGTGGCCGTCCAGCACAGCCCTCATGCACCACCGGCTGGGCGAACATGACGAAGCCCTGGCCGTGGCCCGGACGGACGTGGACAGGTCCCGCGTCTGGGGGGCGCCCGCCGGCGTCGGCCGCTCTCTCGTGGTCCTGGGCAGGATCACCGTCGGCCAGGAGAGCACCGAGTGTCTCGAAGAGGCCGTCGCGGTCCTGGAGAAGGGCAGCAACGGCTACGAGCTGTGTCGTGCGCTGTACGCGCTGGGAACCCATGAGGAAACGGGTCGCACCAGGCGGACCGCCGCCCTGAAACGGGCACAGGAGCTGGCCACCGAATACGGAGTCCACAGTCTCGCGAAGAGCATTCGCGAGCAGTTGACGGGCGGCCGCTCGAAGGTCACCGAACAGGCGGGGCATCGGCTCACCCCGTCCGAACGGAAGGTCGCGGAGCTGGCCGCGGCCGGCCTCAGCAACTCCGAGATCTCCAGCCGGCTGGGCACGTCGTCACGCATGGTGGAGAAACATCTGACCCGATCGTATCGGAAGCTTGATATTTCGGGACGCTCCGACCTCATTAAGGCACTTGAGGCCCTCGGGGACGACCAGCCGTCGTGAACCCGCTCACAACGGGCAGCAGCGATAGACGCCAACCGTGGCCGAATATCAACCCGCCCACCGCACCACCGAACCACCGAACCACAATGTTTTGCAGCCACGCAAAAGTTTGCTTGACCCTCCGCAGACGCATTCTTAGGCTCGACACAGTTGATCAGGTGCGATCACGATCGTCCCAGGTGGGTCAGATCTCGATCCAGCACTGACCATCTCCGCTCAGATCCCTCGGGGCGAACCCCCCACATCGGAATGCAGAAAGACGGTGCGGCGCATTGAGCACGCGAATAGAAGGCACCTCGCACAACAGAGACAGAACGGCAGAACCGCAACATGGCCTAGCCCCCAACCGGCCTCCGCACGATGTGCGCCCACGCGGAGAGGACGGCCGCCGCGTATACACGGCACAGATCGATACCGCTATGCACATCGTGGCAGCGGAGCCCGCCTTTTCCCGCCAGTTCGGCCGCAGCTCGGCCGACACCTGTGGACGGAGTCTCTACGAGCTGCTGCACCCCAGCTCTCCCTCGCTGCTCACCCGGCACTTCAACCGCCTCTCGGAGGGACGCTCCAACCGCTTCGCCGAGCGTATGGTCGGCATGGGCTGTTCGGGCCGGGCCTTCTCCGGCGAGCTGACCGGCATCGCCGTGCAGAACACGACGGGGCACCTCGCGGGGATCGTCGTGCAGGTGCGGCCCGACGAGGGCACGACGGGCAGCGAGCCCGAGGCCGTCGTCGGCTCCCGGGAGGCACTGCTCAGCAAGCTGGACGCGCGGGTCCTTGAAGGGGTCGCCAGCGGCGCCTCCACGGTTCAGCTCGCCGCCCGGCTCTACCTCAGCCGGCAAGGTGTCGAGTACCACGTCGGCCTCATGCTGCGGAAGCTCAAGGCGCCGAACCGGGCCGCGCTCGTGGCGCGCGCCCACTCCATGGGCATGCTGACGGTAGGCCAGTGGCCGCCGCGGGTGCTGCCGGAATTCATCAAGTAGGCGACGCCCCGCCGCGCGAGGAACACGCGCAACTCGCCCCCGCCGACACACTCCCGGTGGCGGCAGCAGGTCCGCCGTGGCATCCGACCACATCTTCTTTCAGCGGCCGCACCTCTTCCGGTGCGGCCGCTGACTCGTATCACCAGGCCCTTCGGCCGCCAATGCCGGGAAACCCGCCGCTCACGGCTTCCCGGCGTCGGCTCGCGCCACTACTGCTCCAGCTCGCGGCTGATGAGGTCGAACAGTTCCTCGTCACTGGCGTCGTCCAACCGGGCGCCGAGAGCCGGACCACCCGCGTCGTCACCGTCGACGGCGCCGGTGTCCTCCATCTCGCTGAGGAAAGCCCTGAGCCGGGTCCCCAACAAGGTCCGTACGTCCTGGTCCGGATCCGTCTTCATGATGCGGGCGATGCTGCTCTCCACCTCGGCGAGCATGGCCGTGACGGAGCCGCCCTCTCCCGCCAGCGCGCCGTCGAGATACCGGGAGAGCACGGCCGGGGTCGGATGGTCGAACACCAGCGTCGCGGGCAGCCGTAGACCGGTGTCAGCGAGGAGGGAGTTGCGCAGTTCCACTGCCGTGAGCGAGTCGAACCCCATGTCGCGGAAGGCGCGGTCGGGGGCGACGGCGGTGGTCTCGGCATGCCCGAGGGCTCTGGCCGCGGCCCTTCGCACGTGGTCCAGGAGCGCGGTGGTGCGCCCCTGGGGCGACAGAGTGGCGAGGTGCTCGACGAGGGCGGGAAGCACGCCGCCGGAACCGTGCGCCTCATGCGACGTGCCGGTGCCCGGCCTGTCGAGCGCGGCCAGCGCTTGCGCCGCCTGGGGGAGGCTGGTCAGCAGGGGGCTGGGACGACGACCGGTGAACGCGGGAACGAACCGCTCCCACTCCACATCAGCCACCACCACCGCACCACCACCACCCTCCAACACACTCCCCAACCCCACCAGAGCACACCCCGGATCCATCACCCTCAACCCACGACGCCCCAACTCCACCGCACCCACATCCGACACCATCCCCCCACCCGACCACGGCCCCCACCCCACCGAAGCCCCCACCAACCCACGACCACACCGAGCCTCCACCACCGCATCAGCCCACGCATTCGCCGCCGCATACGCCCCCTGCCCCCCACTCCCCCACACACCCGCAACAGAAGAAAACACCACAAACGCATCCAGATCCCAGCCCCGCGTCAACTCATCCAGATACACCGCACCCCACCCCTTCGCACCCAACACGCGATCCACATCGTCGGGGGTCGTGGCGTCGATCGGGTCGACGTCGAGGACGCCGGCCGCGTGCGCGATCCCGTCGACAGGGTGCGCGTCGAGCAGTGCGGCGACCTGGAGCCTGTCGGCGACGTCGCACGCGACGACCTCCACCCGCTCCGCGCCCGCCGCCCGTAGCCGGGCGACCGTGTCGGCCACACCGGGGGCGTCTGGGCCGCTCCGGCTCGTCAGCACGAGCTGCGTGGTACCGCGCCCGGCGAACCATTCGGCGACGCGTACCCCGAGCGCACCGGTGCCACCGGTGACCAGGAGCCGCTGCGGGATCCTGCGGTCCGCGTCCCGGGCGGCGGTAGGAGCCGAGGCGGGCAACGGGGCCGGGCGGAGACGGCGGGCGTACGTCGCCGCGCCGCGCACGGACACCTGGTCCTCGCCCGCGTGGGACAACACCGAAGCCAGGGAGCCGAGTTCATCCGGATCCGGATGCGGCGGCACATCGACCAGACCGCCCCAGCGGTCGGGGCACTCCAGCGCCGCCACCCGGCCGAACCCCCAGACGGCGGCCTGCGCCGGTTCGTCGGGCGCGCGGCCGGGCCCGAACCCCGCATGCGTGACGACCCACAGCGGTGCGGCTGCCCCGGCGTCGCCGAGCGCCTGGACCAGCGCCATCACGTTCTCCACAGCGCGGCCCGCCTCCGACACGGGCCGGCCGTCCCCGAGCGGGGGCAGGGACAGGCAGGAGAGCATGCCGGCCGGCTCCTCACCTTCGACGGCCTGCTCCAGGAGACGGGCGAGCCCCTTACGGTCCAAGGCGTCGCAGGTCAGCCGCTCCAGCCCCGGAATGAACTGCTCAAGCCCCGCGAGTGGCACGTCATCGGGCATCTGTAGGAGCAACCACCGTCCGGTGACGGGCTTTTCGTCCGGCACAGCCACCGGTTCCCAGTCGACGCGATAGCACCAGCCCTCGACCTCGGCGCGTTCCAGCTGCTCGCGGCGCAATGCCGTCAGCGCGGGAAGAACGGCGTTCATCGCCTCCTGCGAAACCCCGAGCGTGTCCGCCAGCTCCGACGCTCCCTCCTCGACGACCGCCCAGAAGGAGGCATCGGCCTCGGAGAGCGACGGGTACGCCGACGCCGCGCCCTGCGCGGTGACCGTCGGCCAGTAGCGTTGGCGTTGGAACGGGTAGGTGGGCAGGTCCACCGCCGGGGCACCGTCGCCGCTGCCCAGCAGGACACTCCAGTCGACCTCTCCACCGTCGACATGGAAGCGGGCCATCGCCCGCAGCACGGCCATGTGCTCGGAGACATCCTTGCGGAGCAGCGGTGCGAAGAGCGCGTCGTCGACGTCACCGAGCACGGTTCGCGCGAGGGCGGTGAGAGTGCCGTCCGGGCCGATCTCCAGGAACCGCGTCACCCCCTCGGCCGCCAGAGCACTCACACCATCAGCGAAGCGGACCGCCTGACGGACATGACGCACCCAGTACTCCGCCGACCCCAACTCCCCCTCAGCGGCCAGGCATCCCGTCACGTTCGACACAACTGGGATGACGGGTGTTCCGTAGGTGATCCTGTCCGCGACCTCACGGAACGCGCCGAGCATCGGCTCCATCAACGGGGAGTGGAACGCGTGCGAGACCCGGAGGCGGGAGGTACGCCGGCCCTGCGACTTCAGTACCTCGGCGACCTCGCTCACGGCGGCCTCGACACCGGCGATCACCACCGACCGCGGACCGTTCACCGCCGCGACCGACACCAACGCCGCATCCAGCAAAGGCAGGACCTCGTCCTCGGCGGCCTCCACCGCCACCATCGCCCCACCGGAGGGCAGCTCCTGCATCAGCCGGCCACGCGCCACCACCAGAGCGCACGCATCCTCCAGCGACAACACCCCCGCCACATGCGCCGCAGCAATCTCACCGACCGAATGACCGATGACAAAGTCCGCACGCACCCCGAACGACTCCACCAACCGGAACAGAGCCACCTCGACCGCGAACAACGCCGGCTGCGTCCACTCCGTACGACCCAACCGCCCGGCGTCCTCGTCGAAGACGACATCCCGCAACCCGGATCCGACATGCGCACACACCGCGTCGAAAGCATCCGCGAAAACGGGGAACGCCTCATACAACTCCCGCCCCATCCCCGCACGCTGCGCACCCTGACCCGAGAACAAGAACGCCGTCCGGCCGCCCTCCCGGGTAACGCCCGTGACCGTGCGCAGGCCGGTCTCGCCCAGGTGCAGGGTTTGCAGCTCCTCGACGAACTCCTCCCGTGTGGCAGCGAGTACGACGGCTCGCTGCTCGAACGAGGTACGGGTGGACGCGAGTGCACGGGCCAGTCCCACGGGAGCAGAGTCGTGCCGCTCCCCCAGTACGGTGAGCAGCCGTCCAGCCTGAGCCCGCTGGGCCTCGGCGCTCCGGGCGCTCACAAGCCAGGGCAGCACGGCTCCGTCATCTGTCCCGGACTTTTCGGGAGCCGGATCCGCAGGCGCCTCTTCGAGGATGACGTGGGCATTGGTACCACTCAGACCGAACGACGACACCCCCGCACGACGCGCACGCTCCACCGACTCCGGCCACTGACGCGCCTGGGTGAGCAACTCCACTCCGCCTGGCAACCAGTCGACCTGCGACGACGGCTCATCCACATGCAACGTCGCCGGCACCACCCCATGCCGCAACGCCAGCACCATCTTGATCACACCGGCCACACCCGCGGCCGCCTGCGTATGACCCACATTCGACTTCACCGACCCCAGCCACAACGGCCGACCCCCGGCCCGCTCCCGGCCGTACGTGGCCAGCAACGCCTGCGCCTCGATCGGATCACCCAACCGCGTCCCCGTACCGTGCGCCTCCACCACATCCACCTCGGACGCCGACACACCCGCACCCGCCAACGCAGCACGAATCACCCGCTGCTGAGCCGGACCGTTCGGCGCACTCAAACCGTTCGACGCACCATCCTGATTGACCGCCGAACCACGCACCACCGCAAGAACCCGATGACCATTGCGGCGCGCATCCGACAACCGCTCCACCAGCAGCACACCCGCACCCTCACCCCACCCCGTACCATCCGCCGCATCAGCGAACGCCTTACACCGGCCATCACCCGCCAGACCCCCCTGACGCGCGAACTCCACGAACGCACCCGGCGTCGACATCACCGTCACACCACCGGCCAACGCCAGATCGCACTCCCCCGAGCGAAGCGACTGTGCGGCCAGATGCAACGCCACCAGCGAAGAGGAGCAGGCCGTGTCGACCGTCACCGCGGGACCCTCCAGCCCCAGGACGTACGACACCCGCCCCGACACCACACTCGCCGCATTGCCGGTGCCCACATAACCGCCGAAGTCACCTTCCGACACACTCAACAACGCCGGATAGTCCTGACCGTTCGTCCCCGCGAACACACCCACCCGCGAACCACGCAACGACCGCGGATCAACACCCGCCCGCTCCACCGCCTCCCAACACACCTCCAACAACAACCGCTGCTGCGGATCCATCGCCAACGCCTCCCGCGGCGACACCCCGAAGAACTCCGCATCAAAACCACCGACACCGGACAAGAAGCCACCACGACGGACGAAGTCCGTGGTTCCGCCGTCGCCCTGTGCGTAGCGGTCGTAAACGGACTCGATGGCGGCCCAGCCTCGGTCGGTGGGGAAGTCGGCGATGCCGTCCCGGCCGTCCACCAGCATGTCCCACAGATCCTCCGGGGACTCCACACCACCCGGGAAACGACACGCCATACCGACGATCGCCACCGGCTCGTCCAGTACCGCCACGGCCGCCACATCCGACACCGCAGGAGCGGCACCGTCCGCACCGAACAACTCCCCGTACAAGAACTCCGCCAGCGCCCGCGGAGTCGGATGATCGAACACCACCGTCGCAGGAAGAGCCACGCCCACAACAGCTGCCAGGACGTTGCGCAGCTCCACCGCGATCAACGAATCCACACCCAGATCACGGAACGCCCGCTCAGCGCCCACCTGCCCCGGACCCGTGTGCCCCAGCATCATCGCCGCGAGCTTCTGCACTTCGTCGAGTACGAGGCGTTGCCCGGCCTCGCGCGACAGGCCCGCGGCACGGGAGCGCAGGTCGTCTCCGGCCGTACCGCTGTGCGCGCTGCCACCAGGTGCGGGGCCGACGGCCGGAGGCGGGGCCATGGGGGTGAGGAGGGCGCTGGGGCGAGTCGTGGTGAACGCGGGGATGAAACGGTTCCAGTCGGCGTCCACGACCAGTTGGGTGGTGATGTCGCCGTCGAGAACCGCGCCCAGCGCGGACAGGGCGAACCCCGGGGCGAGCGCGGTCACGGCACCCTGGCCACGACGTCGGCCACCGGAATCGGCGGCCATGCCGTCGCCCGCCCACGGGCCCCACGCGATCGACGTGGCCGGCAGACCCTCGCCCCGGCGCCGCTCGGCGAGGGCGTCGAGGACGGCGTTGGCGGCGGCGTAGGCGCCCTGTCCCGGGCTGCCCAGCGTTCCGGCCAGGGAGGAGAACAGGACGAACGCCGAGAGGTCGCGGTCCCGGGTCAGCTCGTCCAGCAGAAGGGCCGCCGTGGCCTTGGGGCCCATGACCCGCTCGACACGACCGGCATCCGTCGTGAGCAGCGTGCCGTCGTCCAGAACACCGGCTGTATGGAACACCGCGTCGACAGGATGCTCGGACAGGAGCGCGGCGAGGTCGTCGCGTTCGGAGACGTCCAGGGCTGCCAGCGTGACCTGGGCCCCCGCCTCCTGCAGTTCCGCGCGCAGTTCGGCCACGCCGGGGGCCGCTTCGCCACTGCGGCTCACCAGGAGCAGGTCGCGGGCGCCGCGCGCCACCGCCCAACGGGCCACGTGTGCGCCAAGAGCGCCGGTTCCGCCGGTGATCAGCACCGTACCGCGAGGCTCCCAGCCATCGGCCGTGAGCTGCGGCAGTGGCGCGGCCTGGGACAGTCGGCGGCCGAAGATGCCATGAGTCCGGATGGCCAGTTGGTCCTCATCCGGCCCGAGGCGGGTCAGTGCGAGGGCGAGACGTGCGCTCACGCGGTCGTCCACCTGGTCGGGCAGATCGATCAACCCGCCCCAGGTATCCGGGTGTTCCAGAGCCGCGACGCGGCCCAGTCCCCATACGGCGCTGTGCGAGGTGCGGGTGACGCGATCAGGACTTCCGACGGCGACGGCCCCGTGGGTGACGACCCAAAGTCGTGTACCGAGAGGCTCTGACTCGGCAAGCGCGCGGAGCGCGGCAAGTGTCCCCACGACCGGATCGGCGGACGCGTCGAAGCTCAGCAACGACAGGATCCCGTCCGGCGCCCGTGTGCCGTCCGCGGCGCCGGTCTCGCCAAGCGCGAGTCTGAGTCCCTCCCGGTCCGCGAGATCCGTCTCGACGACGTGCGGGGTGAGTCCCTGTCTGTGGAGGCCCGCGACGAGGCTGTTCACCCTGCCGCGCGAGGCGACGTCCAGGTCGGCCGGTACCAGGACGGTCCAGTTCCCGGTGCGGGAGGACCCGGCGGCAGGGGGGATCTCGTCGTCCCTGGTCAGAGGCTTCCAGGACACCGCGTATCGCAGCGCGTCGACCGTGGCCCGGTCCTGTCGCTGCCTGTACCACTTCGAGAGGGCCGGAACCACCGGGCCGAGGAGGTCCGGTGCGAGGTCGAGATCCGCCGCCAGCGCAGGTAGATCCTCGCACTCGACAGCGGCCCAGAATGCGTCGTCGATCACCGCGGAGGCGTGCACGGGTACGGCCGGGACGCCGGGCGCCGGCTGGTTCGGGGCGAGCCAGTAGCGTTGGCGTTGGAACGGGTAGGTGGGCAGGTCCACCGCCGGGGCACCGTCGCCGCTGCCCAGCAGGACACTCCAGTCGACCTCTCCACCGTCGACATGGAAGCGGGCCATCGCCCGCAGCACGGCCATGTGCTCGGAGACATCCTTGCGGAGCAACGGGACGAAGAGCGCGTCGTCGACGTCACCGAGCACGGTTCGCGCGAGGGCGGTGAGAGTGCCGTCCGGGCCGATCTCCAGGAACCGCGTCACCCCCTCGGCCGCCAGAGCACTCACACCATCAGCGAAGCGGACCGCCTGACGGACATGACGCACCCAGTACTCCGCCGACCCCAACTCCCCCTCGACAGCCAAGCGTCCGGTCACATTAGACACGACGGGGATGACGGGTGCTCCATAGGTGATCCGCTCCGCCACCTCACGGAACGCGCCGAGCATCGGCTCCATCAACGGCGAATGGAACGCGTGCGACACCCGGAGGCGGGACGTCCGCCGACCCTGCGCCTTCAGTACCTCGGCGACCGCGCTCACAGCAGCCTCGACACCAGCTATCACCACCGACCGCGGACCGTTCACCGCCGCGACCGACACCAACGCCGCATCCAGCAAAGGCAGGACCTCGTCCTCGGCGGCCTCCACCGCCACCATCGCCCCACCGGAGGGCAGCTCCTGCATCAACCGGCCACGCGCCACCACCAGAGCGCACGCATCCTCCAGCGACAACACCCCCGCCACATGCGCCGCAGCGATCTCACCGACCGAATGACCGATGACAAAGTCCGCACGCACCCCGAACGACTCCACCAGGCGGAACAGAGCCACCTCAACCGCGAACAACGCCGGCTGCGTCCACTCCGTACGACCCAACAACCCCGCGTCCCCGCCGAAGACGACATCCCGCAACCCGGATCCGACATGCGCACACACCGCATCGAAAGCATCCGCGAAGACAGGGAACGCCTCATACAACTCCCGCCCCATCCCCGCACGCTGCGCACCCTGACCCGAGAACAAGAACGCTTGTCGTGACTCTCCGCGGTCCTGGCCGACCATGGTGTCTGCCGAGGTGACGCTGTCGGCGAGACCGTTCAATGCTTCGGTGAGGCGAGTGGGATCGTCAGTGACAACGACCGCCCGATGCTCGAAGTGTGTGCGTGTCGTCGCGAGGGCGAGACCGGTCCGGCTCGGGGCGGCCTCGGGGTGTCGGTCGGCGAAGGCCGCAAGGGCGCGGGCCTGGGCACGCAGGGCGTCCTCGGTGCGGCCGGACAACTGCCATACGAGGGGTGTGGAGTCCGCGGGGGCGGCCAGAGGCTCACCCGGTGATTCCGGAAGGGGGGATTGTTCCAGGATCACGTGGGCGTTGGTGCCGCTGACCCCGAAGGCCGAGACACCGGCCATGCGCGGACGGCCGGTGTCGGGCCATGGCTGCTGTTCGGTCGGCAGTCGTACCGAGCCCGACGCCCAGTCGACCTGCGACGACGGCTCATCCACATGCAATGTCGCCGGCACCACCCCATGCCGCAACGCCAGCACCATCTTGATCACACCGGCCACACCCGCAGCCGCCTGCGTATGACCCAGATTCGACTTCACCGACCCCAGCCACAACGGCCGCCCCCCGGACCGGTCTTGGCCGTACGTGGCCAGCAACGCCTGCGCCTCGATCGGATCACCCAGCCTGGTACCGGTGCCGTGCGCCTCCACCACATCCACCTCGGACGCAGCAACCCCCGCACCCGCCAACGCAGCACGAATCACCCGCTGCTGAGCCGGACCGTTCGGCGCCGTCAGCCCGTTGGACGCACCATCCTGATTGACCGCCGAACCACGCACCACCGCAAGAACCCGATGACCATTGCGGCGCGCATCCGACAACCGCTCCACCAGCAGCACACCCGCACCCTCACCCCACCCCGTACCATCCGCCGCATCAGCGAACGCCTTACACCGGCCATCACCCGCCAGACCCCCCTGACGCGCGAACTCGGTGAAGACGTCCGGGGTGGACATGACCGTCACACCACCGGCGAGGGCGAGGTCGCACTCTCCGGCTCGCAGGGCCTGTACGGCCAGATGCAGGGCCACCAGCGAAGACGAGCAGGCGGTGTCGACCGTCACCGCGGGACCCTCCAGTCCCAGGACGTACGACACCCGCCCCGACACCACACTCGCCGCGTTGCCGGTGAGCAGGTGGCCCCCGATGCCTTCGGGCAGGTCGTCGCCGGAGACGGCTCCGTAGTTCTGGTTGCTGCAGCCGACGTACACGCCGGTGCGGCTGCCGCGCACGGAGGTGGGAGCCAGGCCCGCGTGTTCCAGGGCCTCCCAGGACGTTTCCAGGATCAGGCGCTGTTGGGGGTCCATCGCCAGCGCCTCACGCGGCGACACCCCGAAGAAGCCCGCGTCGAAATCGGCGGCCGTGGTGACGAATCCGCCCTGGTGTGTGGTGGCCGTGGACGCGTCACCGGTCGTGTCCCAGCCTCGATCCGCAGGGAAGGGCGTGACGGCGTCGGCGCCGGCCGCGACCAGCTCCCACAGCTGTTCCGGGGTGGTGACGTCGCCGGGAAAGCGACAGGCCATGCCGATGATGGCAATCGGTTCGGTCGCCGTCCGCACGAGTTCGTCGTTGTGCCGGCGCAGGCGCTCGTTCTCGGTCAGGGACGCGCGTAGCGCGGCGACGACACGCTCTTCGGAGGTGGACATGCTCAGCTCCACTGGTTCGTGGGCCCGTACGCGGGCGGCCGGGGAGAAGGAGGGGGTGGGGTGGTGCCTCAGGAAGCGGAGTCGCCCAGGGCCAGTTGTACGAGTGCGTCGACATCCATCTCGCCGATCGCACCGTGGGCAAGGTCCCCGTCGTCCTCGGGCGTGCCGGACGCGTCGGACTCCGCCAGTGTCAGCACCGCCGTGAGCAGACCGCTCTGCTGCCACTGGGAGAACGGGATGGCGGCGAGGGTGCTGCGGAAGCGCGCTTCGTCGCTGCCGTAGGACGCGGCGGGTGTTGCGGACCCACCCGGCGCGGCTTCCGGCCCTGCGAAGAGTTCGTCGTGCAGGTGGTCGGCGAGGTGGCGCGGTGTCGGATGGTCGAAGACGAGGGTGGACGGCAGTCGCAGACCGGTCTCGGCGTTGAGCCGGTTGCGGAGTTCCACAGCGGTGAGGGAGTCGAACCCGACCTCCCGGAAGGCACGGTTGACGTCCATGGAGGAGTCGGCGGAGCGACCCAGCACGAGGGTGGCCCGCTCGCAGACCAGTTCCCGCAGGGCCCGGCGGCGTTCCGTCTCGGGCCGGCCCGCGAGGCGGGCGGTCAGGGCGGCGCGGGCGTCTCCCGTCGTCTTCTCCCCGTCGGAGTCGGTCTCGGTTCCATTGAGGCCGGGGAGGCTGGTCAGCAGGGGGCTGGGACGACGACCGGTGAACGCGGGAACGAACCGCTCCCACTCCACATCAGCCACCACCACCGCACCACCACCACCCTCCAACACACTCCCCAACCCCACCAGAGCACACCCCGGATCCATCACCCTCAACCCACGACGCCCCAACTCCACCGCACCCACATCCGACACCATCCCCCCACCCGACCACGGCCCCCACCCCACCGAAGCCCCCACCAAACCACGACCACACCGAGCCTCCACCACCGCATCAGCCCACGCATTCGCCGCCGCATACGCCCCCTGCCCCCCACTCCCCCACACACCCGCAACAGAAGAAAACACCACAAACGCATCCAGATCCCAGCCCCGCGTCAACTCATCCAGATACACCGCACCCCACCCCTTCGCACCCAACACCGCAGCCAGATGGGCGTTGTCGATCTCGTCGAAGGGCTTGTGGTCCGGGACACCGGCCACGTGGAAGACGGCGTCGACACGGTGCCGGGAGAGGAGCGCGGCGACCGATGCCCGGTCGGCCATGTCGCAGGCCTCGACACTCACGTGACGCGCCCCCAACTCCCTTAGCTCTGAAACGAGTTCGGCGGCTCCGGGAGCCTCGGGTCCTCGACGGCCGGTCAGAACCAGTTCGCTCGCGCCGTTTCGGGCGAGCCAGCGTGCCACGTGGGCGCCGAGGGCTCCCGTACCCCCGGTGACCAGAACTCGTCCGGAGGGCTTCCAGCCCTGACCGGTGGCCCGTGGCGCCGGATCCTGTCGCAGGCGCCGGGCGAAGGCACGGTCGTCGCGCAACGCGAGCTGGTCCTCCGCCGCGGAGGCCAGTGCCGCCGCGACCAGGCCGGCCACGTCCCGGTCCGGGTTCTGCTGCAGGTCGATCAGGCCACCCCAGCGGTCGGGGTGCTCCAGCGCCATCACCCGTCCGAGCCCCCAGACGGCGGCCTGCTCCGGATGCGGGGAGCCGTCGTCGTGGTGCTGTGCGACTGCTCCACGGGTGATCCACCACACAGGCTCACCGATCTCGGCGTCGCCCAGTGCCTGTGTGACGATGAGCGCCTGCGCGACGGTGTCGGGCAGGACGACCACTCCGGCGACGACCACTCCTGTGAGAGCAGTGCGGATGGCTCGGGCGAGCTCCACCCGGTCGTGCTGATCGGGGACGGGCAGGACCAGGGCGTCGGGCAGGGCTGCGGTGACCGTGTCGAGCCGCGTCGAACCTCCGGCCGGGTGCAGCACGAGCCACCGCCCGGCAGGTACGGATCCGGGAGCAGGGGACACCGCCTCCCAGGCGACGCAATACCGCCAGCCGTCGACCTCGGCCCGCACCGTCCGTTCCCGACGCCGGACGGAAAGCCCTGACAGGACGTCTTGGACGACGTCTTCACTGATGTCCAGCGCGTTCGCCAGCTCGCGCGCATCTTCCGGTTCCGTCGGCTCCCACGATGCGAAGTCCTGCGCACTGCGCTTCGTCTGTGGCCAGAACCGCTCGCGCTGGAAGGCATACGTGGGCAGATCGACTTCGGCCGTGGGACGCGTGCCGATCATGGCGGCCCAGTCGACGGGTACGCCCACCGTGAACCCGGCGGCGACACAGCTGACGACGGAGTCCACTTCGTCTCGGTCCTTGCGGAGCAGCGGTGCGAAGAGCGCGTCGTCGACGTCACCGAGCACGGTTCGCGCGAGGGCGGTGAGAGTGCCGTCCGGGCCGATCTCCAGGAAACGCGTCACCCCCTCGGCCGCCAGAGCACTCACACCATCAGCGAACCGCACCGCCTGACGGACATGACGCACCCAGTACTCCGCCGACCCCAACTCCCCCTCAGCGGCCAGGCATCCCGTCACGTTCGACACCACGGGGATGACGGGTGTTCCGTAGGTGATCCTGTCCGCGACCTCACGGAACGCGCCGAGCATCGGCTCCATCAACGGGGAGTGGAACGCGTGCGACACCCGTAGGCGGGAGGTACGCCGACCCTGCGCCTTCAGTACCTCGGCGACCGCGCTCACAGCAGCCTCGACACCAGCTATCACCACCGACCGCGGACCGTTCACCGCCGCGACCGACACCAACGCCGCATCCAGCAAAGGCAAGACCTCGTCCTCGGCGGCCTCCACCGCCACCATCGCCCCACCGGAGGGCAGCTCCTGCATCAACCGGCCACGCGCCACCACCAGAGCGCACGCATCCTCCAGCGACAACACCCCCGCCACATGCGCCGCAGCAATCTCACCGACCGAATGACCGATGACGAAGTCGGGGCGCACCCCGAACGACTCCACCAGGCGGAACAGAGCCACCTCAACCGCGAACAACGCCGGCTGCGTCCACTCCGTACGACCCAACCGCCCGGCGTCCTCGTCGAAGACGACATCCCGCAACCCGGATCCGACATGCGCGCACACCGCATCGAAAGCATCCGCGAAGACGGGGAACGCCTCATACAACTCCCGGCCCATCCCCGCACGCTGCGCACCCTGACCCGAGAACAAGAACGCCGTCCGGCCGAAGCCCGGAGCCGACCCTTCGACGACATTCGTAGCGGGCTCGCCCTGGGCCAGGCGGTCGAGACCAGCCAGAAGTCCGCCACGGTCATGGCCTCGGACAACTGCCCGGCTCTCGAAAGGCGTCCGGGTCGTGACCAGGGCGGTCGCTACGGCAGCGGGGTCGAACTCCGGGTTCGTCTGTGCATAGGCATGCAGGCGGGCGGCCTGGGAGCGCAGGGCCTCGGCGCTGCGGCCGGACAGCACCCACGGAACCACCGGAGGCACCACGGACTCCACCTGCTCGACGACGCTCTCCACCGGGCTCTCCACCGGCGCCTCTTCGAGGATGACGTGGGCGTTGGTACCACTCAGACCGAACGACGACACCCCCGCACGACGCGCACGCTCCACCGACTCCGGCCACTGACGCGCCTCCGTCAGCAACTCCACCGCACCCGACGACCAGTCGACGTGTGACGACGGCTCCCCCACATGCAATGTCGCCGGCACCACCCCATGCCGCAACGCCAGCACCATCTTGATCACACCGGCCACACCCGCGGCCGCCTGCGTATGACCCACATTCGACTTCACCGACCCCAGCCACAACGGCCGGTCGCCGGAACGGTCTTGGCCGTACGTGGCCAGCAAGGCCTGCGCCTCGATCGGATCACCCAACCGCGTCCCCGTACCGTGCGCCTCCACCACATCCACCTCGGACGCCGACACACCCGCACCCGCCAACGCAGCACGAATCACCCGCTGCTGAGCCGGACCGTTCGGCGCACTCAAACCGTTCGACGCACCGTCCTGATTGACCGCCGAACCACGCACCACCGCAAGAACCCGATGACCATGACGACGCGCATCCGACAACCGCTCCACCAGCAGCACACCCGCACCCTCACCCCACCCCGTACCATCCGCGCCCTCACCGAACGCCTTACACCGGCCATCCGCCGCCAGACCCCCCTGACGGCTGAACTCGGCAAAAGCAGCCGGCGTCGACATGACGGTGACGCCCGAGACGAGGGCCATGGGGCACTCTCCCGAGCGAAGCGACTGTGCGGCCAGATGCAACGCCACCAGCGAAGAGGAGCAGGCCGTGTCGACCGTCACCGCGGGACCCTCCAGCCCCAGGACGTACGACACCCGCCCCGACACCACACTCGCCGCGTTCCCCGTGCCGACGTAACCGCCGAAGTCACCCTCCGACACACTCAACAACGCCGGATAGTCCTGACCGTTCGTCCCCGCGAACACACCCACCCGCGAACCACGCAACGACCGCGGATCAACACCCGCCCGCTCCACCGCCTCCCAACACACCTCCAACAACAACCGCTGCTGCGGATCCATCGCCAACGCCTCACGCGGCGACACCCCGAAGAACTCCGCATCAAAACCACCGACACCGGACAAGAAGCCACCACGACGGGTGTACGTCGGTGTGTCGGGGCCGGTGCTGTCCGAAGCGGCGAGGGCGGTGAGGTTGTCCCAGCCGCGGTCCGCAGGGAAGTCGCCGATGGCGTCCTCGCCCTGCAGAAGCAGGTCCCAGAACTGTTCGGGGGTTTCGACGCCGCCCGGGAAACGGCAGCCCATGCCGATGATGGCGATGGGGTCGTCGGCGAGCGCGGCACTCTCGGAGCCATGGGGCGTGGTGGACGTGGACACGGGATCGTCGGCCCGCTCCGCAGGAGCCAGGCCGGCCAGGAGGAGATCCACGACGGCTTCGGGGGTGGGGTGGTCGAAGACCAGGGTCGCCGGCAGGGTGGTGCCGGTCGCGTGGGAGAGCGAGTTACGCAGTTCGAGGGCCGTCAGGGAATCGAGGCCCAGCTGTGTGAAGGGGGTGTCGGGGCGGATCGGGGTCTCCGGCGCGTGTCCGAGCACGGCGGCCAGGGTGGTCCGTACGAGGTCGGCGACCGCGTCACGCCGCCGGGACTCGGGCAGATGGGACAGGCCGAGCGGCGAGGCAGCGCCGACGGCCGGCCGCGCCGCGGCCTCGCGCAGGGCCGGGCGGCCGGTCAGGGACCGCAGCAGCGGCGGCAGTCGGTCGACGGCGCGGCGCAGTGCGGTGCGGTCCAGGCAGAGCGGGAGCGGGGTGCCCTCGGTGTGGGTCAGGGCACGGTCGAAGAGGACGAGGGCGTCACCGGTGGGCAGTGCGTCCACCCCGCTGCGGGCGGCACGCCTGTGCGTGGCGTCGGCGAGCCCGCGGGTCATGGCGCTGTCGGTCTCCCACAGGCCCCAGGCGATGGACACCGCCGGGTGGCCGTCGGCACGCAGGCGGGCGGCGTAGGCGTCGAGGAACGCGTTCGCGGCGACGTAGTTGCCCTGGCCGGGACTGGACAGCGTGGCGGCGGCCGAGGAGAACATGACGAACGCCGACAGACCGAGGTGGCGGGTGAGTTCGTGCAGGTTGACCGCGGCGTCGGCCTTGGGCCGCAGCACCCGGGTCAGATGCACGGGGGTGAGGGAGGTGATGACGCCGTCGTCGAGGACTCCGGCGGCATGGACCACGGCACCGATCGGATGCTCCGGCGGCAGGGCGTCGATGACGTCGGCAAGGGCCTCGCGGTCGGCGGCGTCACAGCTCACGACGGTGGTCCGGGCACCGTGGGCGGCGAGTTCGTCGACCAGCTCGGCGGCACCCGGGGTCTGCGGACCGCGCCGGGTGACGAGAAGCAGATGGCGGACGCCATGCCGGGTGACGAGATGACGGACGACGGCGGCACCCACGGCGCCCGTGCCGCCGGTGACGAGGACGGTCCGGTCCGTGGGGAAGACCACGGCAGCCGGGTGCGGTGGTGTGTCCCTCACCCGGCTGAGTGAAGGAGCGAACAACTTCCCATCGCGGAGGACGAGTTCGTCATGGCCGCGCCGTACGGCGTCCGCGAGCTGGTCGTCGGTGGGGGTGACGTCGGTGTCGAGGAGCAGGAACCGCCCGGGGTTCTCCGATGCCGCGGACTTCAGCAGTCCCCGGACCGCCGCGGCCGACAGGTCGGTCACGGTCTCACCGGTGTGTGCGGCCACCGCGCCCCGGGTGAGCACCAGGAGACGGGAGCCGGCCGCGCGCGTGTCGGTGAGCCAGTGCCGAAGCAGGGTGAGGGCACGCGCTGTGGCGTCGTGGACGCCGGGCACGAGAGCGGTCTCCGGGTCGGACTCCGGGTCGGACTCGGGCGTCTGCCAGGGGACGACGACCAGCTCGGCGTAAGGGGTGTCCGACGGGACGGTCGAGGAGGCGGTCGAGGAGGCGGCGAGGAGGCCGTCCGGGCCGGTGTGGCGGGTCGTCGACACCGGTTCGGGGAGGGAGGGGGCGTCGGCCGGGATCCAGGTGACCGTGTACAGGTCGCTGCCGCTTTTGCGCACGGTGCCGGGGAGTTGCTCGTGGTCGAACGGCAGGACGGCGACGCTTCGAGCGGTGAGTACGGGGGCGCCGGTGACGTCCAGGATGCGGAGCGCGGATTCCGTCGCCGAGCGCGGGACGACGTGCAGGCGGACGGCCGTGGCGGCGCTCGCGTGAAGGGTGAGGCCGGACCAGGACACAAGGTGCGGAACGGGTCGGCCGAGCGCGCGGAGCGTCAGGAGGGCGCCGTCCAGTAGTGCGGGGTGCACGACGAACCCGGCCGCCTCGGCCGTCTTCGTCTCGGGGAGAGCGGCCTCGGCGAACACCTCGTCGCCCAGGCGCCACACGGATGTCACGACCCGCCCGGCCTCGTCCGCCGGGACTTCGAGGGCGTCGTACAGCTCGTCCGGGTCGACGGGCGTCGCGCCGGGCGGGGGCCAGGCACCGGCCTCGTCGGTGTCCGCAGCAGCGGACTCCACGGGGCCGCCGGCCAGCGTGCCGTGAGCGTGCCGGGTCCAGGGCCGGGCATCGTCGGAGGGGTCGGCGTCCGGGTCGTAGGGGCGTGCGTACAGGGCGAAGGTCCGGCGTCGGTCGCCGTCCGCCTCTTCGGTGACGGTCTGCACCTCGGTCTCACCGGTCGCGGGGAGCCGCAGTGGCTCGTCGACGTGCAGCTCGGTGAGGTGGTGCGCTCCGAGGCTGCGTCCGGTGTGCAGGGCCAGGTCGGTGAGGACGGACGGAGCCACGATGGTGCCGCCGCCGGTGGCGAGGTCGCCGAGCCAGGGCTGTGTGCGCCCGGACAGACGACCTGTCGCCACCACGGTGCTGGAGTCGGCGACGCCGATCCCGGAGGACAGCAGCGGATGCTCCCCACGGTGTCCGAAACGGTCCGCCACCGGATCCAGCCAGTAGCGCTGCCGCTGGAACGGATAGGTCGGAAGATCGACCAACTCTTGGGAGCCGGGCAGAAGAACGTCCCAGTCGACGGTCCTGCCCGTGGTGTGCAGCGCGGCCAGCGCGGCGATCACCGCCGACGGTTCGTCGCGGTCCTTGCGCTGGGCGGGAACGAAGAGCAGGTTCGACGCGTCGGGTACGCAGTTCTGGGCGAGGGCGGTGAGGGTGCCGTCCGGGCCGATCTCCAGGAAACGCGTCACCCCCTCGGCCGCCAGAGCACTCACACCATCAGCGAACCGCACCGCCTGACGGACATGACGCACCCAGTACTCCGCCGACCCCAACTCCCCCTCAGCGGCCGCACGTCCGGTCACATTAGACACGACCGGGATGACGGGTGCTCCGTAGGTGATCCGCTCCGCCACCTCACGGAACGCGCCGAGCATCGGCTCCATCAACGGCGAATGGAACGCGTGCGAGACCCGGAGGCGGGACGTACGCCTACCCTGCGACTTCAGTACCTCGGCAACCTCGCTCACGGCGGCCTCGACACCAGCTATCACCACCGACCGCGGACCGTTGACCGCCGCGACCGACACCAACGCCGCATCCAGCAAAGGCAGGACCTCGTCCTCGGCGGCCTCCACCGCCACCATCGCCCCACCGGAGGGCAGCTCCTGCATCAGCCGGCCACGCGCCACCACCAGAGCGCACGCATCCTCCAGCGACAACACCCCCGCCACATGCGCCGCAGCAATCTCACCGACCGAATGACCGATGACAAAGTCCGCACGCACCCCGAACGACTCCACCAACCGGAACAGAGCCACCTCGACCGCGAACAACGCCGGCTGCGTCCACTCCGTACGACCCAACCGCCCGGCGTCCTCGTCGAAGACGACATCCCGCAACCCGGATCCGACATGCGCACACACCGCATCGAAAGCATCCGCGAAGACAGGGAACGCCTCATACAACTCCCGCCCCATCCCCGCACGCTGCGCACCCTGACCCGAGAACAGGAACGCCGTCCGGCCGCCCCTCCTGGCTGTGGCGGTGACGACGTCCGGGGACTTGCGGCCCTCGGCGAGGGTCCGCAGGCCTGCGGCGAGGGTGTCGCGGCCGGTGCCGACGACGACGGCACGCTGCTCGAAGAGGGAGCGTCGGTCGGCGAGGGTGCGGGCGACGGCCAGGTCGTCGGTGTGCGGGTGGCCTTCGAGGTGGGCTAGCAGGGCGGCTGCCTGGGCCTTGAGGGCGTCGGTGGTGCGGGCGGAGAGGATCCACGGGATCACCGCCGGCATCGGGCGCTCGGGGGCGGGGGCAGGGTCGCCGTCGTGCCTCTCCTCGGTCTGCGGGTCGGCGGGCGGGTCGGCGGGCGGGGCCTCTTCCAGGATGACGTGGGCGTTGGTGCCGGAGACTCCGAACGCGGACACTCCGGCGCGCCGGGGCCGGTCGGTGTGCGGCCAGGAGACCGGTTCGGTGAGGAGACGTACGTGGCCCTCGGTCCAGTCGACCTCGGTGGTGGGCGCGTCGACGTGCAGGGTGCGCGGGAGGACGCCGTGGCGCAGGGCCATGACGGTCTTGATGACGCCGCCGACGCCGGCGGCGGCCTGGGTGTGCCCGATGTTGGACTTGAGCGAGCCGAGCCACAGCGGGCGTTCGGCGGGCCGGTCCTGGCCGTAGGCGGCGAGGAGGGCCTGGGCCTCGATGGGGTCGCCGAGGGTGGTGCCGGTGCCGTGCGCCTCGACGGCGTCCACGTCCTGCGGGGAGAGCCCGGCGGAGGCAAGTGCCTGCCGGATGACGCGCTGCTGGGAGGGGCCGTTGGGGGCGGTGAGACCGCTGCTCGCGCCGTCCTGGTTGACGGCCGAGCCACGGATCACGGCGAGCACCTGGTGGCCGTTGCGGCGGGCGTCGGAGAGGCGTTCGAGCAGCAGGACGCCCGCGCCCTCGCCCCAGCCGGTCCCGTCGGTGGCGTCGGCGAAGGACTTGCAGCGCCCGTCGGGCGAGAGTCCCCGCTGACGGCTGAACTCCAGGAAGGTGACCGGAGTCGACATGAAGGCGACGCCGCCGGCCAGGGCGAGGTCGCACTCGCCCTGGCGCAGGGACTGCACGGCGAGGTGCAGGGCGACGAGGGAGGAGGAGCAGGCCGTGTCGACGGTCAGGGCCGGGCCCTCGAAGCCGAAGGTGTAGGAGATGCGGCCGGAGGCGATGCTTGCCGCGCTGCCGTTGCCGAGGTGGCCCTCGACGCCGGGGGGCGGCTCGGGGAAACGAGTGGCGTAGTCGTTGTACATGACCCCGGCGAAGACGCCGGTGGAGCTGCCCCGCAGGTCGGCGGGGCGCAGTCCGGCGCGTTCGAGGCTCTCCCAGACGATTTCGAGAAGGATGCGCTGCTGCGGGTCGGTGGCGAGAGCCTCGCGGGGTGACATGCCGAAGAAGGCGGGGTCGAAGTCGGCGGCGTCGTGGAGGAAGCCGCCTTCCCGGGTGTAGACGGTGCCGGGGTGGTCGGGGTCGGGATCGTAGAGGGCGTCGAGGTCCCAGCCTCGGTCGTCCGGGAACGTGGAGATGCCGTCGGTGCCGCTGTCGACGAGGTGCCACAGGTCCTCGGGGGTGCGCACCCCGCCGGGATAGCGGCAGCTCATGGAAACCACGGCGATCGGTTCCGTGGCCCTGCCCTCGACCTGGCGCAGCCTGGTGCGGGTGCGCTGGAGGTCGCTGGAGACTCGGGTCAGGAAGTCGTGCAGCCTGTCCTCGCTCACGGATCGGTCTCCCTTCGGCGGCGGGCACGCTGGCTCGCCGGTGGGGCACGGGGCATGGGGTCGGCCCCAGCACCGAGGGGCGCCGGGGCCGGTGAGGGGCGGGCGCACTGCCCGACGCCCCCTCGTGGGGCAGGGCAGGCCAGGCCTCACCGGTCCCGGGCCTGCCCCAGGGGCCGATTATGGGAGGGGTTCCGCCCGTTTTCGGGGTGCCGACCGAGGGCTCTAAGAGAACTTCTAGCGTTGTGGCAGGTCTTGGAGGTGGCAGGCCCTTCGAGGCTGTTCCCGCGGAGCGCCGCTCACAGGCGGCGGGTCGGGTCCAGTGCGTCGGCGCGCACGCGGGGCATCAGGCCGAGCTCGGCCGACCGGTCGAGGAGGGTGCGTACGGCGTGCAGTCCTTCCTCGCCGAGCCGGTCCGTGAACTCGTTGACGTACAGGGCGATGTGCTGGTCGACGACGGCCGGTTCCATTTCCTGCGCGTGCCGCAGGACGTAGGCGCGGGACGCGGCCGGGTCGTCCCAGGCCGCGCGGGTGGAGGCGCGGAGGGTGTCGGTGAGGCGGCTCAGCAGGGGTTCGCCGAGGGAGCGGCGGGCGACGATGGCGCCGAGGGGGATGGGCAGCCCGGTGCGCTTCTCCCACTCGTCACCCATGTCGGCCGTGCGGTGCAGGCCGTAGCGGTCATAGGTGAAGCGTGCTTCGTGGATGACGAGTCCGGCATCCACGAGGCCGTCGCGGACGGCGGGCATGATCTCGTGGAAGGGCAGGACGACGGTCTCGCCGATGCCGCCGGGCACGGCATCGGCCGCCCACAGCCGGAACAGCAGGTAGGCCGTGGAGGTGGTGCTGGGCACCGCCACGCGGGCCCCGGAGAGGGCGGCGGGTTCGCCCGGTCGGGCGGTCAGGACGAGCGGGCCGCAGCCGTGGCCGAGGGCGCCGCCGCTCGGCAGGAGCACGTAGTCGTCGAGGATGTGCGGCAGCACGCCGTAGGAGACTTTCAGGACGTCGAGTTCGCCGCGTCGGGCGAGGCCGTTGGTGACGTCGATGTCGGCGAAGGTGAGCCGCACGTCGGGGGCGTCGGGAAGCAGTCCCTCGGTCCAGGCGTGGAAGACGAACGTGTCGTTGGGGCACGGCGAGTGTGCGAGGGTCAGCGGTGTCGTCATGGGCGGGCGCTTCCTTCTTGTCGGCGGGCGGCGGCGGAAGCCCTCAGCAAACCCGTTGCGGATGTGGGGTTTTCCCCAGACTGCCCTCCGCGAGGATGGGCAGGCCCCACCGACGCGGCGTCGGTGCCCGCCGTTCCCGGCCAGGGCCCGTGGGTCCCGGATCGTTGGCCGGTTCCCCCGGGTCCGTTGTGGCCGGCCGCTTCAGCGGAGCCGTTCGTGTGGTGCGGCTCCGCTCCGTTCCGCCCGAACGTCCCCGGGCGGAACGGGCGGTCCGCTGTTCTTCCCAAGCTGATACGTCCCGGGGCGTGTCGACGAGTCGGGCCGCACCGCGTGCTCACACTCACCACGTGTGCCGCCAGGCACTGAACGAGGAGGTTCCCGGCCATGGACGCTGGGCTCAAGCGCGAGCTGGAGGAGAAGGTCTTCTCCGGTGAGCGGCTGTCCCGCGAGGACGGCATCGCGTTGTACGAGTCGGACGACCTGGCGTGGCTGGGCGGTCTGGCACATGAGGTGCGCACCCGCAAGAACGGTGACGTGGTCCACTTCAACGTCAACCGTCACCTCAACATGACGAACGTGTGCACCGCGTCCTGCGCGTACTGCTCGTTCCAGCGCAAGCCGGGCGAGCAGGACGCGTACACGATGCGCATCGAGGAGGCCGTCCGGCTGGCCAAGGCGATGGAGAACGAGCACCTCTCCGAACTGCACATCGTCAACGGTCTGCACCCGAACCTGCCGTGGCGGTACTACCCGCGTTCGCTGCGGGAGCTGAAGAAGGCGCTGCCGAACGTCGGTCTGAAGGCGTTCACGGCGACGGAGATCCACCACTTCGAGACGATCTCCGGACTGACCGCCTCGGAGATCCTGGACGAGCTGATCGACGCCGGTCTGGAGTCGCTCACCGGCGGTGGCGCCGAGATCTTCGACTGGGAGGTCCGGCAGCACATCGTGGACCACCGCACCCACTGGGAGGACTGGTCGCGGATCCATCGCCTGGCGCACGAGAAGGGTCTCAAGACCCCGTGCACCATGCTCTACGGACACATCGAGGAACGCCGGCACCGGGTGGACCACGTGCTGCGGCTGCGTGAGCTGCAGGACGAGACGGGCGGCTTCCAGGTCTTCATCCCGCTGCGTTACCAGCACGACTTCGTGGACATGAAGGACGGCAAGATCCGCAACCGGCTGCAGGCACGGACGACGATGGCGACCGGCGCCGAGGCACTGAAGACCTTCGCCGTCTCCCGGCTGCTCTTCGACAACGTCCCGCACGTCAAGGTCTTCTGGGTCATGCACGGTGTCCAGACCGCCCAGCTGGCCCTCCAGCACGGCGCGGACGACATGGACGGCTCGGTCGTCGAGTACAAGATCACCCACGACGCGGACAACTACGGCACGCCGAACAAGCTGACCCGCGAGGACCTGTTGGACCTCATCCGCGACGCCGGCTTCCGCCCGGTGGAGCGGAACACCCGGTACGAGATCATCCGGGAGTACGACCGCCCCGACCCGGCGCGCCGGGAGTCTCCGCAGCCGATGCGCGTCTGACCCCGGCAGGCCCCCGAGGCCGGGAACTCCTTCGTGCACGTCGTGCACGACTCCTTTCGTGCACGACGTGCACGACTCCCCTCGTGTACACGGTGCGCGCGCCGCCGTTCAACCGTGGTGCGCGCACCGTGTCCGCATCATGACGACCCGCCAGGCAGGTGTTTATGTCCACGCAGACGACGAACGACGAGGACCTGGAAGTCTGGATCGACCAGGGCCTGTGCACCGGTGACGGAATCTGCGCCCAGTACGCGCCCGAGGTGTTCGAGCTGGACACCGACGGGCTCGCCTACGTCAAGGACGACGAGGACGAGCTGCTCCTGGAGCCGGGTGCGACGGCCCTGATCCCCCTGGAGGTGCTCGCCGACGTGGTCGACTCGGTCAAGGAGTGCCCCGGCGAGTGCATTCACGTGCGCCGCGTCTCCGACGGGGTCGAGGTGTACGGGCCCGTGGCCGACGACTGACGCCGGCCCTCTCGGACAGGTCACCGTGGCGATCGGCTCGTCGCCCCGGTGACGTCCTCCGCTCCGCGCTCTCCTGGCCACCCCCGTCCGCCTGTGGACGGGTCAGAGCACCTCGCCCCCTGGGAAGGACACGCACGTCCCATGAGTTCCCCCACCGCCGACGACCTGTGGATCCGCAGGTTCCGGCCCTCCCCCGACGCCACTGAGCGGCTGGTGTGCTTCCCGCACGCGGGTGGCTCGGCCAGCTTCTACGTGCCGGTCGCCACCGCGCTCAGCCCCGGTGTCGATGTCGCCGCCATCCAGTACCCCGGCCGTCAGGACCGACGGCACGAACCGGGTCCCGCCTCGGTCGCCGACCTCGCCGACCAGGTCGCCTCGGCCCTGACGGGCTGGGCCGACGACCGTCCGCTGACGTTCTTCGGGCACAGCATGGGCGCGCTGGTGGCCTTCGAGGTGGCGCGCCGCCTGGAGCGCCTGGGGCGGGGCCCCGTCCGGCTGTTCGCCTCCGGACGCCGCGCTCCGTCCCGCACCCGCGACGAGCATGTGCACACCCTCGACGACGACGGGGTGATCGCCGAGCTGCGCAAGCTGGCCGGCACCGACGCCCAGGTCCTCCAGGACGAGGAACTGCTGCGCATGGTGCTGCCCGCCATCCGCAGCGACTACCGGGCCGTGGAGACCTACCGCTGCGCCGCCGGTGCGGTGGTGCGGTGCCCGGTGACCGTCCTCACCGGCGACGCCGACCCGCGCACGTCGCTGGAGGAGGCCGGCGCCTGGAGCGAGCACACCGAGGCCGGATCGGACCTGCGGGTCTTCTCCGGCGGACACTTCTTCCTCTCGGAGCGTCCCGCCGAGGTGCTCGCCGTGCTCCACGAGCACTTCGCCGCGACGGCCCGCCGGGCCTGACCCGTCTTCCCCCTCGACCCGTTCCGGGAGTTGTGCACGATGACCGAGCAACTCGCACCCACGACCACGCAGTCGGCGCCGGCGCGCCGACGCCGTCCCCGGGTGGGCCACATCCAGTTCCTCAACTGCCTCCCGCTGTTCTGGGGGTTGGCCCGCACCGGCAGCCTCCTCGACATGGACCTGCGCACCGACACACCCGACGGTCTCAACGACGCGCTCGCCGCCGGTGACCTCGACATGGGGCCGATCAGCCTGCTGGAGTACCTGCGGCACGCGGACGACCTGGTGGCCCTGCCGGACATCGCGGTCGGCAGCGACGGCGACGTCATGTCCTGTCTGATCATCAGCCAGGTGCCGCTGGAGCAGCTGGACGGGCAGCCCGTCGCGCTGGGTTCCACCAGCCGTACGTCGGTGCGGCTGGCGCAGCTGCTCCTCGCCGAGCGCATCGGCGTGCACCCCGAGTACCACGTCTGCCCGCCCGATCTGCGCACCATGATGGCCGAGGCGAAGGCCGCGGTGGTCATCGGTGACGCCGCGCTGCGCGCGGCCCTGTACGAGGCGCCCCGGATGGGTCTGCAGGTGCACGACCTGGGCCGGATGTGGAAGGACTGGACGGGACTTCCCTTCGTGTTCGCGGTGTTCGCCGCGCGCCGTGACTTCCTGGCCCGCGAGCCGGAGCTGGCGCGCCGGGTCCACGCCGATCTGCTGGCCTCCCGCGACCTGTCGATGACGGAGGTGTCCAAGGTGTGCGAACAGGCCGCCCAGTGGGAGGAGTTCGATGCCGCGACGCTGGAGCGCTACTACACCACGGCCCTCGACTTCAGCCTCGGCGAGGCGCAGCTCGCCGGCATCGCCGAGTTCGCACGCCGGGTGGGCGGCGGGGCCGAGGGCTTCCCGCCCGACGTCTCCGTCCGGCTGTTCGACCCCTCCTCCTGATCCGTACCCCGTCACCGAAAGGCCCGGCCACCATGTCCCGACCTCCGAAGTCCCCGCTCCAGCCCGTTCTCGACCGTGCCGCCGAGGGTGGGCGGATCACGCCAGAGGAGGCGCTCGACCTCTACCGCGACGCCCCGCTGCACGCGCTGGGCGCCGCCGCCGACGCCGTACGCAAGCGGCGGTACGCGGGCACGGAGCACATCGCGACGTACATCATCGAGCGGAACATCAACTACACGAACGTGTGCGTCACGGCGTGCAAGTTCTGCGCGTTCTACGCCCCGCCTAAGGACAAGGACAAGGGCTGGACCCGCGACCTCGACGACATCCTGCGCCGCTGCGCGGAGACCGTCGAGCTGGGCGGCACACAGATCATGTTCCAGGGCGGGCACCACCCGGACTACGGGGTGGAGTACTACGAGACGCACTTCGCCGCCATCAAGAAGGCGTTCCCGCAGCTGGTCATCCACTCCCTGGGCGCGTCCGAGGTCGAGCACATGGCCCGGATCTCCAAGGTGGGCGTGGAGGAGGCGATCACGCGGATCCACGCGGCCGGTCTGGACTCCTTCGCGGGCGCCGGCGCGGAGCTGCTCCCCGCACGCCCCCGCAAGGCCATCGCGCCGCTGAAGGAGTCCGGTGAGCGCTGGCTGGAGATCATGGAGATCGCGCACGGGCTGGGCGTGCAGTCCACCTCCACCATGCTCATGGGCACCGGCGAGACCAACGCCGAGCGCATCGAGCACCTGCGGATGATCCGTGACGTACAGGACCGCACCGGCGGCTTCCGCGCCTTCATCCCGTACACCTACCAGCCCGAGAACAACCACCTCAAGGGCCGTACGCAGGCCACGCTCTTCGAGTACCTGCGGATGATCGCCATCGCCCGGCTCTTCATGGACAACATCGCCCACATCCAGGGCTCCTGGCTGACCACCGGCAAGGAGGTCGGCCAGCTCTCCCTGCACTACGGCGCGGACGACCTCGGCTCGATCATGCTGGAGGAGAACGTCGTCTCCTCCGCCGGCGCCAAGCACCGCTCCAACCTGGGCGAACTGATCACCCTGATCCGGGGGGCGGACCGGGTCCCGGCGCAGCGTGCCACGACGTACGAGCACCTGCTGGTGCACGACGACCCGGCGAACGACCCCGTCGACGAGCGCATCGTCTCGCACATCTCGTCCACGGCGATCGCGGGCGGCACCGCGCACCCCGAGCTGAAGCTGATCGCCGCGACCTGAGCCCCGGCCCGTGTGTCCGGAGCTCGCGCGTGCCGGTGCCCCGGACACACGCGCCTCGCCCCGCACGCACTGCCACATCCCTGCACAAGGACGGAGAGAGCCCATGGCGGGCGCCATTCACGCCACGGGTCTGGTGAAGACCTTCGGTGAGATCCGGGCCGTTGACGGAGTAGACCTGGATGTGCCGGAAGGCGGCGTGCTGGGACTGCTCGGCCCCAACGGAGCGGGCAAGACCACCACGGTACGGCTGCTCACCACCCTGCTGCGCCCGGACTCGGGCACGGCCACCGTGGCCGGCCACGACGTGGTGCGCGAGCCGGACCGGGCCCGGCTGTCGATCGGCCTCTCGGGCCAGTTCGCGGCCGTGGACGACCGGCTGACGGGCCGGGAGAACCTCCGCATGATCGGCGAACTGTACGGTCTGCGGTCCCGGCCGGCCCGCCTGAGGGCCGACGAACTGCTGGACCAGTTCGACCTGACCGCCGCGGGCGACCGCGTGTCGAGCACGTACTCGGGCGGGATGCAGCGGCGTCTCGACCTGGCCGGCGCCCTCGTCGTACGACCGTCGGTGATGTTCCTCGACGAGCCGTCCGTCGGACTGGACCCGACCAGCCGTTTGATGCTGTGGGACGCGATCGAGGACCTGGTCGGGCAGGGCACGACGCTTCTGCTGACCACCCAGTACCTGGAAGAGGCCGACCGGCTGGCAAGGGACATCGCGGTCGTCGACCACGGGCGGATCGTGGCCCGGGGCACACCCCGCGAACTGAAGGCGCAGGCGGGCGGACAGCGCGTCGAGGCGACGGTCGCCCGGCTCGAACAGCTCGACACGGCCGCAGCCGTGCTGGCCAGGTTCGGCATCCGTCCCCCGGACGTGGACCGGCCGCGGAGCACGGTCTCCGTGCCCGTCGACGGCGGCGTGCGACTGCTGACGCAGGTCGCCGCCGCGCTGGACGCCGACGGGATCGAGATCACCGACATCGGGCTGCGCCGTCCCACGCTGGACGAGGTCTTCCTCGCCCTCACCGAGGACACCCGCCGGGACACCAGGCGCCCGGCGCTCGTCGCCGCCGCGCCGAGCGAGAAGGAGTGATGACAGTGTCGGCAACGGCGCCGCCCGTACCCGAGCTGAAGCCGGGCACGGCCGCCAAGTCCGTGCGTGACGTACTGGTCGTGACACGGCGCAACGTGATCCGGACGGTACGGATCCCCGAGGTGGTCGTCCTCAGCCTCGTGCAGCCCATCGTGTTCGTCCTGCTCTTCGCCTACATCTTCGCGGGGTCCTTCGCCCTGCCCGGAGCAGACGGACCGGCGGCCTACCGCGAGTACCTGATGCCGGGCTTCTTCGCCCAGACCATCGCCTTCTCCACGGCCAGCAACAGCAGTGTCAGCATCGCCAACGACGTGCAGAGCGGCATGGTGGACCGGTTCCGGTCCCTTCCCATGGCGCGCAGCGCGCTGCTCACCGGCCGCACCCTCGCGGACCTGGTGCAGAACGCCGTCATGATCGTCGTGATGATCTCCTGCGCGCTGCTGGTCGGCTGGCGCATCCACCACGGGGTGCTGCGGGCCGCCGCGGCCTTCGCCCTGCTCCTGCTCATGGGACTCGCGCTGTCGTGGGTGGGCGTCGTCGTCGGGCTGACGGTGCGCGCCCCGGAGGCGGCGGCCAGCGGCAACTTCCTGTGGCTGTTCCCGCTGACGTTCCTGTCGAACGCCTTCGTGGCGCCCTCGACGCTCCCGACGGTGCTGCGCTGGGCTGCGGAGTGGAACCCGCTGAGCGCGACGGTACAGGCGGCACGCGAGCTGTTCGGAAACCCGGGACTCACTGCCACGGGCGGCTGGCCCGCGCAGCATCCGGTGCTGGTGTCGTTGGTCTGGTCCGTGCTGATCATAGTGGCGGCGCGCGCGGTGGCGGTGCGCCGCTACCGCGCGATGGGTGCGTAGGGGGATCTCGTGACCGCGGACGCGGCGTTCCGGGCGGAGCTGATCCGCCCGTTGCACGAACTGCTCGCCGAACACGCCGCCCGGCAGCCGCAGCGGACCGCGTTCAAGGACGCCCGCCGCTCGGTGACCTGGGCCGGGCTGGACCGGCGTACCGCGCGGGTCGCCGGTCATCTGGTGGGCCTCGGGCTCGCGCGGGGCGCGGCGGCGGTGATCTGCCTGCCGAACCGGGTGGAAGCGGTGGAGAGCTGTCTGGCCGTCACCCGGGCCGGTGCCGTGGGTGTACCGCTGGACCCTCGGTCGGCCGGCACGGAACTCGCGCGGGTGCTGGACGACTGCGCGGCCCGGGTGGTGATCACGGATGCGGCGCGGCTGCCACAGGTGCGCCGGGTGCTCGCGGACCGGCCGGAGGTCACGGTGATCCTGGTCGGGGACGACTCCGAGCCGGGGTTCGCGGCGGCCGCCGACGACGACGCCGGGCTGCCGCGCTGGGAGGATCTGGCGTCGGCATGGTCGCTGCGCGACCCGCCCCGGGACGACCTGGGGCTCGACGAGCCGGCCTGGTTGCTCTACACGTCCGGAACGGCCGGACACCCCAAGGGAGTCGTGGCCACCCAGCGGACGTCGCTGTGGACGACGGCCTCCTGCGGCGCTCCCCTGCTGGGCATGTCGCCGCAGGACCGGCTGGTGTGCCCGATGCCGCTGTCCCACGTCGTGGCGCACAACGTGTGCGTGCTCGGCGTCGTCGCGGTCGGCGCCATGGCCTGCCTCACCGACGGCCCGGACGCCGAGGAAGTGCTGCACCGCGTACGCGAGGAGGACGCCACCTTCCTCGTGGGCGCGCCGGCGATGTACCGCCGGATGGTCGAGGTGGCACGGTCCGGGGCGGTGCGACCGCCACGGCCACGGGTGTGCCTGGTCGCGGGGTCGTCATGCCCGCAGCCCCTGCACGAGGAGTTCCGGTCCGTCTTCGGCGTCGCGTTGCTGGACGGCTACGGCTCGGCGGAGACCGGCGGCGCGATCACCACGAACCTGCCGCGGGGCCCGCACGTGCCGGGCTCGTGCGGGGTGCCACTGCCCGGGCTGACACTTCGACTGACGGACGCGCGCACCGGCGAGGAGGTCGAGCGGGGCGCCGAGGGCGAGATCCGGGTGTCCGGTCCGGGGCTGATGCTGGGCTACCACGGGCGGCCGGAGGAGACCGCGGCCGTGCTGGCGGAGGGCTGGTACCGCACGGGTGACCTCGGCCGGCAGGACGCGGACGGGCACCTGACGATCACGGGCCGGCTCACGGAACTCATCACCCGCGGGGGCGAGCACCTTCACCCCCGCGAGGTCGAACAGGCACTGGTCCAGGCGCCCGGGGTCGCGGACGCGGCCGTGGCGGGCGCCCCCGACGAGGCTCTCGGCGAGATACCGGTGGCGTACGTGGTACCGGTGCCGGGGTCGGGCGGAATCGATGTGGAGACGGTGCTGGCCGCCTGCCGGCGGCGGTTGCCGCCGTACAAGCTGCCGGACGAGATCCACGAGATCGCCGAGGTGCCCCGCGACCCGGCCGGGGAGATCGTCCGCGGACTGCTGGCCGATCTGCCGGCCCGGTTGTTGTGGCGCGGGTCCCGGCGGACGGCCGAGGAATCGGCCCGGTACCGCGGCGCCGTCGATCTGGGGCTTCAGGATGCCGGGCACCCCCTGCTGTCCGCCGCCGTCGAACTACCCGGACGGGACGAGCCGACGTACACCGGACGGCTCACCGTGGCCGGGTCCGACCCCTCCCTGCTGCGGCGCGTCGACGGCACGACGGTGGTCACCGCGGCCGTCCTGCTGGACCTGGTGCTGCACGCGGCGGGGCGGGCGGGCTGCGCCCGGGTGCTGGAGCTGACCGCGGACGAGCCGCTGGTGCTGCCGCGGGACGAGGGCGTGCAACTGAGGGTGGGGGTCGGTGCCCCCGACTCCCAGGGCGTACGAGAAGTGACGGTGCACGGGCGCCGGGACGCGTGCGAGGCGGCACGACGCCCGTGGACCCGGCACGCGGTGGCGTCGGTGTCACCCGTCTCCGGGCCGGAGTCGGCCATGGGTTGGGCGGTGTGGCCGCCGCAGGGCGCACGTCGGACGGGCGGGGACACCGGTGCCGGGCGACCGGACACCGCGCGGACGCCGCGTGGGGTGTGGCGGCGCGGCGACGAGGTCTTCGTCGAGGTGGCGCTGCCGGACCGGGCTACGGCGCGGGACCGGTTCGCCCCGCACCCGGCGCTGCTGGACGCGGCACTGGCCTGCGCCGTGCGGCAGACGGCGGAGGGCACGCGGGAGGACGCCGCGGACGTGGTGGCGGTGCGCTGGCGCGATGTGTCGCTGTACGCCGTGGGCGCGTCCGTGCTGCGAGTGGGGCTGCGACGATCGGCGGACGGCACCTGGGACGTGGCCGCGGCCGACGGTGCCGGGGATCCGGTACTGACCGCTCGGTCGGTGACGTGCGCGCCGTGGGAGAAGCGCGCCGTGCGGGCCGCTTCGGCGGCCCGGCAGGACGGCCTGTTCGAGGGCTCCTGGGTACCTTTCGAATTCTCGACACCGGAGGAGTCGGCCCACCTCCTGAGGAACGAACTGCTCGCCGACTGAGTCGGGCCCGCACTTCCAGGCCACCCGGGCGGGTACGGCACCGATCGGTGCCGTACCCGCCCGGTGTCGTACCCGCCCGATGTCGTACACGGATGTGGGGGCACTCCTTGCGTCACCGTCCAGGCCGGCGGGGCTGTACACGCGCGGCAGCCTTCTCCTCTGCCCGCATCATGCCTGCGGCCGGGCCACCCGCTCCGCATGCTCCCGGGGGCGCAATGCCGGACACTCCTGTGTAAGGGCCGGCGTATTTCGCGCGGGCCATGGTGAAGGTGTTCGGCGTGCTTGAGGTCCCGCTCTGGCTGTGGGGGGCGTTCGCCGCGACGGTGGTCGTGTCGCTGGCGGTAGACCTGCTGTCCCACCGCACCGCGCACGTCATCCGCTTCAAGGAGGCGGCCGCCTGGAGCGGCCTGTGGGTGAGCCTCGCCCTGATCTTCGGCGCGGTCGTCTTCCTCGTCCTCGGCAGCACCGCCGGCACCGAGTACACGACGGCCTGGCTGCTGGAGAAAAGCCTGTCGGTCGACAACCTCTTCGTCTTCGCCGTGATCTTCGCGTACTTCAAGGTGCCCCGGGCGTACCAGCACCGCGTGCTGTTCTTCGGCGTCATCGGCGCGCTCGTCTTCCGCGGGATCTTCCTCTCCCTCGGTGTGGCCGTGGTCAGCCGCTTCACCGCGGTGCTGTTCGCCTTCGCGGCGGTCCTCTTCTACAGCACCTACAAACTCCTCAAGGACGAGCAGGACAGCTTCGACCCGGGCAAGAGCTTCGCCGTACGGATGCTCCGCAAGATCATCCCGGTGCGGGACGAGTACGCCGGGGCGAAGTTCTTCGTCAAAGAAGCCGGCAAACGGATGGCGACCCCGCTGCTCGCAGTGGTCGCCGCGATCGAGGCCGCCGACCTGATCTTCGCCGTCGACAGTGTCCCGGCCGTCCTCGCAGTCAGCGATGACGCCTTCATCGTCTACACCAGCAACGCGTTCGCCATCCTCGGCCTGCGGGCCCTCTACTTCATGCTCGCCGGCCTCCTGGACCGCTTCCACTACCTGAGCAAGGGCCTGGCGATCATTCTCGCCTTCATCGGCGTCAAGCTCATCCTCCAGGCATCCCACAAGATGATCAGCCCCGGCATCCCGGAAATCCCCTCACCGATCAGCCTCGCAGTCATCGTCATCGTCCTGGCGGGTTCCGTGGTGCTCAGCCTCAGAAGACCCGCCCCGGCAGGCGATGCGAAACAGACCGGCGAACAGAGGGACACCTCCCAGGCCACCGAACAGCCCAGCTCACCGGCTGTGGTGGATGCCCCTGAGCCCCCCACCGTTTCACCAGCTCGGGACGCTGAATCCCGTCCGCACCCAGGGCGGCGAGGCGGGGCACTTCCTGATGCACCAGTACGGGCATATGGTAAAAATATGGTCAAAGTAAAGCGCAAGCCCGAAGTGTACGTGTGTCCGACCTGCAAGCAATCCGTGCCTGCCGCAGTCCACCGGCACAAGAGCCTTGGCGTCTTCGTCCCCGTGTGGGGCCCGGGCGCATGTCAAAACCGAGACTGTCCCGACTACCGGCTGGACCCCCACCGTGGGGACCAATCGAGCAGCCGTTGACGGCAGTGACAGTTCCGCCCTCGACCACGACCGGCAAACCCTCTCCTGACCGGCAGCGCGGGGGTGTACGGGGTACGCAGCGCGGACCGGCCCGAGCTACCCCTACGGGCGCGGGGACGACACGCGGCTGCGGTTGTGCAAGGTGAACCACCAGGAGCTACCCCCGCGGGCCGCCAGGACGACGCATAGCTGCGCTGGTTGCCGGTCGCCGTGTACGAGCACCGCGGGCGCGGAGACGACGCGACGCTGCGCGGCACGGACACAGGGTTCTACGAGCTACCCCCGCGGGCGCGGGGACGACCGTCACGGGAGCTTGTGGCGTCACCGCCCGATGTCGTACCCGCCCGGCGTCGTACCCGCCCGATGTCGTGTTCGGGCGTCGTGGCGGACACCGGGTGAACCGTCCCGACCAGGTGCCGCCGGCCTTCCGTGCTCGCCCAGAACCACACGCAGTACACGCAGAACACGGCAACACGCAGAACCAAGGGCCCGCCCTCTGTCAGGAAGAGGCGGGCCCTTGGCGTGGGGCGGGCGTGGGTCAGACGCCGCGGTCGGTGAGCCAGTCGTCGGAGGCTTCGGCGGTGGAGCGGGCGTAGGTCTCCATCATGGTGAAGTGGTTGCCGGGGACGTCGAGGACTGTCTGGGCCCGGTCCCAGGACGTCTGCCACTCCTCGGGCCGCATCGACGTTCCGGGTTCCGCGGGCACCGGGGGTTCACTGGAACGCACCAGCAGGACGGGGCAGTCCAGGGGGCCCGGCTCCCACTCACCGATCATCGCCACGTACCAGCTCATCGCGGTGAGCCGGTCGGAGTCCATGTGGGCGAACATCGACTCCCGTTCGAACATGCCGCCCAGCATCTGCTGGGAGAAGCGCAGGAACGGGGAGTCCGCGCGCGGCATGTAGGTGTCCAGCAGGACCACGGCGGCCGGCGCGGACCCGCGCTCCTGCATCCGCCGGGCGGCGGAGAGCGCGAGGATGCCGCCGGACGACGAGCCGAGCAGGACCGCCGAGGCGTCGCCGACGGTGCGCCGCACGGCGTCCGCGTGCAGATCGGCGACGGCGTCGAAGGTGGCGGGCAGCGCCTCCCCTGTGCCGAAGCCCTGCGTGGGCAGCGCCCACACGTCGCGTCGGCCGCGGAAGCCGGAGGCGAACCGGGCGTACTGATGGACTCCGGCGAGGGCGACGTAGGAACTGAAGCAGACCAGCGGTGCGGCGGCGGTGCCACCGGTGGCGAGGCGGATCGCCCCGGGGAGGGTGTCGAGCTCCTCCGGTGAGGTGAAGGTGGGCCGCAGTGCCGCCGCGGCGTGGAGCAGGGTGAAGCCGTCGTCGACCCGGCCGTCCAGGCATGCCTTCTTGAACAGGCCGCCGAGAGTGTCCTCGGCCCGTGCCTCGGGCCCGGCGGTCGCCGTCCGGGGTGTGCCCGCGTCCTGGGGGGACGGCTCCTCGCCCAGCCTCCGGTGGAGGTGGGTGGCGAGGGCCTCCGGGGTGGCGTGGTCGAACAGCAGGGTCGGGGCCAGCTTCAGACCGGTCGCGGTGGCGAGGTGGTTGCGCAGTTCGACGACGGTGAGGGAGTCGAAGCCCTGCTCGGTGAAGAGCCGGTCGGCCTCCACCTCGTCGGCGGTGGCGTGTCCGAGGACGGTGGCGGCGAGGTCGCGCACCATGCGGAGCAGCAGGGCTCGGCCCTCCTCGGGGCCGCGTCCGGCGAGGAGCGACGCGGCGGCGGCCGGTCCCAGGGAGCCGGCAGCGGCCCGGCGGGCCGCTGCCGGGGCGGCCGGCCTCAGCAGCGCCCGCACTCCGGCCCGGCCGGAGCCGGTGGCGACGGCGATCACCGCCGGTTCGGTGGCGCACAGGGCCTCGTCGAGGAGGCCGAGGGCGTCCTCGGTGGCCAGGGGGCGCAGACCGCCGCGGGCCAGGCGGCTCCGGTCGGCGTGGGACAGGCGGGCGGTGATGCCGCTGTCGTCGTCCCACAGGCCCCAGGCGACCGACGTGGCCGGAAGGCCCAGGGAGTGCCGGAGCGCGGCGAGACCGTCGAGGAAGGCGTTCGCGGCGGCGTAGTTGGACTGGCCGGGGGCACCGAAGGTGCCCGCGGCGGAGGAGAACAGCACGAACGCGGCCGGGTCGAGGCGGGTGGTGAGGTCGTGCAGGTGCCAGGCCCCGTCGGCCTTGGGCCGCAGCACGGTGTCGAAGCGGGCGCCGTCGAGAGCGGTGAGGACGGCGTCGTCGGCGACCCCGGCCGCGTGGACGACTCCGGTCAGCCGTGCGCCGGCGGGCAGCCGTGTCAGCAGGCGCTCCACGTCGGCGCGTTCGGCGACGTCGCAGGTCTCCAGGGACACCTGGGCGCCCAGTGCGGTGAGCTCGGCGACGAGGGTGTCGGCGCCGTCGGCGGCGGGGCCGCGCCGTGACACCAGCAGCAGGGACCGTACGCCGTGCCGGGTGACGAGGTGGCGGGCGACGGACCGGCCGAGGGTGCCGGTGGCGCCGGTGACGAGCACAGTACCCGCGGCGAGGTCCGGGGTGCCCGCGCCGGTGGCGGCGGGTGCGGCGTCGGGGTGCAGGACCCGGCCGTCACGGACCGCGCTGTGAGGGCGTGCACGGGCGACGGCGGCGAACAGGGCCGTGCCCTCGGCGTCCTCCGCGTCACCGGACAGGTCCACCAGCTGGAAGCGGCCCGGGTGTTCGGCCTGGCCGGAGCGGACCATGCCCCACAGGGCGGCGCCCGTGACGTCCGGGCTCCCGGTGTCAGGGCCCGCGTTCACCGCGCTCCGGGTGACGAACACCAGCCGTGAGTCGGTGAACCGGTCGTCGGCCAGCCAGCCGCACATCAGGTCGTGGGCGCGGGTCAGGTGGCCGCGGACCGTCTCGGGCATGCCGGGGCCGCCCGTGCGGTACGGCGCGGGAGCGACGAGGACCACGTCGGGCATGGTCATGCCGGTGTCGACGGCCTTGCCGAGGGCTTCCAGGTCGGCGTAGGTCTCCAGGTGGACGCCGGTCGCGTCGAGTGCGGCGGCGGCCCGGTCGTCGCCGGTGCCGAGCACGATCCAGCGCGTCGACTGCGGGCGCGGCGTCTCGGGGGCCGGGAGGGTCTCCTGCCAGTCCAGGCACAGCAGTTCGGGCCGGCCGGCCCCGGTACCGGGTGCGGCGGACACGGTGCGCAGGGTGATCGCGTCGGCGGTGGCGACGGGCTGCCCGGTGGTGTCGGTGACGAGAACCCGGTAGCCGTGGTCGTGGCCCGCCGGGGTGAGCCGCACCCGCAGCGCGGTCGCACCGGTGGCGTGCAGGGTCAGTCCGGTCCAGGCGAACGGCAGCATGGGCGCCGTCTCCCCGTCGTCACCCCGCAGGCCGGGGCGACGGACCAGGAGCGCCTGGACCGCGGCGTCGAGCAGCGCCGGGTGCAGCGCGTACCGCGCGGCGTCCTCCCGGTACGGCTCGGGCAGCGCGGCCTCGGCGTACACCTCGTCGCCGCGCTCCCACACGGTGCCGAGGCCTTGGAAGCTGGGCCCGTAGGCGAACCCTGCGGCGGCGAACGCCGCGTAGGGGTCCTGACCGGGAACCTGCTCGGCGCCGGGCGGCGGCCAGGCGGCCAGGTCGTCGGCGGGGGCGGGGGCGGACGGGGAACGTGGGGCCAGGGTTCCCTGGGCGTGCCGCTGCCAGTCGCCGTCGTTCCCGGCGGGTGCGGACCACACGGCGAAGGCGCGCTGCCCGCTCTCGTCGGCGGCGTCGACGGTGACCTGGAGGTCGACGGTGCCCTCGGCGGGGACGACGAGCGGGCTGAGCAGGGTGAGTTCGCTCAGGTGGCCGCAGTCGGCGCGGTCGCCGACGTGCACGGCGAGGTCGAGGTAGCCGGTGGCGGGCAGGATGGCCTGGCCGAGGACGGTGTGGTCGGCGAGCCAGGGATGGCTGCGCAGGGACAGACGGCCGGTGAACAGCAGGTCGTCGGAGCCCGCGCGGGTGACCTCCGCGCCGAGGAACGGGTGGTCCGCGCCGCGCAGGCCGGCGCCGGCGGGGTCGCCCGCGGGGGCCACGGTCGGCAGCCAGAAGCGCTGCCGCTGGAAGGCGTAGGTGGGCAGCGGCACGGTGCGGGCGCCGGGCAGCAGCGCGGCCCAGTCGGGTTCGGCGCCGTGCGCGAAGAGCGCGCCGACGGCCGTGAGCAGACGGTCCGTCTCGGGCTTGTCGCGCAGGACGGCCGCGACGAACAGCGCCTCGTCCGCGGTGTCCGGCGCCGTCTCGGCGAGGGCCGTCTCGGCCAGCGTGCTGAGGGGGCCGTCGGGTCCGGCTTCCAGGAACCGGCGGGCTCCGAGACCGTGGAGCCGCGTCACGCAGTCGTGAAAGCGGACCGGTTCGCGCACGTGCCGGACCCAGTACTCGGGGTCGGTGAGCAGGCCGGTCGCCGCGGGCTCGCCGGTCAGGGCGGAGACCACGGGCACACGTGGCTCGGCGTAGGAGATCGCGGTGGCGACGGTTCGGAAGTCGTCGAGCACCGGGTCCATCAGCGGTGAGTGGAAGGCGTGGCTGACCCGCAGCCGGGTGACGCGTCTGCCGGCTGCCGCGAAGTGGTCGCGGATCTCGGCCACGGCGGCCTCGGTGCCGGAGACCACGGTCGCGGCGGGCCCGTTGAGGGCGGCGATACCGAGTTCGTGCTCGCGTCCGGCGAGCAGCGGCAGCACCTCCTCCTCGGTTGCCGCGAGCGACGCCATCGCGCCACCGGCCGGAAGCGCCTGCATCAGTCGGCCGCGGGCGGCGACGAGGGCACAGGCGTCGTCCAGGGAGAACACGCCGGCGATGTGGGCGGCGGCGATCTCGCCGACGGAGTGCCCGGCGACGAAGTCGGGCCGTACGCCCCAGGATTCCAGCAGGCGGTAGAGGGCGACCTCGAAGGCGAACAGGGCGGGCTGGGCGTGCTCGGTGCGGTTCAGCAGCTCGGCGTCGTCGCCGAGGACCACCTCGCGCAGTCCGGGGACGCGCTCGCACACGGCGTCGAAGGTTTCGGCGAACACCGCGTGGGCCGCGCGCAGTTCGCGACCCATCCCCGGCCGCTGGGCGCCCTGCCCGGTGAACAGGAACGCGGTCCTGCCGCCGGTGCGGGCGGTGCCGGTGACCGTGCCGGGCAGCGGCGCTCCGTCGGCCAGAGCCCGCAGTTGGGCGGCGAGTGCGTCCCGGTCGGCGCCGACGAGGACGGCCCGGTGGGAGAACGGGGTACGGGTGGTCGCCAGCGCCAGGGCCGTGTCGGCGAGCGGAAACCCGGGGTGCCCGGTCACATGGTCGAGGAGTTGTGCGGCCTGGGCGCGCAGCGCGTCCCGGCTGCGGGCACTGACCACCCACGGCACCGGACCACCACCACCCGGCACCCCGCCCGACTCCTCGGTCACCGACTGCTCGGTCACCAACTCCTCGGTCACCGGCTCCTCGGGAACGGCCTCCAGCACCACATGCGCGTTCGTCCCACTGATACCGAACGACGACACACCCGCACGACGCGGACGCTCCACCACCTCCGGCCACTCACGCGCCTGAGTCAGCAGTTCCACCCCGCCCGACGACCAGTCGACGTGCGACGAGGGCGCATCCACATGCAACGTCGCCGGCAACATGCCATTCCGCATCGCCAGCACCATCTTCATCACACCAGCCACACCCGCACCCGCCTGCGTGTGACCCACATTCGACTTCACCGACCCCAGCCACAACGGCTGTCCCTCGGCCCGCTCCCGGCCATACGTGGCCAGCAACGCCTGCGCCTCGATCGGATCACCCAACCGCGTCCCCGTACCGTGCGCCTCCACCACATCCACCTCGGACGCAGCAACCCCCGCATCCACCAGAGCCGCACGAATCACCCGCTGCTGAGCCGGACCGTTCGGCGCACTCAAACCATTCGACGCACCATCCTGATTCACCGCCGACCCACGCACCACCGCCAACACCGGATGGCCGTTCCGCCGCGCATCCGACAACCGCTCCACCAGCAACAGACCACCACCCTCCGAGAACCCCGTCCCGTCCGCCGCATCAGCGAACGCCTTGCACCGACCATCCGCCGCCAACCCCCGCTGACGACTGAAGTCCACGAACAGACCGGGTGTCGACATCACCGTCACGCCGCCGGCGAGCGCCATGTCGCACTCACCGCTGCGCAGCGACTGCGCGGCCAGATGCAACGCCACCAGGGAGGAGGAGCAGGCCGTATCGACGGTGACCGCCGGGCCCTCCAGGCCGAAGGTGTACGACAACCGGCCCGACAGGACGCTGGCGGAGGTGCCGGTGCCCAGGTGGGCGCCGGCCTCGTCGCCCGGGTCGATCGGGCGGGAGGTGTAGTCCTGGTAGTTGGTGCCGGCGAAGACGCCGGTACGGCTGCCGCGCAGCGCACGCGGGTCGATGCCCGCCCGCTCGAACGTCTCCCAGGCCATCTCCAGCAGCAGACGCTGCTGCGGATCCATGGCCAGTGCCTCACGCGGCGAGATGGTGAAGACACCCGGGTCGAAGTCGGCGAAGCCGTCGAGGAATCCGCCGACGAGAGTGGAGGTACGGCCGGCCTTGCCGGGCTCGGGGTCGTACAGGGCGTCCAGGTCCCAGTCGCGATCCTGCGGGAAGGGGCCCATCGCGTCGGTGCCGTCTGCCAGGAGCCGCCAGAACCGCTCGGGGGTGTCGGCGTCGCCGGGGAAGCGGCAGGCCATCCCGACGATCACGACGGGGTCCTCGGCCCTCTCGCCGCGCGCCACGGCGACAGCGCCGCCGGATGCGGCCGGTGTGGCCGGGGCGAGCAGCTCGCCGAGGTGGTCGGCGAGCGCGGCGGGGGTCGGGTAGTCGTAGACGAGGGTGCTCGGCAGCCGCATGCCGGTCGCCTCGCCGAGGGTGTTGCGCAGTTCGACGGCGGTGAGGGAGTCGAAGCCGAGTTCGCGGAAGGCGCGGGCGGGTTCGACGTCGTCGGGGCTGGGGTGGTTGAGGATGTACGCGATGTGCGCGCGGACCAGTTCGAGCAGGGCGTGGCGGCGGTCGGAGTCGGTGAGCGCGGCGAGCCGGGTGAGGAGTTCGTTGCCACCGTCGGAGGTGCTCGGGGCGGGGGCGGGGCGCCGGGCACGCAGCCGTTCGATCTCCGGGAGCCCGGCGTAGAGGCGGCGCGGGCGGCCCTTGTCGAGCTCGGCGCCGAACACCTCCCAGTCGATGTCGGTGACCACGAGCGCGGTGTCGTCGTGGTCGAGGGCGTCCTGCAGGGCGGTGACGGCGACGGCGGGGTCCATCAGGCGTACGCCGTGGCGCTGGAGACGTTCACCGACGGCGCCTGAGGCCATGCCGCCGTCGGCCCAGCCGCTCCAGGCGACGGCGGTGGCGGGCAGGCCGCGCAGCCTGCGGTCCTCGGCGAGGGCGTCGAGGTAGGCGTTGCCGGGGGCGTAGTTGCCGTGGCCGGGGCTGCCGAACACGCCCGAGGAGGAGGAGAACAGGACGAACGCGGACAGGTCGAGGTGCGCGGTGGCGGCGTCGAGGTTGAGTGCTCCGCCCACCTTGACCCGCAGGACCTCGGCGAGGCGCTCGGGGGTGAGGGAGCCGATGACGCCGTCGTCGAGGACCGCGGCGGTGTGGAAGACGGCGGTGAGGGGCCGTTCCTCGGGGATGGACGCGAGGAGGGCGGCGAGATCGGTGGGGTCGGCGACGTCGCAGGCGACGATGTCGGCGTGAGCACCGGTGGCGGTCAGGTCGGCGAGGAGAGCGGCGGCCCCTTCGGCGTCGGGCCCCGAACGGCTGACGAGGAGGAGGTGTGCGGCGCCCGTGCGGGCGAGCCAGCGTGCGACGTGGGCGCCGAGGGCGCCGGTGCCGCCGGTGACGAGGACGGTGCCCCGCGGGTCCCAGCGGCGGCGGCCGGGCAGGCCGCCGACGGCGGCGCGTTCCAGACGGCGGCCGAGGGTACCGGTGGCGCGCACGGCGACCTGGTCCTCGTGGTCGGTTCCGGCGAGGACCGCGACGACGCGGTCGGCGGTGCGCGCGTCGAGCCGCTCGGGCAGGTCGACCAGGCCTCCCCACAGGTCGGCCTGTTCCAGGGCGACGACGCGTCCGAAGCCCTGGACGAGGGCCTGGGCGGGGTCCGGCGCGGGGTCGGCGCCACCGACGGCCACGGCCCCTCGGGTGAGGAACCACACCGGAAGGCGGGCGTCGAGGTCGTCCAGCGCCTGGACGAGGGCGACGGAGGCCGCGAACCCGGTGGGCAGCAGGGGGTGTGCCGGGTGGGGTGTGTCGTCCTGGGCGAGGAGGGAGATGAGGCCACGGGCTCCGGCGACGGTCTCGCCGAGGGCAGTGGCCAGGGCGGCGCGGTCGGCCGTGGCGTCCACGACCACGGGGACACAGGTGGCGCCCGCGCGTGTCAGGGCGGCCTGGACGGCGGTCGACTCGGGGCCGTCCTCCTGGCCGCCGGGGACGGCGAGCACCCAGCGGCCCGTGAGGGCGGGGACGGTTCTGTCCTCGATCGGGCGCCAGGTGATCCGGTAGCGCCAGCGGTCGGCGGTGCCGCGTTCCTCGCCGCGCCGCCGGTAGCCGGCGAGGGCGGGGGCCAGCGTGGCGACGGTGCCCTCGTCGAGGGCCAGCGCGGTGGCGAGGGTGGTGACGTCACCCGAGTCGACGGCCTGCCAGAACGGGGCGTCCGCGGTGGCGTCGGCCGGGCCGCCGCTCTCGGCGGGGGTGAAGGCGGGCCAGTAGCGGCGGCGTTGGAAGGCGTAGACGGGCAGGTCTGCGCGGCGGGCGGGCTCGTCGTGGACGGCGCCGAAGTCCGGGGATCCACCGCGTACGGCGAGGGCGGCCACGGAGGTGAGGAACCGCTGCTTGCCTCCGTCGGAGCGGCGCAGGGTGCCGAGGACGACGCCGTCGGTGATGTCGAGGTCTTCGAGGATGTCGCCGACGGCCGAGGTGACCACGGGGTGCGGGCCCACCTCGACGAAGACGCGGTGTCCGGCGTCGGCGAGGCCGCGCACGGCGGGTTCGAGGCGGACGGTGCGGCGGGCGTTGTCGTACCAGTAGGAGGCGTCGAGGGTGGTGGTGTCCTCGATGCGGGCGCCGGTGACGGTGGAGTGGAAGGGGATCTCGGCGGGGCGCGGGCGGACCGGTGCGAATCCGGCGAGCAGGGCGTCCCGGACCTCCTCGACCTGGGGGCAGTGGGAGGCGTAGTCCATCGGGACGCGGCGGGCCCGGACGCCGTCGCCGGTGAGGCGGGCGAGAAGCGCGGCGAGGGACTCGGTGTCGCCGGCGACGGTGACGGAGCGGGGGCCGGTGACGCCGCCGACGCAGATCCGGCCGTCGTACGGGGCGATGAGCCGCTCGACCTCGGCGAGCGGCAGCGGAACGGCGACCATGCCGCCGCGGCCGGCGAGGGCCATGAGTTCACGGGAGCGGACGCCGATGACGCGGGCGGCGTCCTGCAGGGTGAGGGCGCCCGCGATGTGGGCGGCGGCGACCTCGCCCAGGCTCTGCCCGGCGACTGCGGCGGGGCGGATTCCGCACGCCATCCACAGACGGGCGAGGGCGACGCAGGTGACGAACAGGGCGGGCTGGACGACGTCGAGACGGTCCAGCGGCGGCGCACCGGGCGTGCGGCGCAGGACGTCGAGGACACGGAAGTCGGTGTATTCCTCGACGGCGGCGGCCGCTTCGTCGAAGAAGGCACGGAACCGGGCGTCGGAGGAGTGGAGTTCGTCCGCCATGCCCTCCCATTGCGGGCCGTGGCCGGGGAAGAGGAAGACCGGGTCACCGTCGGTGTCGGCGACGCCCCGCACCACGGCGGGGTCGGGGGCGCCGTCGGCGAGCGCGGTCAGGCCGCGCAGGAGTGTCCCGTGATCGGCGGCGACGACCACGGCGCGGTGTTCGAGTGCGGGCCGGGTGGCGGCGAGGGACCAGGCCAGGTCGGCGGGGCGGACGGTCCCGTCCGGGGCGGTGCGCAGCCGGGCGGCGAGCCGGCCGGCCTGGTCGCACAGGGCGGCGGCTGTACGGCCGGAGACGGCGAAGGCCCGGGCGCGGGGGGTGTCGTCGGCGGATGCGACGGTGTCGTCCGGCTCGGCCGGCGGGGCCTGTTCGAGGATGACGTGGGCGTTGGTGCCGCTGACGCCGAAGGACGACACGCCCGCGCGGCGCGGACGGTCGCCGGGGGCGGGCCAGGGGCGGGCCTCGGTGAGCAGTTCGACGTGGCCGGCGGACCAGTCGACATGGCGGCTGGGCCGGTCGACGTGGAGGGTGGCGGGCAGTCGTCCGGCGCGCAGGGCCAGGATCATCTTGATGACGCCGGCGACACCGGCGGCGGCCTGGGTGTGGCCGATGTTCGACTTCACCGAGCCGAGCAGCAGCGGCCGGTCCGCGGGCCTGTCCTGACCGTACGTCGCGAGCAGGGCCTGCGCCTCGATCGGGTCACCGAGGCGGGTGCCTGTGCCGTGCGCCTCGACGGCGTCCACGTCGGCGGGGGCGAGCTTCGCGGAGTTGAGCGCCTGCCAGATGACGCGTTCCTGGGAGGGGCCGTTGGGCGCGGTCAGGCCGTTGGAGGCGCCGTCCTGGTTGACGGCGGAGCCGCGCAGCACGGCGAGGACGGGGTGGCCGTTGCGGCGGGCGTCGGAGAGCCGTTCGACGACGAGGACTCCGGCGCCCTCGCCCCAGGCGGTGCCGTCGGCGGCGTCCGCGAAGGCGCGGCAGCGGCCGTCGGCGGCCAGACCGCGCTGGCGGCTGAACTCCAGGAACACCGTGGGCGTCGACATGACGGTGACGCCCCCGGCGAGCGCGAGGTCGCACTCGCCCGCGCGCAGCGCCTGCGCGGCCAGGTGCAGGGTGACCAGGGAGGAGGAGCAGGCGGTGTCGACGGAGACGGCCGGGCCCTCCAGCCCGAGGGTGTACGAGACGCGGCCGGACAGGACGCTGGCGGAGTTGCCGACGCCGTCGTCCCCCGCGTTGTCGGAGAGGCTGAGCAGGGTGGTGTAGTCCTGGAGGTTGGTACCGGCGAACACGCCGGTACGGCTGCCGCGCAGGGCGAGCGGGTCGATCCCGGCGCGTTCCAGGGCTTCCCAGCAGATCTCCAGCAGGAGCCGCTGCTGCGGGTCGGTGCCGACGGCCTCGCGGGGGGAGATGCCGAAGAAGCCTGCGTCGAAGTCGGCGACCCGGTCGACGAATCCACCGACGCGGGTGTAGCTGCGGCCCGGAGTACCGGGCGTCGGGTCGTACAGCGCGTCGGTGTCCCAGCCGCGGTCGCGCGGCCATTCCGTCATGGCGTCGGCACCCTCGTCGAGCAGCCGCCACAGGTCGTCGGGGTCGCTCACACCGCCGGGGAAGCGGCAGCCCATCGCGACGATCGCTATGGATTCGTGCTGCCGGGCCTCGGCCGCGGCCAGGCGCTGCCGCGTCTGGTGGAGATCGGCCGTGACCTTTTTCAGGTAGCCGAGGAGCTTGTCCTCATCGCTCATGGTTTCACCCGTTCTCAGGTCCCGTGGCCGTGCCATCAGGAGATGCCGAGGTCGTTCTCGATGAAGCTGAAGATCTCGTCCGCGCCCGCGGACCGGATCCGGTCGCCGATGTCGTCGCCGGTGCCGGCCGTGGTGACGGCGGCGGCGGAGGTGGTGCCGGTGAAGTTCCCGAGCAGGGACTGCAGGCGGGAGCCGATGCGGTCGCGTCGGGTGTCGTCCTCGGGCAGCGCGTCCAGGAGCGTCGCCAGGGAGTCCAGTCCGGCGAGGACGGCTCCGGCGGCGTTGGTGTCGTCGGTGAGCCGACCGCGCAGATATGCGGCGAGCGCGCTGGCGTTCGGCTGGTCGAAGAGGAGTGTGGCGGGCAGGGCCAGGCCGGTGGCGGCGCCGATCCGGTTGCGCAGTTCGACGGCCATCAGGGAGTCGAAGCCGAGGGCGTTGAAGGCCGTCGCGGCGCCGACGCGGTCGGTGCCGGCGTGGCCGAGGACGACGGCTGCCTCCGTACGCACCAGGGCGGTGAGGGTGCGTTCGCGCTCGGCGGCGGACTGCCCGGCGAGCCGCTCCCGCAGGGCGTGCGGGGCTGCCGCGGTGGTGTCCGGACGCTGGGCCAACAGATCGCGTACCTCGGGGAGTTCGGCGAGCAGCGGGCTGGGCCGGGAGGTGGTGAACCCGGGCGCGAAGCGGGCCCAGTCGATGTCGGCGACGGCGAGGACGGCGTCGGCCCGCGCGGCGGCCCGGCCGAGGGCGTCGGCCGCCCGCTCGGGTTCGAGCGGGTTGATGCCGCTGCGGCGCATCCGCGCCTCGCTGTCGGCGTCGGCGGTGGCCATGCCTCCTCCGGCCCAAGGTCCCCAGGCCAGCGAGGTGGCGGGCAGTCCGGCGGCCCTGCGCTGTTCGGCGAGGGCGTCCAGGTAGGCGTTGGCCGCCGCGTAGTTGGCCTGGCCGATGGTGCCGAGGGTGCCGGAGACCGACGAGTACAGGACGAACGCGGTGAGGTCGCGGTCGCGGGTCAGCTCGTCGAGGTTGCGGGCGGCGGCCAGCTTGGGCCGCAGGACGCGGTCCAGGGCGGCGGAGTCCATGCCGTCGATGAGCCGGTCGTCGAGGACGCCCGCGGTGTGCACGACGGCGTCGACCGGGTGTTCGGCAAGCAGCGCGGCGAGCGCGTCCCGGTCGGCGGTGTCGCAGGCGGCGAGGACGAGTTCGGTACCGGTGCCGACGAGGGTGTCCTGAAGGCGGGCTGCGCCTTCGGAGCCGGTGCCGGAGCGGCTGACGGCGACGATGCGTGCGGTGCCCCGGGCCGCGAGCCAGGCGGCGGTGCGCAGACCGAGCGCGCCGGTGGCGCCGGTGAGCAGGACGGTTCCGGTCCAGTCGGGGGTGGTCGGTGCGGGCGCGCCGGCCGGGGCGTGTTCGAGGCGGCGCAGGAAGGTGGCCGAGGGTCGGACGGCGATCTGGTCCTCGGTACCGTCGGCGAGGGCCGCGGCGAGGCGGCGGGCGACGTCGGCGGGAACGGCGGTGGCGGTGCCGGCGGGCAGGTCCACCAGTCCGCCCCAGAGCTGGGGGTGTTCGAGGGCCGCGGTGCGGCCGAGGCCCCACACGGCTGCCTGCTCGGGTTCGGCGGGCGCCTCGCTCCCGAGGACTCCTACCGCGCCCGCGGTGAGCGCCCACAGGCGGACCGGGTCCGTGCCCGCGGCGCCGTCGGCGAGGGCCTGGACGAGGGCGGTGGTCGCGGCGAGGCCGGCCGGGACCGCCCGGTGGCCGGGCAGCGGTGCGGTGTCGGCCGCGAGCAGGGACAGCACGCCCGTCCAGGCCGGCCCGTCGTCCTGCCGCAGGGCGGTGAGGGCGGAGGCCAGGAGGGCGCGGTCGGCGGTGGCGCATTCGACGGGCAGGACGTGGACATGGGCGCCGTGCGCGGTGAGAGCGTCGGCGACGGAGGTCGCCCAGGGGCCGCCGTGGACGCGGTCGGGGACGGTGAGGACCCAGGTACCGGTGAGGGTGGCGGCGCTGCCGTCGGCGGCGGGGCGCCACACCGCGCGGTGCTCCCAGCGCCCGATCTCCGCGTCCTTGCGGTCCTCGTCGCGCCAGGCGGCGAGGGCGGGCAGGACGGCGCTGAGCGGGGCGTCGGTGTCGACGTGGAGCCGTGCGGCGAGGGCCGTGGGGTCGGCGGCCTCGACGAGTTCCCAGAACGCGCTGTCGTGGGTGCGCGCGGCGGGCGGCGCGGACGGCTCCAGCCAGAAACGCTCGCGCTGGAAGGCGTACGTCGGCAGGGCCACGGGCCGGGCTTCGGCGTCGTCCTGAGCGGCGGGCGCCTTCCCGTGTCCGTGGGCGTGCAGGGTGGCGGCCGCGAGCAGCGCGGCGCGGTTCTCGGGCACGCCGCGGCGCAGCAGGGGTACGGCGGTCATCGCCGCCGGGTCGGTGAGGCCGTCCTGGACGAGGGTGGTGAGGGTGGCATCGGGGCCCAGTTCGAGGCAGTGCGTGATGCCGTCGGTCTCCAGTGTGCGGACCGCGTCGGCGAAGCGGACGGCCTGGCGGACGTGACGGACCCAGTAGTCGGGGGTGATCAGGTCGTCGCCGGTGGCGGGGGCGCCGGTCAGGTTGGAGACGACGGGGACGGCGGGGGCGGTGTAGCGGACGCGGGCGGCGACGGCGCGGAAGTCGTCGAGCATGGCTTCCATCAGGGGCGAGTGGAAGGCGTGGCTGACCCGCAGGCGTCGGGTTCTGCGTCCGCGTGCGGTGAACTCGGCGGCGATGTCCTCCACGTCCTTCTCCTCGCCGGAGACGACCACCGAGACCGGTCCGTTGACCGCGGCGATCGCGACGCGGTCGGCGCGGCCCTCCAACAGGGGCAGGACCTCTGCCTCGGTGGCTTCCAGGGCGGCCATGGCGCCGCCCTCGGGCAGGTTCTGCATGAGCCGGCCGCGGCCGGCGACGAGGGCGCAGGCGTCGGCGAGGTCGAAGACCCCGGCGGCGTGCGCGGCGGTCAGCTCTCCGATGGAGTGTCCGGCGAACACGTCGGCGCGGATGCCCCAGGACGTCGCCAGGGCGTGGGCGGCGGTGCCGAACGCGAACAGGGCGGCCTGGGTGTGGGCGGTGCGGTCCAGGAGCGCGGCCCCGTCGCTGTCCTCGGCGGCGAAGACCACGTCGCGCAGCGGCGGTCCGTCGAGGTGACGGTCGAGTTCGGCGCAGACGGTGTCGAACGTCTCGGCGAACACGGGGTGGGCGGCGTACAGGTCGCGGCCCATGCCGGGGTGCTGGGCGCCCTGGCCGCTGAACAGGACGGCGAGGCGGCCGCCGGCGGCGGTGCCGGTGACGACGTGCGCGGCGCCTTCGCCGGAGGCGACGGCGGCGAGTCCGGTGAGGAGTTCCTCGCGGTCGGTGGCGACGACGGCGGCGCGGTGCGGGTGCGGGTGGCGGGCGGCGGTGAGGGTGTGGGCGAGGTCGCGGGGGTCGTCGTCGTGGTTCAGCAGGTGGGTGCGCAGCCGGGCGGCCTGGGCGCGCAGTGCCTCGGGGGTGTGCCCGGAGACGGGGTGGACGCGGGGCAGGGCGGCCGGTGCCGGCCGGTCGGGGGCGGGCTCGGGGGCGGGCGGTGCCTCCAGGACGACGTGGGCGTTGCTGCCGCTGATGCCGAAGGACGACACGCCCGCTCGGTGCGGGCGGCCCTCCCGGGCGGGCCAGGGGCGGGCCTCGGTGAGCAGGTCGATGGTTCCGCTAGACCAGTCGATGTGCGGGGAGGGCTCGTCGACGTGCAGGGTGGGGGGCAGTTCGCCGTGGCGCATGGCCATGACCATCTTGATGACGCCTGCGGCGCCAGCGGCGGCCTGGGTGTGCCCGAAGTTGGACTTGGCGGAGCCCAGCAGCAGGGGCTGTCCCTCGGGCCGTTCGCGGCCGTACGTGGCGAGGAGGGCCTGGGCCTCGATGGGGTCGCCGAGGGTGGTGCCGGTCCCGTGGGCCTCGACGGCGTCGACGTCGGCCGGGGAGAGCCCGGCCGAGGCGAGCGCCTGGCGGATGACACGTTCCTGGGAGGGGCCGTTGGGGGCGGTCAGGCCGTTGGAGGCGCCGTCCTGGTTGGTGGCGGAGCCGCGGACCACGGCCAGTACCCGGTGACCGTGGCGGCGGGCGTCGGAGAGGCGTTCCAGCAGGAGCATGCCGACGCCCTCGGAGAAGCTGGTGCCGTCGGCGGAGGCGGCGAAGGCCTTGCAGCGGCCGTCGGCGGCCAGGCCGTTCTGGGCGGTGAACTCCGTGTAGGTGCCGGGGGTGGCCATGACGGTGACCCCGCCGGCCAGGGCCATGGTGCATTCGCCCTGGCGCAGGGCGTGGGCGGCGAGGTGCAGGGCGACCAGGGCGGAGGAGCAGGCGGTGTCGACCGTCATGGTCGGCCCCTCCAGCCCGAAGGTGTAGGCGACCCGGCCGGAGATGACGCTGCCGGAGACGCCGAGTCCGATGTAGCCCTCCATGCCTTCGGGGATGTCGGCCAGTCCGGAGGCGTAGCCGGAGCCCATCGCGCCGACGTAGACGCCGGTGCGGCTGCCGCGCAGGGACAGCGGGTCGATCCCGGCGTGTTCGAGGACCTCCCAGGAGCTCTCCAGGAGCAGTCGCTGCTGGGGGTCCATGGCGAGGGCCTCGCGGGGTGCGATGCCGAAGAGGGCGGCGTCGAAGTGGGTGGCGCCGTGCAGGAATCCGGCTTGCAGGCCGGGCAGCCGGTCCAGGTCCCAGCCGCGGTCGGTGGGGAAGGCTCCGATGGCGTCGCCGCCCTCGGAGACGAACCGCCACAGGTCCTCCGGCGAGTTGACACCGCCGGGGTACTGGCAGGCCATGCCGACGATGACGACCGGGTCGTCCTCCGCCGCGGCGACCGTGGTGGGGGCCGACTGCTCGGTGGTGCCCGCGAGTTCCCGGGCCAGGTGGCGGGCGAGGGCGCTGGGGCGGGGGTGGTCGAAGACGAGCGTGGCGGGCAGCCGCAGTCCGGTCTCGGCGTTCAGGCGGTTGCGCAGGTCGACGGAGGTGAGCGAGTCGAAGCCGAGGTCCTTGAAGGACTGTTCGCCGTCGACGGCGCCGGCCGAGCCGTGGCCGAGGGCCACGGCGGTGTGGCGGCGCACAAGGTCGAGAAGCAGCCGTTCCTGTTCGGGCCCGGACTGTCCGGCCAGGGTGCGGCCGAGCGCGGAGGAGCCGCCGTCGGCGGCGCGGGCGGCGCGGCGGACGGGTGCCGGGACGAGGCCGTGCAGCAGGGCGGGCAGGCGTCCGGTCGCGGCGGCGGAGCGCAGCGCGGCGGCATCGGTGCGCAGCGGCGCGAGGAGGGGTTCGCCGGTGGTGAGGGCCTCGTCGAGGAGGCGCAGTGCACGGTCGGGGGCGAGGGCGGGCAGCCCGGAGGCCGCGATGCGGCGCCGGTCGTCCTCGCCGAGCCCGCCGGTCATGCCGCTGTCGTGGTCCCACAGGGTCCAGGCCAGGGAGGTGGCGGGCAGGCCGGTCGCCCGGCGGTGGTGGGCGAGGGCGTCCAGGACGGTGTTGGCGGCGGCGTAGTTGGCCTGTCCGGCTCCGCCGAGGAGGCCGGAGGCGGAGGAGAACAGGACGAAGGCGGTGAGGTCGGCGTGGAGGGTCGCCGTGTGCAGGGCGAGCGCGGTGTCCGCCTTGGCCCGCAGCACGGGAGCGAGCCGGTCGAGGGTGAGTGAGTCGAGGACGCCGTCGTCGAGGACGCCCGCGGTGTGGACGACGGCGCGCAGTGGCCGGTCGGCGGGCAGCGCGGCCAGGGCGGCGGCGAGGGCGTCGGGGTCGGCGGCGTCGCACGCCTCGACGCGGACGACGGCGCCGTGGGCGGTGAGTTCGTCGGCGAGGGCGCGGGCGCCCGGGGCGTCGGGGCCGCTGCGGGAGAGCAGCAGCAGGGAGCGCACGCCGTGGGTGGTGACGAGGTGGCGGGCGACGAGGGCGCCGAGCGCGCCGGTGCCGCCGGTGACCAGGGCCGTGCCGTCGGCGTCCCAGACGGGCGCGGCGTCGGCGGCGGGCGTGCGGACCAGCGCCGGGGTCAGCAGCCTGCCCTCCCGCAGCGCGAGTTGGGGTGCGCCGGTGGCTACGGCGGCGGTGAGCGCGGCGCGGGACGCGTCGGTGTCGTCGAGGTCGGCGAGGACGAGGCGGCCGGGGTTCTCGGTCTGCGCGGCGCGGACCAGGCCCCACACGGCGGCGGCGGCGAGGTCGGTGACGTCCTCACCGTCGTCGGCGGCGACGGCGCCGCGTGTGACGACGACGATCGGGGCGCCGTCGGTGCGTGGGTCGGCCGGCAGTGTCTGCAGGGCAGTGAGGGCGCGGGCGGCGAGGTCGGCGGGGGTCTCGTCGGGGCGGGAGGCGTACGGCAGGACGGCGGCGGCGCAGGAGTCCTCGTCGGCGCCGAGCCGCGGCCAGGACGGAAGCAGGCCCGCCGGGTCGTCCCCGGCCAGGCGCCAGCCGTCGGTGCCCGGCGTGGCCGGGAGTTCGGCGGCGGTCCAGCGCACCGCGTACAGGGCGCCGTCGGCGGGGCGTGCGGTGTCGAGGGCGCCGGCGGCGACCGGGCGGCTGACGAGGGAGTCGACGGTGGCGACGGGGCGTCCGGTGCCGTCGGCGAGGTGCAGGCGTACGGCTCCCGAGGTGCCGCGCTCCAGGCGGACCCGCAGGCCGGTGGCGCCGACGGCGTGCAGGGTGACGCCGCTGAACGCGAACGGCAGGCCCACGGCGCCCGGTTCACCGGCGTCGTCGCCACCGCCGGCGAGCTGGACGTGCAGGGCGGCGTCGAGGAGCGCGGGGTGCAGTCCGTAGCGGGCGGCGTCGCGGTGCTGGTCCTCGGGGAGGGCGACCTCGGCGTACCGGACGTCACCGGACTGCCAGGCGGCGCGCAGGCCCTGGAAGACGGGCCCGTACTGGTAGCCCTGGTCGGCGAGTGCCTGGTAGAAGCCGTCCAGGGGGACGGGCCGGGCGTCGGCGGGCGGCCATGCGGCCGGTTCGGCCTCGGTGGCGGCGGGTGCCGGGGCGAGTACGGCGGTGGCGTGCCGGGTCCACGGGGAGTCGTCGTCGGCGTCGGGACGGGAGTGCACGGTGACGGGGCGGTGGCCCGTGGGGCCGGGGGCGCCGAGGGCGATCTGGAGCTGGACACCGGCGGTGTCCGGGAGCACCAGCGGGGCTTCCAGGGTGAGGTCGTCGAGGAGGCCGCAGCCGACCTCGTCGCCGGCGCGCAGGACGAGTTCGACGAACGCCGTACCGGGCAGCAGGACGGTGCCGGACACGGTGTGGTCGGCGAGCCAGGGCTGGGCGCGGGTGGACAGGCGGCCGGTGAGCAGCACCCGGTCGTCGTCGGCGACGCGGACGACGGCGCCGAGCAGCGGGTGCCCGGTTCCGGTCAGGCCTGCGCCGGTGACGTCGGCGGTGGTGAGGGCGGGGGGCAGCCAGTAGCGGTCCCGGGTGAAGGCGTAGGTGGGCAGGGCGATGCGCGGGTCGGCCGGGTCGGCGCCCAGCAGCGCGTCGAGGTCGACGCGGACGCCGTGCACATGGGCGGCGGCGACGGCGGCGAGCAGGGTGCCGCGTTCGGGGCGCTCCTTGCGCAGCAGCGGCACGCAGACCCGGTCGGTGGTGTCGTCGGGCAGGCAGGAGCGGGTGAGCGCGGTGAGGGTGGCGTCGGGGCCGAGTTCGAGGTAGCGGGTGACGCCGTGGGCGGCGAGCCAGCCGACGCCGTCGGCGAAGCGGACCGTGTGGCGCAGGTGCCGCACCCAGTAGTCGGCGGAGGCCAGTTCCTCGGCGGTGGCGGGGCCGCCGGTGAGGTTGGAGACGACGGTGAGGCGCGGCGGATGCGCGGTGACGCTCTCGGCGACGGTACGGAACTCGTCCAGGGCGGCGTCCATGCGCGCCGAGTGGAAGGCGTGCGAGACGCGCAGCCTGCGGGTGGTCCGGCCGCGGGCGGCGAGTTCGGCGGCGACGGCCTCGACGGCGGCGGTGTCGCCGGAGACGACGGTGGCGCGCGGGCCGTTGACGGCGGCGACCGACACGGCGCCGGCGTGCCCGGCGAGCAGCGCGGTCACCTCGTCCTCGGCGGCCTCCACGGAGACCATGGCGCCGCCCAAGGGCAGGGCCTGCATGAGCCGGCCACGGGCGGCGACCAGACGGCACGCGTCGGGCAGCGACCACACTCCGGCGACGTGCGCGGCGGACAGTTCGCCCAGGGAGTGCCCCAGGACGTACTTGGGGGCGATGCCCCACGACTCCAGGAGGCGGAAGAGGGCGACCTCGACCGCGAACAGCGCCGGCTGGGCGAGGCCTGTCTCCCGCAGCGCCTCGTCGTCCTGGGCGCCGTCGAGGACCGTCTCCTTGAGGGACTTGGGGGACAGTCCGAGTTCGGGGTCGAGGTGGGCGCAGATCTCGTCGAAGGCGCGGGCGTACGCGGGGAACGCGGCGTACAGGTCGCGGCCCATGCCGGGACGCTGGGCGCCCTGCCCGGAGAAGAGGAAGGCGGTCGCGCCGCGCAGGGTGCGGCCGGTGACGACGGCGGGGTGTTCCTCTCCCGCGGCGAGGGCCCGCAGGGCGTCGCGGGCGGTGGCCGTGTCCTCGGCGAGGACGACGGCGCGGTGCTCGAACGACTGCCGGGTGGCGGCGAGAGCACGGGCGGTGACGTGCGGGTCGTCGCCGGGGTGGGTGTCGGTGTGGTCGAGCAGGCGGGCCGCCTGGCCGCGCAGGGCCTCGGCGCCGCGCGCGGACAGCAGCCAGGGGGCGAGGGGCAGCCGTACGGCGGCCGCGGGGGCCGCCTCGGTCTCCTGGGCCTCCTCTTCCGGCTCCTCGGGGGCGGCCTCCAGGACGGTGTGCGCGTTGGTGCCGCTGATGCCGAAGGAGGACACGGCCGCGCGGCGCGGGCGTCCGGGGGTGAGGGGCCAGTCGACGGGCTCGGTGAGCAGCCGGACGTGACCGGCGTCCCAGTCGACGTGCGTGGACGGCGTGTCCACGTGCAGGGTGAGGGGCAGTCGGCCGTGCTGGAGCGCCATCACCGTCTTGATGACGCCCGCGACGCCGGCGGCGGCCTGGGTATGGCCGAGGTTTGACTTCAGGGAGCCGAGGAAGAGGGGCCGTTCGGCGTTCTTGGCGCGGCCGTAGGTGGCGAGCAGCGCCTGGGCCTCGATGGGGTCGCCGAGGGTGGTGCCGGTGCCGTGCGCCTCGACGGCGTCGACGTCTGCGGCGGTGATACCGGCGTTCGCGAGGGCCTGTTCGATGACGCGCTGCTGGGCGGGTCCGTTGGGTGCGGTCAGCCCGTTGGAGGCGCCGTCGGAGTTGACGGCGGAGCCGCGGACCACGGCGAGGACCGGGTGCCCGTTGCGGCGGGCGTCGGAGAGGCGTTCGACCAGGAGCAGGCCGACACCCTCGGACCAGCCGGTGCCGTCGGCGGCGTCCGCGAAGGCCTTGCAGCGGCCGTCGGGGGCGAGCCCGCGCTGTCGGCTGAACTCGAACAGCAGGCCGGGGGTGGCCATGACGGCGACGCCGCCCGCCATCGCGAGGTCGCACTCCCCGGCGCGCAGCGCCTGTACCGCCCAGTGCAGGGCGACCAGGGAGGACGAACAGGCGGTGTCGACGGTGACGGTGGGGCCTTCGAGGCCGAGGACGTAGGAGATGCGGCCGGAGGCGACGGAGGTGGCGTTCCCGGCGAGCATCAGGCCGTGCAGGTCCTCGGGGACCTCGACCGGGCCCTGCCCGTAGCCGGCGGTGGCGGCGCCGACGAACACTCCGGTGGCGCTGCCGCGCAGGGTCTGCGGGCGGATCCCGGCGCGTTCCAGGAGTTCCCAGGACGCCTCCAGCAGGATCCGCTGCTGCGGGTCGGTGGCCAGTGCCTCACGGGGGCTCATGCCGAAGAAGGCGGCGTCGAAGGAGGCGGCGTCGTGCAGGAAGCCGCCCTCGCGGGTGGAGAAGGTACCGGGCCGGTCGGGGTCGGGATCGTAGCGGTCCTCGATGTCCCAGCCGCGGTCGTCGGGCAGTGCGCCGATGGCGTCGCCGCCCTCGTCGACGAGCCGCCACAGATCCTCGGGGGTGCGGATGCCGCCGGGGAACCGGCAGCTCATCGCGACGATGGCGATCGGCTCACGGCCCCGGTCCTCGACCTCGCGCAGCTTGCGGCGGGTCTGCCGGAGTTCGCCCGTGACCCGCTTGAGGTATTCCACGTACTTGTCGTCGTCAGCCACGTGTGTCACTTCCTTGAACCGGGCGGGCCGGGGCGTCGGGGGCGTGCGGGACCGGCGGGGTGCTCACGCGTCCCCCAGCTCTCGGTCGATCAGGTCGAAGAGGTCGCCCGCGGTCTCGGCCAGGGCCAGTTCCTCGTCGTCCTGTCCAGCGGGGGTGTCGGCTTGTCCGGCGGGGGTACCGGCCGGGGTGACGGGCTCGCCCTGCCAGCGGGAGAGCAGCTCACGCAGCCGGGCGGAGACCTTCTCCCGGTCCTCGCCGGCCACGTCCGAGTCGAGCAGCGCGCTCTCCAGGCGGTCCATCTCGCCGAGCAGGGCCTGCGTGGTGCCGGGAGGTTCCGGCAGGGACAGCTCGCCGAGCAGGTAACGGACCTGGGCGAGGGCGGTCGGGTAGTCGAAGACCAGGGTGGCGGGCAGTCGCAGGCCGGTGGCCGCGCCGAGCCGGTTGCGCAGCTCGACCGCGGTCAGGGAGTCGAAGCCCAGTTCCTTGAAGGTCTGCTCGGGGTCGATGTCGGCGGCCGAGCCGTGTCCGAGGACGGCCGCGGCCTGTTCGGCGACCACGTCCAGGAGCAGGTGCTCGCGGTCGGCGGCGGGCAACGGTGCCAGCCGTTCGGCGAGCGGCTGCGGGGCCTGCGCTGCGGGCGCCGCTCCCACGGCGGCCTGGGCCCGGCGTCGGGCGGGGGTGCGTACCAGGCCGCGCAGCAGCACCGGCAGGACGTCGTGGTGTTCGCGCAGGGCGGCCGGGTCGATGTCCATCGGCAGCAGCGCGGCCCGGTCGGAGTTTGCGGCGGCGTCAAGGAGACGCATGCCCTCACCGGCGTCGAGCGGCACCATGCCGGTACGGGCGTGGCGTTCGCGGTCGGCGTCGCTGAGCTCCCCGGTCATGCCGGCGTCCGGCAGCCAGGTGCCCCAGGCGAGGGACACCGCGGGCAGACCCTGGGCGCGCCGGTGGTGGGCGAAGGCGTCCAGGAACGCGTTGGCGGCCGAGTAGTTGGCCTGTCCGGCGCCGCCGAAGGTTCCGGCGACCGAGGAGAAGACCACGAACCGGGCGAGGTCGAGGTCGCGGGTGAGGTCGTGCAGGGCGGCCACCGCGTCGGCCTTCGGGCGCAGCGCCTCATCGAGCCGCTGGGGTGACATCGAGGACAGCACGCCGTCCGCGAGGACGCCGGCGGAGTGCACCACGGCGGTCAGCGGCCGGTCGGCGGGAATGCCCGCGAGGAGCGAGGCGAGCGCGGTGCGGTCGGCGATGTCGCAGGCGATGACGGTGACCTCGGCGCCCAGGGCGGCGAGTTCGGCCCGCAGTGCGGCCGCCTGCGGCGAGTCGGGGCCGCGCCGCCCGGCGATCAGCAGATGCCGTACGCCGTGCTCGGCGACGAGATGGCGGGCGGTGATCCGGCCGAGCCCGCCGAGCCCGCCGGTGAGCAGCACGGTGCCCGCGGGGTCCGGCGCGGCCGGCAGGGTCAGGACGACCTTGCCGATGTGCCGGGCCTGGCTGAGGAAGCGGAACGCCTCCGGTGCGCGGCGGACGTCCCACACGGCCATCGGCAGCGGCTTGAGGGCGCCGCGGTCGAAGAGGTCCACGAGGACGGCGAGCATCTCGCCGATCCGGTCGGGTCCGGCCTCGACCAGGTCGAAGGCGCGGTAGTCGACGCCCGGGTGGTCGGCGGCGACCCGGGCGGGGTCGCGGACGTCGGTCTTGCCCATCTCCAGGAACCGGCCGCCGCGCGGCAGCAGCCGCAGCGAGGCGTCCACGAACTCCCGGGCCAGCGAGTCGAGGACGACGTCGAAGCCGCGGCCCTCGGTCGCGTCGAGCAGCCGTTGCTCGAACCCGAGGTCGCGGGACGAGGCGAGGCGGGCGTCGTCGAGTCCCGCGGCCCGCAGCGCGTCCCACTTGGCGGGCGACGCGGTCCCGTGGACCACGGCGCCGAGGTGGCGGGCGAGCTGCACGGCGGCCGATCCGACGCCTCCGGCCGCGGCGTGCACGAGGACGTTCTCGCCGGGCTTCAGCCCGCCGAGGTCGACCAGCGCGTAGTACGCGGTGAGGTACACGATCGGGACGGTGGCGGCCTCCGCGAAGCTCCAGCCCTTCGGGATCCGCGCGACCATGCGGGCGTCGGCGACGGCGACGGGCCCGAAGGCTCCGGCGAACATGCCCATCACCCGGTCGCCGGGGGCGAGACCGGTGACGTCGGCGCCTACCTCGGTGACGACGCCCGCGCCCTCCAGACCGATCCCGGTGGCGTCACCGGGGTACATGCCGAGCGTGGTGAGGACGTCGCGGAAGTTGACGCCGGCCGCGCGCAGCGAGAGGCGCACCTCGTTCGGGGCGAGCGGGGCGGTGACCTCCGGGCAGGGCGCGAGCCGCAGCCCCTCCAGCGTGCCCTGCCGCTCCACCGCGAGCCGCCAGGTGTCCGCGCCGGCCGGCGGGACGAGGGTCCGGCCGGCGTCGAGCGGCACGATGTGCGGCACGGTCACCGTGCCGTCCTGTACGGCGAGTTCGAACGCGGTGTCGTCGAGTGCGGCGGGCAGCGCCGCCGTGGAGGCGTCGGTGCCGTCGGTGTCGGCGAGGACGAACCGGCCGGGGTTCTCGGTGCGGGCGGCCCGCACCAGACCCCAGACCGCCGCCTGCGCCGGGTCCGCGGGCCGGGGACCGGCCGGGACGGCGCCGCGTGTCACGACGGCGAGCCGGGCGTGCGCGAACGCCGGGTCGTCCACCCACCGCTGGAGGAGGGCCAGCACCTCGCCGGCGGTGGTTCGGGCAGCGTCGGCGAGGGTGCCGCCCACGGTCCCCTCGCCCGTCGCGGCCACGAGCGGCACGGCGTACAGGAGGGTGTCGGGCACCTCGTCGGCGTCCGCAAGGGCGTCCAGGCCGGGTACGGACCGCGCGGTGTGCCCGGCGGCGCGCAGGGCGGCGGCCAGTTCGTCGGCCTCGTCCGCGCCGACGACCGTCACCGTCGACGGGGCGGGCGTTTCGGAGTCGCCGGGGGTGACGGGACGCCAGTCCAGTTCGTACAGGCCCCGGTTGCCGGGCGCGCCGACGGTGGAGCCGGCGAGGTCGCCGCTGAGTTCGCGCAGGGTGAGCGAGCCGACGGAGGCGACCGGACGGCCCGCCGGGTCGGCGAGGGCGAGGCCGACGGCCTCCGGGCCCTCCTGGACCATCCGCAGCCGCAGCGCGGACGCGCCGACGGCGTCGAGGCGCACGTCGCTCCAGGAGAAAGGCAGCCGTCCGGCGTCCTTCATCGGCACGAACATCACCGCGTGCAGCGCGGCGTCGAGCAGTGCCGGGTGCAGGTCGAAGGCGTCGGCCGCGGGGGCGGCGTCGGCGGGCAGCTCGACCTCGGCGAAGACCTCCTCGCCGCGTGTCCAGACCCGGGTCAGGCCCTGGAACAGCGGGCCGTAGAGGTGGCCGCGGTCGGCGAACGCCTCGTAGAAGCCATCGAGCGGCACTTCCTCACCGCCCTCGGGCGGCCAGGCGGTGAAGTCATAGGGGGTGGCGGCCGTTTCGGTGGCCGCCGTTTCGGTGGCGACCGTGAGCAGGCCGCCGGCGTGCAGGGTCCATGGTGTGCCGGGTTCGGCGTCGTCGGGGCGGCCGTGCACGGTCAGCGGGCGGGCCCCGGTGGCGTCGGGTTCCTCGACGCGGACCTGGACCTGCACCCCGCCGTGCGCGGGCAGGGTGAGCGGGGCCAGGATCGTCAGCTCGGCGACCTGCTCGCAGCCGGTGCGGGCGCCCGCGTGCAGGGCCAGGTCGAGGAAGCCGGTCGCCGGGAACAGGGCGGTGCTGGTGAGGGCGTGGTCCTTCAGCCAGGAGTGGGAGCCCAGCGAGAAACGGCCGGTGAACACGTGGGTGGCGCCGTCGGCCAGCTCCACGGCCGCGCCGAGCAGTGGGTGACCGCTGGTGCCGAGGCCCGCGGCGGTGACGTCACCGAGCAGCACGGGCGGCTTCGGCCAGTACCGGCGGCGCTGGAAGGGGTAGGTGGGCAACTCGGCGGTGCGGGCGCCGGTGCCGTCGAAGAGGCGGGGCCACTCCACAGGCACGCCGTGGGCGAAGGCGCGGGCGACGGCGTCCAGGAGCGTCTCGCGCTCGTCGCGGTCCTTGCGCAGCGACGGCACGAACAGGGTGTGCTCGTCGTCCGTCGGGCAGCTCTGCGCCATGGCGGTCAGGGTGCCGTCGGGGCCGACCTCCACGAACCGGCCGACGCCGTGCGCGGCGAGCCAGCCGACGCCGTCCGCGAAGCGGACCGCCTCCCGCACGTGCCGCACCCAGTACTCCGGGTCCTCCAGCTCGCCGGGGGCGGCGCCGCGCCCGGTGACGTTGGAGACGACGGCCATGCGCGGCGGGGCGTAGGAGATGCTCGCGGCGACCTCGCGGAAGGCGTCGAGCATGGGCTCCATGAGCGGTGAGTGGAAGGCGTGGCTGACCCGCAGCCTGGTGGTGCGGCGCCCGTCGGCGGCGAGCCGCGCGGCGATGCCGGCGACCACGTCCTCGGTGCCGGAGACCACCACGGAGCGCGGCCCGTTGACGGCGGCGATGCCCGCGTCCGGGTGGCCCTCCAGCAGCGGCCGTACGTCGTCCTCGGCCGCCTCCACGGCGAACATGGCGCCGCCGGCTGGCAGTTCCTGCATCAGGCGGCCGCGGGCGGCGACGAGGGCGCAGGCGTCCTGGAGCGACATCACGCCGGCGATGTGGGCGGCGGCGATCTCGCCGACGGAGTGCCCGGCGACGAAGTCGGGCCGTACGCCCCAGGATTCCAGCAGGCGGTAGAGGGCGACCTCGAAGGCGAAGAGGGCGGGCTGGGCGTGCTCGGTGCGGTTCAGCAGCTCGGCGTCGTCGCCGAACACGAGTCCGCGCAGGTCGTCGCCGAGATGGGCGCAGACCGCGTCGAAGGCGTCCGCGTAGACGGGGAAGGCCTCGTACAGGCCGCGGCCCATCCCCGGGCGCTGGGCGCCCTGACCGGAGAAGAGGAAGGCGGTCTTGCCTTCGCCGCGTTGGACGCCGGTGACCGTGTGCGGGCCGATCTCGCCGGTGGCGAGCAACCGCAGCCCGTCGGTCAGCGCGGCGCGGTCGGCGCCGAGGACGACGGCGCGGTGCTCGAACGCGGCGCGGGTCGCGGTGAGGGAGAGGCCGAGGTCCGCGGGGGTGAGGTCGGTGAACTCACCTATGTGGTCGAGGAGTTGTGCGGCCTGGGCGCGCAGCGCGTCCCGGCTGCGGGCACTGACCACCCACGGCACCGGACCACCACCACCCGGCACCCCGCCCGACTCCTCCGCCACCGACTCCTCGGTCACCGACTCCTCCGCCACCGACTCCTCGGTCACGATCTCCTCGGTCACCGGAACGGCCTCCAGCACCACATGCGCGTTCGTCCCACTGATACCGAACGACGACACACCCGCACGACGCGGACGCTCCACCACCTCCGGCCACTCACGCGCCTGAGTCAGCAGTTCCACCCCGCCCGACGACCAGTCGACGTGCGACGAGGGCGCATCCACATGCAACGTCGCCGGCAACATGCCATTCCGCATCGCCAGCACCATCTTCATCACACCCGCGACACCCGCACCCGCCTGCGTGTGACCCACATTCGACTTCACCGACCCCAGCCACAACGGCTGTCCCCCGGCCCGCTCCCGGCCATACGTGGCCAGCAACGCCTGCGCCTCGATCGGATCACCCAACCGCGTCCCCGTACCGTGCGCCTCCACCACATCCACCTCGGACGCAGCAACCCCCGCATCCACCAGAGCCGCACGAATCACCCGCTGCTGAGCCGGACCGTTCGGCGCACTCAAACCATTCGACGCACCATCCTGATTCACCGCCGAACCACGCACCACCGCCAACACCGGATGGCCGTTCCGCCGCGCATCCGACAACCGCTCCACCAGCAACAGACCACCACCCTCCGAGAACCCCGTCCCGTCCGCCGCATCAGCGAACGCCTTGCACCGACCATCCGCCGCCAACCCCCGCTGACGACTGAAGTCCACGAACAGACCGGGTGAGGCCATGACGGTGATGCCGCCGGCGAGGGCGAGGTCGCACTCGCCGCTGCGCAGCGACTGCGCGGCCAGGTGGAGGGCCACCAGGGAGGCGGAGCAGGCCGTGTCGACGGTGACCGCCGGGCCCTCCAGACCGAAGGTGTACGACAACCGGCCGGAGACGACGCTGGCGGCGTTGCCGGTCAGCATGTAGCCCTCGAAGTCCTCGCCGGAGGCGGCGAGCATGCCGGTGTAGTCCTGCCCGTTGGTGCCGGCGAAGACGCCGGTGCGGCTGCCGCGCAGCGCACGCGGGTCGATGCCCGCCCGCTCGAACGTCTCCCAGGCCATCTCCAGCAGCAGACGCTGCTGCGGATCCATGGCGACGGCCTCACGTGGCGAGATGTTGAAGAACGCCGGGTCGAACCCGCCCGCGTCGCTGAGGAATCCACCGGTCCGGGTGTAGACGGTGCCGACCTTGCCGGGGTCGGGGTCGTAGAGGGTGTCGAGGTCCCAGCCGCGGTCCTCGGGGAAGGGCACCAGGCCCTCCTCGCCTTCCAGGAGCATCCGCCACAGTTGTTCGGGGGTGCGGATGTCGCCGGGGAAGCGGCAGCCCATGGCGACGATGGCGATGTCGTCGTCGAGGGCGGCGGAGCGGCGTGGGGTGTCGTCCGGGGTGGCGGGCACGGTGTCGGCGGCGACCTCGGCGAGCAGGAAGTCGGCGAGGGCGCGGCAGTTGGGGTGGTCGAAGACGAGGGTGCTGGGCAGGCGCAGGCCGGTGATGCGGTTCATGCCGTTGCGCAGTTCGACGGCGCTGAGCGAGTCGATGCCCAGGTCGGTGAAGGGGCGTTCCGGTTCGACGGCGTCGGCGGCGGGGTAGCCGAGGACGCCCGCTACATGGCCGCGCACGATCTCCAGGACGGCTCCGGCCCGTTCGTAGTCGGGCAGGGCGGCCAGGTGGGTGTGGAGCGATGAGGCGTCGGCGGTGGCGGACGCGCTGTCCTGGCGCGTGGTGTCCAGCGCCCGGCGGGCGGCGGGCAGTTCGTCCAGCAGGTGGCTGGGGCGGGGCGCGGTGAAGGACGGGGCGTAGGTGTCCCAGCGCAGGTCGGTGACGACGACGTGGGTGTCGCCGAGGTCGAGGGCGTGGCCGAGGGCCTCGCAGGCTGCGGCGGTGTCCATGGGGTGGACTCCGTGGCGCCGCATGCGGTCGCCGGCCGCGTCGCCGACCATGCCGCCGTCGGCCCACAGTCCCCAGGAGACGGCGGTGGCAGGCAGTCCGGCGGCGCGGCGTTCGGCGGCGAGGGCGTCGAGGTAGGCGTTGCCGGGGGCGTAGTTGCCGAGGCCCGCGCCGCTGAGGACGCCCGCGGTGGAGGAGAACAGCACGAAGGCGGAGAGGTCGAGGTCCCGGGTGAGCTCGTGCAGGGCGCGGGCGGCGGTGGCCTTGCCGCGCAGGACGGGGTCCATGCGGCCGGGGGTGAGTGAGTCGATGACGCCGTCGTCGAGGGACCCGGCCGCGTGGAACACGGCGTCGAGGGGCCGGTCGGCGGGCACGCCCGCGAGCAGTCGGGCGAGGTCGGCGCGGTCGGACACGTCGCAGGCGGCGAGGGTGACGTCGACGCCGCGGGCGGCGAGTTCGTCGCGCAGGCCGGTGGCGCCGGGCGCGTCGGCGCCGCGGCGGCCGGCCAGCACCAGGTGGGTGGCGCCGCGGTCGGCGAGCCAGCGGGCGACATGACCGCCGAGGGCGCCGGTGCCGCCGGTGACGAGGACCGTGCCGCGGGGCCGCCAGGTCTCGGCGGGGACGTCGGCGCCGGGGGCGTGGACCAGGCGGCGGCCGTGGGCGCCGGTGGCGCGCAGCGCGATCTGGTCCTCCTGGCCGGGATCGGCGAGAACGGTGGCGAGGCGGGTGGCACTGCGGGCGTCGAGGTCGGCGGGCAGGTCGATGAGGCCGCCCCAGCGGTCGGAGTGCTCCAGGGCGGCGACCCGGCCGAAGCCCCAGACGAGGGCCTGGGCGGGGTCCGGCGCGGGGTCGGCGCCACCGACGGCCACGGCGCCTCGGGTGGCGCACCACAGGGGGGCGTCGAGGCCGAGGTCGCCGAGGGCCTGGACCAGGGCGAGGGTTCCGGCGAGCCCGACGGGGACGGCCGGATGGTCGGGGTGCGCGCGGGTGTCGAGAGCGAGGAGGGAGAGCACACCCGCGGGGCGTACGGCGTCCTCGTCGGTGGCGAGCAGGCCGGCGAGGGCGGCGCGGTCGAGGGCGCCGTCGGGCACGGTGATCAGCCGGACGGTGCGTGCGCCGCCTGCGGAGAGTGCGTCGGCGACGGCGTCGGCAGTGCGGGCGTGCCCGGTGGTGTCGGCGGGGGCGAGGAGCAGCCAGGTGCCGGTGAGGGTGGCCGGGCCGGGGGTGAGGGGGCTGAACGCGACGCGGTAGCGCCAGGCGTCGGTGGTGGCGCGTTCGCGCTGGGTGCGCCGCCAGTTCGACAGGGCGGGCAGGACGCTGCTGAGGGGGGCGTCGGCGGCCAGGTCCAAGGCGTCGCTGAGGCTCTGGAGGTCCTCCTGCTCGACGGTCTCCCAGAAACGGGCCTCGACGGAGTCCGTGTCGGGCGCGCCGTCGGCGTGACCGGCCGCGGCGGTCTCACGGAGGGTGGGCCAGTAGCGCTGGTGCTCGAACGGGTAGGTGGGCAGGTCGGTACGGGCGGCGCCGGTGCCGCCGAAGACCGTCTCGAAGTCGATGTCGACGCCGTGCGCGTGAGCTTCGGCGAGCGCGGTGAGGAACTGCCTGAGGCCGCCCTGGTCGCGGCGGAGGGAGCCGAGGACGGCACCGTCCACGCCGGCCGCGTCGAGGGTGTCGCGCAGCCCGACGGCGAGCACGGGGTGCGGGCCGACCTCGACGAAGGTGCGGTGGCCGGCGGCGATCAGGCCTTGTACGGCCTCCTCGAAGCGGACGGTCTCGCGCAGGTTGGTGTACCAGTAGGTGGCGTCGAGCCCGGTGGTGTCCTGCCAGTCGCCGGTGAGGGAGGAGCGGAAGGGGATCTCCGCGTCGCGCGGGGTGATGCCGTCCAGGGCATCGAGGACGGTGTCCCGGATGGCCTCGACCTGCGCGGAGTGCGAACCGTAGTCGACGTCGACCTTGCGGGCGCGGATGCCGTCCGCGGTGAGGGCGGCGTGCAGTTCGTCCAGGGCCTCGGCCTCGCCGGAGACGACGACGGTGGCGGGCCCGTTGACGGCTGCGACGGCCAGGCGGTCCGCCCAGGGCGCCATGCGGGCGCGGGTGTCCTCGGCGGACAGCGGCACGGACATCATGCCGCCGGTTCCGGCGATGCGGGTGATGGCGCGGCTGCGCAGGGCGACGACGCGGGCGCCGTCCTCCAGGGTGAGCGCTCCGGCGGCGCAGGCGGCGGCGATCTCGCCCTGGGAGTGGCCGACGACGGCCGCCGGGCGTACGCCGTGGGCGCGCCACAGAGCGGCGGTGGCGACCATGACGGCCCACAGGGCGGGCTGGACGACATCGACGCGGGCGAGGTCGGCGGCGTCGGCGTCGCCGCGCAGCACGGCGCTCAGCGACCAGTCGACGTGCGGGGCCAGTGCCCGTTCGCAGCGGTCGATCCAGTCGGCGAACACGGTTGACTCCGCGAGGAGTTCGCGGGCCATACCGGCCCACTGGGCGCCCTGTCCGGGGAAGACGAGGACGGGTTCGGCGCCGCCCGGCACGGCGTCGGCGACCAGGGCGGGCGCGGTGAGCGGTCCGTCGGCGGCGAGTGCGGAGAGGGTCTCGTCGAGGCGGGTGACGTCGTCGGCGAGGACGGCGGCCCGGTGGGTGAGGGCGGCCCGGCCGACGGCGAGGGTGTAGGCGAGGTCGGTGAGCGGTGTGCCGGGCCGGGCGCGCAGGTGGGCGCGGAGCCGGGCGGCCTGGGCGCGCAGCGCGGCGGGGGTGCGGGCGGAGAGCACCACGGGTACGGCGGGCAGCGCGGCCCGCGCGGCGGGCCGGTCGGGGGTGTCGGGGGCCTGTTCGACGATGACGTGGGCGTTGGTGCCGCTCATGCCGAAGGAGGAGACTCCGGCGCGGTGGGCGCGGCCGGTGTCGGGCCAGGGGCGTTCCTCGGTGAGCAGGCGCACGTGTCCGGCGGTCCAGTCGACGTGCGGCGTGGGGTTGTCGGCGTACAGGGTGCGGGGCAGGACGCCTTCGCGCAGGGCCATCACCATCTTGATGACGCCGCCGACGCCGGCGGCGGCCTGGCTGTGCCCGATGTTGGACTTCAGGGAGCCGAGCCACAGCGGCCGGTCCTCGGCGCGGTCCTGGCCGTAGGCGGCGAGGAGGGCCTGGGCCTCGATGGGGTCGCCGAGGGTGGTTCCGGTGCCGTGCGCCTCGACGGCGTCCACGTCCTGCGGGGAGAGCCCGGCGGTCGCGAGGGCCTGCCGGATGACGCGCTGCTGCGAGGGGCCGTTGGGGGCGGTCAGGCCGTTGGAGGCGCCGTCCTGGTTGAGGGCGGAGCCGCGGATGACGGCGAGTACCTGGTGGCCGTGGCGGCGGGCGTCGGAGAGCCGTTCGAGGACGATCATGCCGACGCCCTCGGCCCAGCTGGCGCCGTCGGCGTCCGCGGAGAAGGGCTTGCAGCGGCCGTCCTCGGCAAGCGCACGCTGCCTGCTGAACTCGATGAGGGAGCCCGGCGTCGACATCACGGTGACGCCGCCGGCCAGGGCGAGTTCGCACTCGCCCTGGCGCAGGGACTGCGCGGCGAGGTGCAGGGCGACGAGGGAGGAGGAGCAGGCGGTGTCGACGGAGACGGCCGGGCCCTCCAGGCCGAGCGCGTAGGAGATGCGGCCGGACAGGACGCTGGGCGAGTTGCCGGTGCCGACGTAGCCCTCGAAGTTGTCGTCGGAGGCCGCGAGGATCGTCACGTAGTCCTGGTAGGTGACGCCGGCGAAGACGCCCGTGGCGGAGCCGCGGGCCGCGGCCGGGTCGACGCCCGCGCGTTCCAGGGCCTCCCAGGAGACCTCCAGGAGCAGGCGCTGCTGGGGGTCCATGGCGAGGGCCTCGCGGGGCGAGATGCTGAAGAACGCGGGGTCGAAGCGGCTGGCGTCGTGCAGGAAGCCGCCTTCCCGGGTGTAGACGGTGCCGGGGTGGTCGGGGTCGGGGTGGTAGAGCCGCTCGGGGCTCCAGTTGCGGTCGGTGGGCAGCGGCGAGATGCCGTCGGCTCCGGCGCGCACCAGGTCCCACAGGTCCTCGGGTCCGGCGATGCCGCCGGGGTAGCGGCAGGCCATGCCGACGACGGCGATCGGGTCGTCGTCGACGGCGCGGCGGGCGGCGACGGGGGTGCCGTCGCCGGCGGTGCCGAACAGGTCGTCGGCGAGGTGCCGGGCCAGTACGGCCGGGGTCGGGTGGTCGAAGACGAGGGTGGCGGGCAGGGTGACGCCGAGGGCGGTGCTGAGCCCGTTGCGCAGTTCGACCGCGGTCAGGGAGGTGAGGCCGAGGTCGGTGAAGGGCAGGGCCGGTTCGACGTCGTCGGGGCCGGCGTGTCCGAGCACGGCGGCGACACGGTCGCGGACGGTGGTGAGCAGGACGCGTTCGCGTTCCGCGGCGGGCCGGCCGGCCAGGCGTTCCAGGAGGCTGCCGGGCGGCTGGGTGCGGGCGGCGCGGCGGCGGACCTGCTCGGCGGGCGCCGCTGCCGAGTCACCGGTGGTCACCGGCGCGGCTGCGGGCGTGAGGGGCGCGCCGGGAACCGGACGCAGCAGCAGGGAGCCGATGGCCAGGACGGGTTCGCCGACCGCGTCGGCGGCGGTGAGGGCGAGGGTGTCGGGGCCGGTGCGCTCCAGACGGACGCGCAGGGTGGTGGCGCCGGTGGCGAACAGTCGGACCGGGCCGGCGGAGAACAGCATGCGCCCGTCGCCGAGGCCGTCGAACGCGCCGAGGCCCAGCGGGTGCAGGGCGGCGTCCAGAAGCGCCGGGTGCAGGTCGTGGCGGGCGGCGTCGGCGGAGGCGGACTCGGGGAGCGCGACCTCGGCGTACACGGCGGTGTCGTCCTGCCAGGCGGCCAGCAGGCCCTGGAAGACGGGCCCGTAGTCGAGTCCGGCCTCGCGCAGGCGGACGTAGAGGCCGTCGGTGGCGATCTCCTCCGCACCCGGCGGCGGCCAGGCCGTGAGGTCGTGGGCCGGGTCCGGTCCGGTCTCGGCGGTGAGGACGCCGGCGGCGTGCCGGGTCCACTCGGCGCCGGCGTCGGCCGCGGGGCGGGCGTGCACGGCGAAGGCACGGTCGCCGCGCGCGTCGGGTGCCTCGACGCGCAGTTGCAGGGCGACTCCGTCGTGCTCGGGCAGGGCCAGCGGGCGTTCCAGGACGAGTTCGCGGATCTGCGGGCGGGCGGCGTGGGCGCCGGCGGCCAGGGCGAGTTCGAGGAAGGCGGTGCTCGGGACGACGGCCGTGCCGCCGAGGCGGTGCGCGGCGAGCCAGCCCGTGGTGCGGGCGGTGAGGCGGCCGGTGAGCAGCAGGGTGTCGTCCACGGCGGACGGGACGACCGCGCCGAGCAGCGGATGACCGGCGGCGACGAGTCCGGCGGCGGCCGGATCACCCGTGGAGGGGGTGGTCTCGATCCAGTAGGGGTGGTGCTGGAAGGCGTAGGTGGGCAGGTCCACCGGGCGGGCGCCGGGGGCGGTGGCGGCGAGCACGGCGTGCCAGTCGACGGGTGCGCCGTGGGCGTGCAGGGCGCCGACGGCGGCCAGCAGCGTCTCCGCCTCGTCGCGGTCCTCGCGCAGGGTGGGCACGGCGAGTGGGGCGGTGCCCTGCCAGCCGCCCTGGGCGAGGGCGGTCAGGGTGGTGTCGGGGCCGAGTTCGAGGAGGCGGACGACGCCGCGTTCCTCCAGGGCGGTGACGCCGTCGGCGAACCGTACGGCATGCCGCACGTGCCGTACCCAGTATTCCGGGTCGGTGAGGTCGCCGGGCCCGGCGAGGCGGCCGGTGAGGTCGGAGACGACCGGGATGCGCGGCTCGGCGTACTCGACGGCGGCGGCGACGGCCCGGAAGTCGTCCAGCATGGCGTCCATGCGCGGGGAGTGGAAGGCGTGGCTGACCCGCAGACGGGTGGTCTTGCGGCCCTGTGCGGCGAAGTGGGCGGCGACCGCGAGCGCGGCGTCCTCGTCACCGGAGACGACCACGGAGCGGGGGCCGTTGACGGCGGCCACGCCAAGGACGTCCTCGCGTCCGGCGAGCAGCGGCAGCACTTCGTCCTCGGCTGCCTGGAGGGCGATCATCGCGCCGCCCTCGGGCAGTGCCTGCATCAGCCGGCCGCGGGCGGCGACCAGGCGGCAGGCGTCGGGGAGGGTGAGCACCCCGGCCACGTGGGCGGCGGCGATCTCGCCGACGGAGTGGCCGAGAAGGTGGGTGGGGCGCACCCCGAACGACTCCAGGAGCCGGAAGAGGGCGACCTCGGCGGCGAACAGGGCGGGCTGGGCGTACTCGGTGCGGTTCAGGGTGTCGGCGTCGTCCCCGTGCACGACCTCGACGAGCGGGCGCGGCAGCAGTCCGTCGAAGTGGCCGCAGACGGCGTCGAAGGCGTCGGCGTAAGCGGGGAACGCCTGGTACAGGCCGCGGCCCATGCCGGGACGCTGGGTGCCCTGGCCGGCGAACAGGAACGCGGTCCCACCCGTGGTGAGGGTGTTTCCGGTGACGACGGCGGGGTGTGTCCGGCCGTCGGCGAGCGCGCGGAGTCCGGCCAGCAGGGTGTCGCGGCCGGTGCCGGTGACGGCGGTGCGGTGCTCCAGCGGGGCGCGGGTGAACGCGAGGGCGTGTGCGACGTCGGCGGCGTCCAGGCCGCTGTGCTGTTCGAGGTGGGCGAGGAGCCGGCCGGCCTGGTCGCGCAGGGCGGGCGCGCTGCGCGCGGCGAGCAGCCAGGGCAGGGCGGTGCGGTCGGTGTCGGTGTCCCCGCGTCCGCGGGTGGGCGCGGTGGACGCGTCCGGCGTCGCGGGCGGTTCGGCGAGGATGACGTGGGCGTTGGTGCCCGAGACGCCGAACGCGGAGACACCGGCGCGGCGGACGCTCTCGCCGGCGGGCCAGGCGACGGCCTCGTGCAGCAGTCGGATCCGCCCGCTGTCCCAGTCGACGCGGGACGAGGGCTGCCCGGCGTGCAGGGTGCGCGGGAGGGTGTCGTTGCGCAGGGCGAGGATCATCTTGATGATGCCGACGGCTCCGGCCGCGGCCTGGGTGTGCCCCAGGTTGGACTTGACCGAGCCGAGCCACAGCGGCCGGTCCTCGGGCCGCTCCTGGCCGTACGCCGCCAGCAGCGCCTGCGCCTCGACGGGGTCGCCGAGGGTGGTGCCGGTGCCGTGCGCCTCCACCACGTCGACGTCCCGGGGGGAGAGCCCGGCGAAGGCCAGCGCCTGCCGGATGACACGTTGCTGGGAGGGGCCGTTGGGGGCGGTGAGGCCGTTGGAGGCGCCGTCCTGGTTGACGGCCGAGCCCTCCACCACGGCCAGCACGCGGTGACCTGCTCGGCGGGCGTCGGAGAGCCGCTCCACGACGAGTACGCCGACGCCCTCCGCCCAGCCGGTGCCGTCGGCGTCGTCGGAGAACGCCTTGCAGCGGCCGTCGGGTGCGAGGCCGCCCTGAAGGCTGAACTCGACGAACGCGCCCGGGTCCGCCATGACGGTGACGCCGCCCACGAGCGCCAGGTCGCACTCGCCGCCGCGCAGCGACTGCGCTGCCAGGTGCAGGGCCACCAGGGAGGAGGAACAGGCGGTGTCGACGGTGACGGCCGGGCCCTCCAGGCCGAGGGAGTAGGCGATACGGCCGGAGATCACGCTGCCCGCCTGACCGGTCAGCAGATGTCCCCCGAGCCCCTCGGGAATCTCGGTCAGACCGGTGGCGTAGCCGGAGCTGCCGGCTCCGACGAAGACGCCGGTGCGGGAGCCCTTCAGCGCGGTGGGGGCGATCCCGGAGTGTTCCAGGGCCTCCCAGGAGGTCTCCAGGACGAGCCGCTGCTGCGGGTCGAGGGCCTGGGCCTCGCGGGGGCTGATGCCGAAGAACGCGGCGTCGAACGCGGACGCCTGCGCCAGGAAGCCCCCGGACCGGGTGTCGCTGGCCTCCAGCAGGCCGGTCAGGTCCCAGCCGCGGTCCTCGGGGAAGGCGCCGACGGCGTCACCGCCGGCCGCGAGGAGATCCCACAGCCGGTCCGGGCCGTCGATGCCGCCGGGCAGACGGCATCCCATGCCGACGATGACGACGGGGTCGGTGTCGGTCGCCCGCACCGGGGCTTCCTGCCGCTCCCGCTCGGCCCCGTACAGCTCGTCCCGCAGGCGGGCGGCGACGGCGAGCGGCGTGGGGTGGTCGAAGACGAGGGTGCTGGGCAGGGGGACGCCGGTCTCGGCGGTGAGGGCGTTGCGCAGTTCGACCGCGGTCAGCGAGTCGAAGCCCATCTCGCGGAAGGCCCGGCCGACGGCGACGGCGGCCGGGTCGGTGTGGCCGAGCGCGGCGGCGGCCCGGCGGCGCACCAGGTCGAGCAGGGCGGCGTCGCGCTCCTCGGTGGTGAGCGGGGCGAGCCGGTCCCTCAGCGCGGCGCCGACCGCGTCGACGGCGGTGTCGGTCGCCGCCGCGACGGCCGCGCCGGGCAGGGCGGCGAGCAGGGGGCTGGGGCGTCCGGTGGTGAACGCGGACGCGAACAGTGCCCAGTCGACGTCGGCGACGACGACGGTGGTGTCCTGGGCGGTCAGGGCACGGTCGAGCGCGGTCAGCGCGGCGTCGGGGTCGACCGGGCGCAGGCCGCGGCGGTTCAGCAGGTGCTGCGCGGCCTCGTCGGCGGCCATGCCGGTGCCGCCCCACGGGCCCCAGGCCACGGAGGTGGCGGCCAGGCCGCGGGCGCGCCGACGCTCGACGAGCGCGTCCAGGTGGGCGTTGGCGGCGGCGTAGCCGGCCTGCCCTCCGCTGCCCCACACGCCGGCGATGGAGGAGAACACCACGAACGCCGACAGGCCGCTGTCGCGGGTCAGTTCGTCCAGGTGGTCGGCGGCGTCCGCCTTGGCGCGCAGCACGGCGGCGAGCCGGTCGGGCGAGTACGAGGCGATCACGTCGTCGTCCAGGACGCCCGCGCAGTGCACGACGGCGTCGACGGGGTGTGCGGCCAGCAGCCGCGCCACGGTGTCCCGGTCCCCCATGTCGCAGGCGGCCACGGTCACCCGCGCACCCAGCCCGACGAGTTCGCCCCGCAGGTCGTCGGCGCCGGGCGCGTCCGTACCCCGACGGCTGGTCAGCACCAGCTCCCGGGCACCGCGCGCGACGGCCCAGCGGGCGACTCGGGCCCCGAGAGCACCGGTGCCACCCGTGATCAGGACACGCTCCGGAGCCGCCCACGCGCCGGTGGCGCCGGGGGCGGGAGCGGGCGTCAGACGGCGGGCGTACGCGTCGGTTCCGCGTACGGCGACCTGGTCCTCGTCGCCGGCGGCGAGCACGGCGACGGTCCGCGCGAGGGTGCGTCGGTCCGGCCGGACGGGCAGGTCGAGCAGTCCGCCCCACACGTCGGGGTGTTCGAGCGCGGCGACCCGGCCCAGCCCCCATACGGCGGCCCGTCGTGGATCGACGGCGGCCTCGGTGCCACCGCCCACGGCGACGGCACCGCTGGTCACGAGCCACAGCGGCGCGGCGACCGCCGCGTCGCCGTATGCCTGCACGAGGGTGAGGGCGCTCTGTACACCGGGCAGGCAGGACAGCACACCGGCGATCGGCGCCCCGTCGGCGACGGCCGCGGCGAACACCTCGCCCAGGGCGGCGCGGCCGAGGTCGGCGCAGATCACGCGTTCGAGTCCCGGCAGGAACTCCTCGATGCCGGAGAGGACGGAGTCGCCGTCGGTGCCGGCGTCGGTGCCGGTGTCGGCCTGCAGCAGCAGCCACCGCCCGTCGGCCGTGCGGGGCACGGCCGGGGCGAGCCGCTCCCAGCGGACCCGATAGCGCCAGGCGTCCGCGGTGGTCCGCTCCGCCTCGGCACGCCGCCACGCGGTCAACGCGGGCACGACGCTCTCCAGTTCGGTGCCGTCGAGATCCAGCACGCCGGCCAGCTCTTCGGCGTCACCACGGTCCACGGCCTGCCAGAACGCGGCCTCTCCGGCCGTCGCCACGGAGGCCGTACCGGTACCCGTCCCCGTCCCCGTCGCACCACGCCGTGGTTCGGGCCAGTACCAGGTGCGCTGGAAGGCGTAGGTGGGAAGCGGGAAGGCGGGCCGCACCGCGCCGAGCACCATGTTCCAGCCGACCGGTACTCCGGCGGCGTGCAGCACGGCCAGCGCGGCGGTCAGCGCGTCGGCCTCGGGCCGGTCCTTGCGCTGGACGGGTACGCAGACCGCGTCGTCGACGTCACCGAGCACGGTCCGGGCGAGGGCGGTGAGGGTTCCGTCGGGGCCGATCTCCAGGAAACGCGTCACCCCCTCGGCCGCCAGGGCGCTCACTCCGTCGGCGAACCGAACGGCCTGACGGACGTGCCGTACCCAGTACTCGGCCGACGCCAACTCCCCCTCGGCGGCGAGGCGTCCGGTCACGTTCGACACGACGGGGATAGCGGGTGCTCCGTACGCGATCCCTTCCGCGACGGTACGGAAGGCGTCGAGCATCGGCTCCATCAGCGGGGAGTGGAAGGCATGCGACACCCGCAGACGCGAGACACGTCGGCCCCGCGCCTTCAGTACCTCGGCGACCGCGCTCACAGCAGCCTCGGCTCCGGCGATCACCACCGACCGCGGACCGTTCACCGCCGCGACCGACACCTGCGCCGGGTCCAGCAAAGGCAGGACCTCGTCCTCGGCGGCCTCCACCGCCACCATCGCCCCACCCGACGGCAACTCCTGCATCAGCCGGCCACGCGCCACCACCAGGGCACACGCATCCTCCAGCGACAACACCCCCGCCACATGCGCGGCAGCGATCTCACCGACCGAATGACCCACCACGAAGTCCGCACGTACCCCGAAGGACTCCACCAGCCGGAACAGAGCCACCTCGACCGCGAACAACGCCGGCTGCGTCCACTCGGTGCGGTTCAACCGCTCCGCGTCGTCACCGAGAACCACGTCCCGCAGCCCCGAACCCACCTGCGCGCACACCTCGTCGAAGGCATCCGCGAAAACGGGGAACGCCTCGTACAACTCCCGGCCCATCCCGGGCCGCTGCGCACCCTGACCGGAGAACAGGAACGCCGTCCGGCCCTCGCCCGCGATCCCGCTCACGACATGGGGGGTCGGCTCGCCGTCCGCCAACGCGGCCAGCGCAGCAACGAGTTCGGCACGGTCACGGCCCCGGACTACGGCCCGGTGCTCGAACGCGGTACGCGTGGTGGCGAGCGCCGAGGCGATCTCCATGGGGTCGGCCTCGGGCGCGGACCTTACGACGTCCAGCAGGCGGGCGGCCTGGGCACGCAGAGCGTGAGCACCTCGACCGGACAGAACCCATGGGATCACGGGCAGCCCGGCGGGCTCTGTCGGCTCTGTCGGCTCTGTCGGCTCGACGCTCTCGGCAGGCGCCTGTTCCAGGATGACGTGGGCGTTGGTACCGCTCAGACCGAACGACGACACGCCCGCACGACGCGCACGTCCCACCTCAGGCCACGGCCGCTGCCCGGTCAGCAGCTCCACGCCACCCGACGACCAGTCGACCTGCGACGACGGCTCATCCGCGTGCAACGTCGCCGGCAGCACACCGTGCCGCAGCGCCTCAACCATCTTGATCACACCGGCCACACCCGCGGCCGCCTGCGTGTGACCCAGATTCGACTTCACCGACCCCAGCCACAACGGCCGCCCCCCGGACCGGTCTTGGCCGTACGTGGCCAGCAACGCCTGCGCCTCGATCGGATCACCCAGCCTGGTACCGGTGCCGTGCGCCTCCACCACATCCACCTCGGACGCAGCAACCCCCGCACCCGCCAACGCAGCACGGATCACCCGCTGCTGAGCCGGACCGTTCGGCGCCGTCAGCCCGTTGGACGCACCGTCCTGATTGACCGCCGAACCACGCACCACCGCAAGAACCCGATGACCATTGCGGCGCGCGTCCGACAACCGCTCCACCAGCAGCACACCCGCACCCTCACCCCACCCGGTCCCGTCCGCACCCTCACCGAACGCCTTGCACCGGCCGTCACCCGCCAGACCCCCCTGACGGCTGAACTCCACGAACGCACCCGGCGTCGACATCACCGTCACACCACCGGCCAACGCCAGATCGCACTCCCCCGACCGCAGCGACTGCACCGCGAGATGCAGGGCTACCAGCGATGACGAACACGCGGTGTCGACGGTCACCGCCGGACCCTCCAGGCCCAGCACGTACGACACCCGGCCCGAGGCCACACTCGCCGCGTTGCCGGTGCCCACGTATCCGCCGAAGTCGCCCTCCGACACGCTCAGCAACGCCGGATAGTCCTGACCGTTCGTCCCCGCGAACACACCCACCCGCGAACCACGCAGCGACCGCGGGTCAACGCCCGCCCGCTCCACGGCCTGCCACGACGCCTCCAGCAGCAACCGCTGCTGCGGATCCATCGCCAACGCCTCACGCGGCGACACTCCGAAGAACTCCGCGTCAAAACCACCGACACCGTCGAGGAAACCGCCTCGCGCGGTGTGGCTGGCGTAGGGGTTGTCGGCATCCGGGGCGAAGAGGAGGTCGAGGTCCCAGCCACGGTCGGTGGGGAAGTCACCGATGCCGTCCCGGCCGTCCGCCAACATCGCCCACAGATCCTCGGGCGACTCCACACCACCCGGGAAACGACACGCCATCCCGACGATCGCCACCGGCTCGTCGACCACAGCCACCGCAGCAACCACCGGCGCGGCCGCACCCTCGTCCCCGAACAGCTCTCCGTACAAGAACGCAGCCAGCGCCAGCGGAGTCGGGTGGTCGAAGACCACCGTCGTCGGAAGAGTGGCACCCGTGGCAGCCGCCAGGACGTTGCGCAGCTCGACCGCGATCAACGAATCCACACCCAGATCACGGAACGCCCGCTCAGCGCCCACCTGCGCGGGGCCGTCGTAGCCGAGTGCGGCGGCGGCCCGGGTGCGGACCTCGGTGAGCAGTTCGCGCTGTCGGGCCTCGGGGGTGAGGCCGGCCAGGCGGGCCCGGAGTCCGGTGGTGGCTGTGGCCGCGGTCTGAGGAGCCTCCGGAGCGTGGTAGACCTCGGCGAGCAGCGGACTGGGGCGGACGGCGGTGAAGGCGGGACCGAAGCGTGACCAGTCGATGTCGGCTATGAGAACCGCTGCCGGACCGTCAGTGGCGCAGGCCCCCAGCGCGTCGAGCGCCTGTTCGGGGTCGAGGAGGCCGACGCCGCCGCGCTGCTGGCGGCCCTCGGCGTCGGTGTCGGCTGCCATGCCGCCGCCCGCCCACGGGCCCCACGCGATCGATGTGGCCGGCAGCCCCTCGCCCCGGCGCCGCTCGGCGAGGGCGTCGAGGACGGCGTTGGCGGCGGCGTAGTTGGCTTGTCCGGCGGAGCCGACGGTGCCGGCGAAGGAGGAGAACAGGACGAAGGCGGAGAGGTCACGGTCCCGGGTCAGCTCGTCCAGGTTCCGTGCCCCGGCGGCCTTCGCCGCGAAGACGGTGCGCAGCGCACGCGGGGTGAGCCCGTCGAGGACCCCGTCCTGAAGCACTCCGGCCGTGTGGACCACGGCGTCCACCGGGTGAGCGTCGAGCAGTGCCCGCAGCGCCTCTCGGTCGGTCAGGTCGAGTGCGCCGAAGGTGACTTGGGCGCCGAGTTCGCGGAGTTCGGCGTGCAGTGCGTCGGCGCCCGGGGCCTGGGCGCCGGTGCGGCTCACCAGGAGCAGGTGGGCGGCGCCGTTCCGGGCCGCCCAGCGGGCCACCCGGGCGCCGAGAGCACCGGTGCCGCCGGTCACCAGGACCGTTCCGGTGGGCCGCCAGGCCGCCTCGGGCTGCGGCGGCGCGGGAACGAGGCGGCGGCCGAGGAGTCCGCCGGTACGGACGGCGGCCTGGTCCTCGCGCGGACCGCCCGCCGCGCCGTCGGCGAGCAGGCTGACGAGACGGGTGGTGGACCGCCGGTCAAGCGTGTGCGGCAGGTCGATCAGGCCGCCCCAGCGGTCGGGGTGTTCCAGAGCGGCGACGCGGCCGAGGCCCCAGACTGCGGCCTGGTCCGGGTCCGGCGCCGAATCGCCCTCCGCAGCGGTGACGGCTCCGCGGGTGAGTGTCCAGAGCGGGGCCGTGACACCGGCGTCACCGAGGGCCTGCACGAGCACGGCGGTGGAGGCGACGCCGTCGGGCACGTCCCTGCCCTCTCGCCCATTCAGTGCGAGCAGGGAAAGAACGCCGGCGAGCGGGGCGTCACCGGCCGTGGCGGCGATACGCCGGGCGAACTCGGCACGGGCGTCGCCAGGATGGTGGTCGACCGTGACCGGCTCGGCGCCCGCGTCGAGCAGGGCGGCCGTCAGCGCGCCGTCCCATCCGTCGTCGCCGTGCAGGGAGACGGGACGCAGGACCAGCCAGCGCCCGGACAGCCGGGCCGCCTCGGGCAGGCCCACGACAGGGCGCCAGACGGCGCGGTGGTACGGCCCCGAGGCGGCGACGGCCGAGCCGTCCTCCGCGTAGGAGCGCTCCAACCAGTAGCGGTCGCGTCGGAAGGCGTAGGTGGGCAGTTCGACCGGGCGGGCCCCGGGGAAGAAGGCGGACCAGTCCACCGCCGCACCACCCAGATGCAGGCGCGCCAGGGCCGTCACCAGGGTCCCGCTCTCCGTACCGTCCTTGCGGAGCAGCGGGACGAACAGCCCGTCCGACAGGCAGTTCTGGGCGAGGGCGGTGAGGGTGCCGTCGGGGCCGATCTCCAGGAAACGCGTCACCCCCTCGGCCGCCAGGGCGCTCACTCCGTCGGCGAACCGAACGGCCTGACGGACATGCCCTACCCAGTACTCGGCCGACGCCAACTCCCCCTCGGCGGCCAGGCGTCCGGTCACGTTCGACACAACTGGGATGGCAGGGGTTCCGTAGGTGACCCGCTCCGCGACCTCACGGAACGCGTCGAGCATCGGCTCCATCAACGGGGAGTGGAACGCGTGCGACACCCGTAGGCGGGAGGTACGTCGGCCCCGCGCCTTCAGTACCTCGGCGACCTCCGTGACAGCAGCCTCGACACCGGCGATCACCACCGACCGCGGACCGTTCACCGCCGCGACCGACACCAACGCCGCATCCAGCAAAGGCAGGACCTCGTCCTCGGCGGCCTCCACCGCCACCATCGCCCCACCGGAGGGCAGCTCCTGCATCAACCGGCCACGCGCCACCACCAGAGCGCACGCATCCTCCAGCGACAACACCCCCGCCACATGCGCCGCAGCAATCTCACCGACCGAATGACCGATGACGAAGTCGGGGCGCACACCGAACGACTCCACCAGGCGGAACAGAGCCACCTCAACCGCGAACAACGCCGGCTGCGTCCACTCCGTACGACCCAACAACCCCGCGTCATCACCGAACACCACATCCCGCAACCCGGATCCGACATGCGCACACACCGCATCGAAAGCATCCGCGAAAACGGGGAACGCCTCGTACAACTCCCGGCCCATCCCGGGCCGCTGCGCACCCTGACCGGAGAACAGGAACGCCGTCCGGCCCTCACCCGCGGTACCGGTGGTGACCTGGGAGGCGGAGTCGCCGTCCGCCAACGCTGCCAGCGCGGCGACGAGTTCGGCACGGTCGGTGCCGAGAAGGACGGCACGGTGGGGGTGGGCGGTGCGGGTGGTGGCCAGGGAGGCGGCCAGGTCGTAGGGGTCGGTGTCCGGGTGTTCGGTCACGTGAGCGGTCAGGCGGTGTGCCTGGGCTCGCAGGGAGTCCTCGTCGCGGGCGGACAGGAGCCAGGGCAGCACGGGGAGGGCGGCACGCGGCGCCTCATCCGGGGCGGGCTCGTCACCGGCGGGTTCGGGTGCCTGTTCGATGATGGCGTGGGCGTTGGTGCCGGAGACACCGAAGGCCGAGACGCCGACGCGGCGCGGGTGGTCGGAGCCGGGCCAGTCGACGGCCTCGGTGAGCAGCCGGACGTGACCGGCACTCCAGTCGACGTGGGTGGAGGGGCGTTCGGCGTGCAGGGTGGACGGCAGGACGCCGTGGCGCAGGGCGAGAACGGACTTGATGACGCCGACGACGCCCGCGGCCGCCTGGGTGTGGCCGATGTTGGACTTGGCGGAGCCGAGCAGCAGCGGACGGTCGTCGGGACGGCCCTGACCGTAGGTGGCGAGGAGGGCCTGGGCCTCGATGGGGTCGCCGAGGCTGGTGCCGGTGCCGTGCGCCTCGACGGCGTCCACGTCCTGCGGGGCGAGTGAGGCGTTGGCGAGCGCGGCGAGAATGACGCGTTGCTGGGACTGTCCGTTGGGGGCGGTGAGTCCGTTGGAGGCACCGTCCTGGTTGACGGCGCTGCCGCGCAGGACGGCGAGGACCCGGTGGCCGTTGCGGCGGGCGTCGGAGAGCCGCTCGACGACGATCGTTCCGGCGCCCTCGGACCAGCCGGTGCCGTCGGCGTCGTCGGAGAACGCCTTGCAGCGGCCGTCGCCGGCGAGGCCGCCCTGCCGGTCGAACTCGATGAAGGCGCCGGGGCTGGACATGACGGTGACGCCGCCGACGACCGCGAGGGAGCACTCGCCGGAGCGCAGCGACTGGGCGGCCAGGTGCAGGGCGACGAGGGAGGAGGAGCAGGCGGTGTCGACGGTGACGGCGGGGCCCTCCAGGCCGAGGGCGTAGGCGACGCGGCCGGAGAGGACGGACATGGAGTTGCCGGTGAGCAGGTGGCCCCGGACGTCGTCGGGCACCTCGCGCAGGCCGGAGGTGTAGCCCTGGTCGCTGCATCCGACGAAGACACCGGAGCGGCTGCCGCGCAGCGTGAGGGGGTCGATGCCGGCGCGTTCGAAGGCCTCCCAGACCACTTCGAGCAGCAGGCGCTGCTGGGGGTCCATGGCGAGGGCCTCGCGCGGGGAGATCCCGAAGAAGGCAGGGTCGAAGCGGTCCGCGTCGTGCACGAAACCGCCACGGTGACGCCCGCCCCCGGTACCGGCCGGTGTCCCCGGTGCCGTGGGCCAGCCGCGGTCGGCGGGCCAGTCCGTCACCGCGTCGGTCCCGGAGACCAGCAGGTCCCAGAAGTCGTCGGGGGTGCGCACGTCGCCGGGCAGACGGCAGCTCATGCCGACGATGGCGACGGGCTCCTGCTCGCGGGTCTCCAACTGCCTCAGTTTGCGGCGGGTGTTGTGGAGATCGAGGGTGACCCGCTTGAGGTAGTCCCGAAGCTGCGCTTCCTTCGTCATGGACTGCCCCCATGGTGTGCGGTTTCGGTGATGGGACGGGTGTCCGCGCGGGGCCGTGTGCAGCGGCCGGGCGCCCGGTGGCGGCCTGGCCGGCGGTGTGCTCCTCGTGCGGTGGGGACAGCATGACCCGGGCCGCGATCCTTTTTCGGCCCCCGGCGGGGTTCTCTGGGGAAACCCTTGGAAATCCCGCCCGGTCCGCCGTTCACGCAGGCAGGAGCGGTGACCGGGAGGCGACGGGGATCGGGTGGTACCCCGGACGGCCGTAGGGCGCGCACGGAGGCCGGGGCACGGGCGGGCTCAGGTGTACGGGGGCGGGGCGCCGCGGGAGAGCAGGTCGGTCAGGACGGCGAAGGCGTCCCGGAGGGCGGCGAGGGCTTCGGGAACGCGCCAGGCCGCGCGGTCACGGGGCCCGACCGCGTTGGAGATGGTGCGGATCTCCAGCAGCGGTACGCCGTGGACGGCGGCGGCCTCGGCGACGCCGAAGCCCTCCATCGCCTCGGCGGCGGCGGCGTGGCGCCGCCGCAGGGCGTGCGCGCGTTCCGCGGTGCCCGTGACGGTGGAGACGGTCAGCACGGGTGCGTGGACGGCGCCGAGGGCACGGGCGACGGCCGCGGCCAGATGCGGCGCGCACGGGTGCTCGCAGACGCCGAACCCGAGGCTGTCGGCGGACAGGAACCCGTCGGGGGTCTCGCAGCCCAGATCGGCGGCGATGACGCGGTCGGCGACGACGACGGAGCCCGGGGCGGCGACGGGCACGAACCCGCCCGCGATGCCGGCGGAGACGACGAGGTGGTACGGGTCCCGGTGGACGGCCGCCGCGGTGAGAGCCGCGTCGGTGGCCCCCGCCGCGGCGGCGGGGCCTACTCCCCCGGCCACCAGGTCCGCGCTCAACCGCTGGTGCCGGACGGGTGACGGTTCGCGGGCGGCAGGTTGGCCTGTGCTGCCCGGGGTGTGGTCGACCCTGATCATCTCGCGGCCCGGCAGACCGGGGCAGCGGACCGGCACGGTGGGGCCGAGGCCGCGCGCGACGGCGTCGCGTTCGGCGTCGACGGCGGTGACGACGAGCAGGCGGATCGGGTTCATGAGGAGATCTGGACCTGCCCGTGGTCGCCGATGACGAGGCGGTGGGTGGCGGGCAGCCGGGGTGCCAGGGTGACCTTGACATTGCGTCCGACGAGGGATGCGGCCACGCGGCGGATGCGGTCGAAGGACGACTCTCGCAGCACGATGGAGTACTCGATCTCGCTGTGGGAGATGTGGCACTGCTCCGCGACCGACGTGGAGGGACCGATGTAGGAGTCGGTGACGATGCTCCCGGCGCCGATGATCACGGGGCCGACGATGCGGGAGCGGTGGACCTCGGCGCCCTCCTCGATCCGGACGCGTCCGATGATCTCGCTCTCCTCGTCCACGAAGCCGTCGACGCGGGGCTGGAGGCGCTCCAGGAGGGTGCGGTTGACCTCCAGCATGTCGGTGACGTTGCCGGTGTCCTTCCAGTAGCCGGTGATGACCGTGGAGCGCACGGTCATGCCCTGGTCGATCATCCACTGGAGGGCGTCGGTGATCTCGAGTTCGCCCCGGGGAGAGGGTCGGATGGCCCGGACGGCCTCGTGGACGGCGGTCGTGAAGAGGTACACGCCCGCGACGGCGAGGTCGCTGCGCGGTTTGCGGGGCTTCTCCTCGAGGTCGACGACGTTGCCCTGGTCGTCGATGACCGCGACACCGAAGGCCGTCGGGTCACTGACGCGGGTGAGGAGGACCTGTGCGTCGGGCGGGTCCTTGCGGAACTCGTCGACGACGTCGCTGATGCCGTCGAGGACGAAGTTGTCTCCGAGGTACATGACGAAGTCGTCGTCGCCCAGGAAGGGTTCGGCGACGAGGACGGCGTGGGCGAGCCCGAGGGGTTCGTTCTGCTGGATGTAGGTGATGTTCAGGCCGAAGGCGGAGCCGTCGCCGACGGCGGCCCGGATCTCCGGGGCGGTGCTGCCGACGATGACGCCGACGTCGGTGATGCCCGCGGCGGCGATGGCTTCGAGGCCGTAGAAGAGGATCGGTTTGTTGGCGACCGGGACCAGCTGTTTGCTGGAGGTGTGGGTGATCGGTCGCAGTCGCGTACCGGATCCCCCCGCGAGCACGAGAGCCTTCACTGTTCCATCCAGGTGGTGGGTGGGAGGTGGTGGGTGGGAGGTGGTGGCCCGTCCGGGCCCTGACGGTGTGTCAGGGCCCGGACGGGCCGGCCTGTCGGTTCAGGCCTCGTCGAGGTCGCCCTCCAGGAAGGCGCGCAGCTCGTCGTCGGAGACTTCGTCGGCCGACGCCCCTGCCGCCGGGGTTCCCGCAGTGTCGGCGGTCGCGGTGGGCGCCGGGACGCCGTCCAGCCGGGCCAGCAGGCCGTGCAGTCGGCTGCGGAGCCTGTCCTGGAGGGCCTCGTCCACCGCTGATCCGGTGAGCTGGGCCTCCAGCGCGTCGAGCTGGTCGAGTACCGGGGACGCGACGGGCAGGTCGGCGGGGGCGATGCGCTCCAGGAGATGCGCGGCGAGCCGCTGCGGCGTGGGGTGGTCGAACATGAGCGTCGCGGGCAGTCGTACGCCCGCGAGGGCACCGATGCGGTTGCGGAGTTCGACGGCGGTCAGCGAGTTGAACCCGCTGTCGAGGAAGCCTCCTTCGGGGTCGAGGGCGTCGGGGCTGTCGTGGCCGATGACGAGGGCGGCCTGGGCGAGCACGGCGTCCAGGACGGCGTCGTGCCGGGCGCTCGGGGCGAGTGCGGCGAGGCGTGCGCGCAGCTCGCCCTCGGCGGGCGCCGCGGGTGTGGCGGCCGCCTGGGCGGCGAGGCGTCCGGTGCGGGCCCCGACGAGGTCGCGGACCAGGTCGGGCACGGAGCCGTCGGAGGCGCGCAGGGCGGCCGGGTCGAGGTCGGCGGGCGCGTACCAGGGCTCCGGGGAACGCATCGCGGTGTCGAGCAGGGCGAGCGCGTCGGCGGTGTTCATCGGGCGCAGTCCGCTGCGGGCGATGCGGCGCAGGTCGGCCTCGCCGAGCTTGCCGGTCATGCCGCTGCGTTCGGCCCACAGGCCCCAGGCGAGGGACTGGACGCGGCGTCCGTGCGCGGCGTGGCGCGCGGCGAAGGCGTCGAGGAAGGCGTTGGCCGCCGAGTAGTTGCCCTGGCCGACGCCGCCGAGTGTCCCCGCGAGCGAGGAGAACAGCACGAGTGCGGCGCCGGTGTCGCGGGTGAGCTGTTCCAGCAGCACGGTGGCGTCGGCCTTGGCGCGCAGTACCGTGTCGACGCGCTCGGGGGTGAGGGACTGCACGATGCCGTCGTCGAGGACGCCGGCGGTGTGGACGACCGCGGTCAGCGGGCGGTCGGCGGGGATGCCGTCGAGCAGTGCGGTCAGGGCGGCAGGGTCGGCGACGTCGCAGGCCGCGACGGTCACGTGGGCGCCGTGGCCGGTGAGTTCCTCGTGGAGTTCGGTCATGCCGTCGGCGGCGGCGCCGCGTCGTCCGGCCAGCACCAGGGAGCGGACGCCGTGGACGGTGACCAGGTGGCGGGCGATCCGCCGGCCGAGGACTCCGCCGGCCCCGGTGACCAGGACGGTGCCGTCGCCGGGTGTGCCCGCCGGGGTGCCGGCGGGTGTGTCCGCCGGGGTGGTGCGGGTGAGGCGGGAAGTGAGTGCGGTGCCCTCACGCAGGGCGATCTCACTGTCACCCAGGGCCAGTACGGCGGGCAGCAGGGCGAGCGAGGCCGCGCTGCCGTCGTGGTCGACGAGGGCGAAGCGGCCGGGGTTCTCCGCGCGTGCCGCGCGGATCAGGCCCCAGACGGCCGCCTGGGCGGGGTCGGTGTGCGGCGCGTCGCCGGGTGAGGTGCTGACGGCGTGCCGGGTGAGCACCACCAGCCGGGAGCCGGCGAGGCCGTCGTGGGCGAGCCAGTCCGTGACCAGGCCGAGGGCGTGGTGGGAGGCGTGCCGGGCAGCGACGGCGGGATCGGTGTCCTCGCCGGTGTCGGGCAGCGCGGCGAGGACGGTCGCGGGTACGGCCGTGTCGGCCACGGCCGTCAGGAGCGCGGCGGCATCGGCGTGGTGGACGGCGTCCGCGAGTGCCGGTGCGGCGGGCGGGACGGCGCTGCCGACGAGGTGCCGTGGGCCGGCGGGGGGTGCGCCGAGGGCGACGGGTGTCCAGCGGATGCGGTGCAGTGCCCCGCGGCCGGGGGCGGCCGGCAGCGCGTCGGTGTCGACGGGGCGCAGGGCGAGGGTGTCGATGTCGGCGACCGGGTTGCCCGTCTGGTCCAGGAGGGTCACCCGGTAGGTGTGCTCCTCGGCGGCCGGGACGAGACGGACGCGCAGGGCGGTGGATCCGGCGCTGTGCACGGTGATGTCCGAGAAGGTGAACGGGACGACCGTGCCGGTGTCTTCGGCGGCGGCGAGAGCCACCGTGTGCAGGGCCGCGTCCAGCAGGGCGGGGTGCACGCGGAAGCGGTCGGTGCCCTGAAGGTGTTCGCCGTCCGCGGGGGCGATCTCCGCGTACACGGTGTCGCCGTCGCGCCAGGCCGCGCGCAGGCCGCGGAAGGCCGGGCCGTAGGCGAAGCCGCCCTCGGCGATGCGCTCGTACAGGCCGGTCACGTCGACGGGCGTGGCCGTCGGCGGCGGCCACGCGGCGGCAAGGGGTACGGCGGCGGCCGCCGGGGTGTCGCTGAGGGTGCCCTCGGCGTGCCGGGTCCAGGGGTCCTGGGCGGTGTCGCCGCCGGTGGCGGGCCTGGAGTGCACGGTCAGGGCTCGGTTGCCGTCGCCGTCGGGTGCGCCGACGGCGACCTGGAGGTGGACGCCTGCGTGCCCGGGGAGGACCAGCGGGGTCTGCAGGGTGAGGTCGGTGATGCGGGCGGCTCCGACATGGGCGCAGGCCTCCATGGCGAGGTCGAGGAAGGCGGTGCCGGGGAAGAGGACGCGGCCGGCGAGCGCGTGGTCGGCGAGCCAGGGCCGGTCCTGGACGGAGACGGTTCCGGTCAGGACGACTCCGGAGCTGTCGGCGAGGGGGACGGCCGCCGTCACCAGCTGGTGACCCACCTGTTCCAGGTCGGTGCGGAGGGTGTCGGCGCCGGTGCTCTCCAGCCAGTAGGTGCGTCGCTGGAAGGGGTAGGTGGGCAGGTCGGTGCGGCGGGCTCCGGTGGGGGCGAACCAGCTGTCCCAGTCGACGCGGTGGCCGTGGGTGTGCAGCCGGGCCAGGGCGGAGGTCAGTGACGCTCCCTCCTCGGTGTCCCGGCCCAGGGTCGGCACGAGGGTGGCGTCGTCCTCGACGCAGTCGCCGGCGAGCGCGGTGAGGACGTCACCCGGTCCGATCTCGACATAGGTGGTGATGCCCTGTTCCTCGAGGGCGCGGATCCCGTCGCGGAAGCGGACGCCCGCACGGACCTGACGCACCCAGTAGGCGCCGTCGAAGGGTTCGTCGGCGGTGACGGGGCGTCCGGTGAGGGTGGACACCACCGGCACGGCGGGGGTGGCGTGGCCGAGCTCCGCGGTGTGCGCGGCGAACGTGTCGAGCATGCCGTCCATGTGGTGCGAGTGGAAGGCGTGGCTGACCTTGAGGCGGTGCGTCCTGCGGCCCTGGGCGGCCAGTTCGGCGGCGACCGCGAGGACGGCGTCCTCGTCTCCGGACAGGACGGTGGCGAGCGGGCCGTTGAGCGCGGCGACGGCGACCCGGCCCTCGTGGGCGGCGAGCAGCGGGGCCACCTCGTCCTCGCCGGCCTGGACGGAGACCATGGCTCCGCCCGCCGGGAGGTCCCCCATCAGGGTGCCGCGTACGGCGACGAGGCGGCAGGCGTCCTCCAGGGCGAGGACGCCCGCGACATGGGCCGCGGCGATCTCGCCCACGGAGTGGCCGAGCAGCGCGTCGGGCCGTACGTCCAGGCTCTCCAGGAGCCGGTACAGGGCGACTTGGACGGCGAACAGCGCGGCCTGGGTGTAGGCGGTGCGGTCGAGCAGGGCGGCCTGCGGGGTGCCAGGCTCGGCGAACATCACGTCCCGCAGCGGCTGGTCGAGGTGGGCGTCGAGGTGGGCACAGACCTCGTCGAGGGCGTCGGCGAACACCTCGTACCGCTCGTACAGGGTGCGGCCGGCGGCTGCCCGCTGGGCGCCCTGACCGGAGAAGAGGAAGGCCGTCCTGCCGCCGCGAGCCCGGCCGGTGACGAGGAGCGGGTTCTCGCGTCCCTCGGCGAGGGCGGTGAGCGCCTCGGCGAGGGCGTCGGTGCCGTCGGCGACGACGGCCGCCCGGTCGTCGTGGTGGGCGCGGGTGGTGGCCAGGGACAGGGCGAGGTCGGCCGGCTCCGTCTCCGGGCGGGCGGCGATGTGGTCGAGGAGGCGGCGGGCCTGGGCGCGCAGTGCGGCCGTGCCACGGGCGGACAGCAGCCAGGGCAGGGCCCCGGAGGTTGTGCCGGCCGGGCGCGGCTCCGCAGGCGCGGGGCTGTCCGGCTCCTGGAGGATGACGTGGGCGTTGGTTCCGGAGACGCCGAAGGAGGAGACGCCCGCGCGGCGCGGGGTGTCACCGGGCGTCCAGTGACGCTCCTCGTGCAGCAGGCGTACGGCGCCGGAGGACCAGTCGATGTGCGGGGAGGGGTCCTCGGCGTGCAGGGTGCGCGGCAGGACGCCGTGCCGCATCGCCATCACCATCTTGATGACGCCCGCGACGCCGGACGCGGCCTGGGTGTGGCCGATGTTGGACTTCAGCGCGCCCAGCCACAGCGGGCGTTCGGCGGGCCGGTCCTGGCCGTAGACGGCGAGCAGGGCCTGGGCCTCGATGGGGTCGCCGAGGGTGGTGCCGGTGCCGTGCGCCTCGACGGCGTCCACGTCCTTGGGAGAGAGCCCGGCGGAGGCCAGCGCCTGCCGGATGACGCGCTGCTGGGCCGGTCCGCTGGGCGCGGTCAGGCCGTTGGAGGCGCCGTCCTGGTTGACGGCGGTCGCGGCGACGGTGGCGAGCACGGGGTGCCCGTGTCGGCGGGCGTCGGAGAGGCGCTCCAGCAGGAGCAGGCCGACGCCTTCGGCCCAGCCGGCGCCGTCGGCCTCGGCGGAGAAAGGCTTGCAGCGTCCGTCGGGCGAGAGGGCGCGCTGCCTGCTGAACTCGACGAAGGTGTCGGGGGTGGAGATCACGGTGACGCCGCCGGCCAGGGCGAGTTCGCACTCTCCGGACCGCAGTGCCTGCGCGGCGAGGTGCAGGGCGACGAGGGAGGAGGAGCAGGCGGTGTCGACGGTGACGGCCGGCCCCTCCAGGCCGAAGGTGTAGGCGATGCGCCCGGAGGCGACACTGCCGGCGCTGCCGGTGGCGAGGTAGCCCTCCAGTCCCTCGGGGGCTCGGCGGACGCGGCTGCCGTAGTCGTTGTAGTTGGAGCCGATGAACACGCCCGCCCGGGCGCCGCGCATCCGGTCGGGTTCGATCCCTGCGCGTTCGAACGCTTCCCAGGAGGTCTCAAGGAGCAGCCGGTGCTGCGGGTCGATGGCGACGGCCTCGCGGGGTGCGATCCCGAAGAACGCGGGGTCGAACTCCGCCGCGTCGTGCAGGAATCCGCCGTGCCGGGTGTACGAGTGGCCGGTGCGGTCGGGGTCGGGGTCGTAGAGGTGGTCGACGTTCCAGCCGCGGTCGGCGGGGAAGGGGGTGATGGCGTCGGTGCCCTCGGCGACCAGTCGCCACAGGTCTTCCGGGGAGGTGACGTCGCCGGGGAAGCGGCAGCTCATGCCGACGATGACGACGGGGTCGTCGTCGACGGCGGCCGTCGGCAGCTGCTGCAGGGCTTCGGCGGTCGCGTCGGCGGCGAACAGCTCCTGGTCCAGGTGGGCGGCGAGGGCGTTCGCGGACGGGTGGTCGAAGGCGAGGGTGACCGGCAGTCGCAGCCCGGTGGCCTCGGCGAACCGGTTGCGCAGTTCGACCGCGGTCAGCGAGTCGAAGCCGAGGTCCCGGAAAGCACGCCCGTCGGGGACGGCGTCGGGGTCTGCGTGCCCGAGGACGGCGGCGGCCTGCGCGCGTACCTCGGCGAGCAGCGCGGCGCGGCGCTCGGCGGGGGCCAGCGCGGCCAGCCTGCGCACGAGCGGCGGCCCGTCGGCGGCGTCGGCCTCCTTCTCCTCGTCGCCGCCCGCCGCGACGGTCTTGCGGGCCTCGGGGAAGTCGCGCAGCGCGGCGAACGCGCGGACCGTGACGAGCTTCCAGTCGACGTCGGCGACGATCAGGAACTCCTCGTCCTGGTCGAGGGCCTTCTGCAGGGAGGCGATGGCCAGGTCGGGATCCATCGGCGGCACACCGTCGCGGCGGAGCCGCTCGGCGACCTCCTCCCCGACCATGCCGCCGCCCGCCCATGTGCCCCAGCCGACGGAGGTGGCGGGGAGTCCCTCGGCCCGGCGGCGGGCGGCCAGCGCGTCGAGGAAGGCGTTGGCTGCGGCGTAGCTGCCCTGTCCGGGGCCGCCGAGGGTGCCGGCCATGGACGAGAACAGCACGAACGCGTCCAGGTCGAGGTGGCGGGTGGCGGCGTCGAGAGCGAGTGCGGCGTCGGCCTTGGGGCCCATGACGCCGTGGGCGCGCTGTGGAGTGAGCGCGTCGATGACACCGTCGTCGATGACGCCCGCGGTGTGCACGACCGCGGTGAGGGTGCCGCCGCCGGGCAGGTCGTCGACGAGCCGTCGTACCGCGTCGGCGTCGGAGACATCGCAGGCGACCACCGTCGCGGGGGTGCCCAGTTCGGCCAGTTCCGCGACGAGTTCGTCGGCGCCGGGGGCAGCCGGGCCGCGCCGTGAGGCGAGCACCAGGTGCTCGGCGCCGCCGCGGGCCAGCCAGCGGGCGACGTGCCGGCCGAGCCCGCCGGTGCCTCCGGTGACGAGGACGGTGCCGGACGGCTGCCACCGGCCGTCGGGGCGCGGTCCCTCACCGGCGCGCACCAGTCTCCGGGCGAAGATGCCCGACCCGCGCACCGCGAGGTGGTCCTCCTCCATGGTCCCGGACAGCCCGTCGACCAGCCGGGAGGCGGCCCGGTCGTCGAGCGCGTCGGGCAGGTCGATCAGGCCGCCCCAGCGCTGGGGGTACTCCAGGGCCGCGATCCGGCCGAGACCCCAGGTCATCGCCTGGAGCGGATGGTTCAGCCGCTCGCGGCGGTGGACGGAGACGGCACCGCGCGTGGCGCACCAGACGGGCGCGTCGAGCCGGACGTCACCGAGCGCCTGGAGCAGGGAGGCGGTCAGGACCAGGCCGGTGGGCAGGACGCCTTCCCCGGACCAGGGTGACTCGTCCAGGGCGAGCAGCGAGAGCACTCCGCCGATCTCGGTGCCGTCGGTCTGCTGCCGGATCATGTCGGCCATAAGGTCGCGCTCGGCGGCAGGTCCCCCGGCGACGAGGAGAAGCGCTCCGGCCGACCGCTCGTCGAGCGCCGCGAACACCTGCCGGACGAGGGGGTCGGTCTCGTGTCCTGCGGGGACGACGACCAGCCAGGTGCCCATGAGGTCTGCGGCCCGTGCGGCTCGCGCGGTGCTGGGCCGCCAGGCGATCCGGTAGCGCCAGGCGTCCAGGGTGGAGCGGTTGATCCGGTCGCGCCGCCACGACGACAACGCGGGCACGACCTCGGCCAGCGACCGCACGTCCTCCATACCGAGGCTCTCGGCGAGGGAGTCCAGGTCGTGGTTGTCGACGCTGTTCCAGAAGCCGTCGTCGAGCACACCCGGGCTCCCGTCGACGGCGGAGTCCCGGACCGCGGGCTCCAGCCAGTAGCGGCTGCGCTGGAAGGCGTAGGTCGGCAGGTCCACCCGGCGCGGGGACAGCCCCTCGAAAGCCGGCGCCCAGTCCACGGAGACACCATGCGCCCACGCCTGGGCCAGGGAGAGATGGAAGCGCTCCAGACCGCCCTCACCACGGCGCAGTGAACCCACCACGACCGCGTCCGCGCCGGCCGCCTCGACGGTCTCCGTCACCGGCACCGTCAGCACCGGGTGCGGACTCATCTCCAGGAAAGCGCCGTGCCCCTCCGCGACCAGCTTGGCCACCGCGGGCTCCAGACACACCGTCCGACGCAGGTTCCGGTACCAGTACCCCGCGTCCGTCTCCGCCGAATCAATCCACTCGCCGGTCACCGTCGACAGGAAAGGAACGGACGGCTCCAACGCCACCACCGGCGCCAGAACCTCCGCCAACTCCCCCTCGATCAACTCCACATGAGACGAATGCGACGCATAATCCACCTCGATCCGCCGCACCCGAACACCCGACTCCTGGGCGAACAGCACCAGTTCATCCAGCGCATCCGCATCACCCGAGACCACCGTGGACACCGGACCGTTCACCGCCGCCACCGACACCCGACCCGGCCAACGCCCCGCCAACCCAGCCGCACCCTCAGCGTCAAGGGCGACCGACACCATCCCCCCACGCCCCGCCAACGCCACAATCGCCCGCGAACGCAACGCCACCACCCGCGCACCATCCACCAACGACAACGCACCAGCCACCACCGCGGCAGCGATCTCACCCTGCGAATGCCCCACCACAGCAGCCGGCCGCACCCCGAACGACTCCCACAACGCAGCCAACGACACCATCACCGCCCACAACACCGGCTGCACCACATCCACCCGGTCCAACCCGGGCGCACCCTCCACCCCCCGCACCACATCCACCAACGACCACTCAACAAACCCATCCAGAGCAGCCCCACACTCCGCAAACCGAGCCGCGAACACCGGCGAGGAATCCAACAACCCCACCGCCATCCCCACCCACTGCGACCCCTGCCCCGGAAACACAAACACCGCATCCACCACATCACCAGGACGCCGCACACCACCCCGGACCACATCCGGAACAGCGGTTCCGGCGCCCAGAGCGCGCAACGAAGCGGCCAGGCTCTCGCGGTCGGCGCCGACGACGACGGCCCGCTCCTCCAATGCCGCACGACCCACCAGCAGGGAGTGCGCGATGTCGACCGCATCGGCGTCCGCGCTCTCCAAGTGGGCAGCCAGCCGCGCCGCCTGAGCACGCAGGGCCTTCTCCGAGCGGGCGGAGAGCAGCCACGGAACGACCGCACCCGACCGGTCCGCACCAGTCCTCGCCGGTTCCTCCCCAGCGACCTGACCGGCCTCTTCGAGGATCACGTGCGCATTCGTACCGCTCACGCCGAACGACGAGACACCCGCCCGACGCGGCCGCCCGACGCTCTCCCAGGGCCGGGCCTCGGCGAGGACCTCGACCTGTCCGGTCGGCCAGTCGACGAACGGGGAGATCTCCTCGGTGTGCAAGGACCTGGCCAGGGTGCCGTGTCGCATCGCCTGGACCATCTTGATGACACCGGCCATACCCGAAGCGGCCTGCGTGTGACCGATGTTGGACTTCACCGACCCCAGCCACAGCGGCCTATCCCCGGCCCGCTCCTGGCCATAGGTCGCCAACAACGCCTGCGCCTCGATCGGGTCACCCAACTTCGTCCCCGTACCGTGCGCCTCCACCACATCCACATCCGCAGCCGACAACCCCGCATCAGCCAAAGCCGCCCGAATCACCCGCTGCTGGGAGCGGCCGTTGGGTGCGGTGAGACCGTTGGAGGCACCGTCCTGGTTGATCGCCGAACCACGCACCACCGCCAGCACTTGGTGGCCGTTGGCCCGCGCGTCCGAAAGCCGCTCAAGGAGCAGCACACCCACACCCTCGGCCATGCCCATGCCGTCGGCGCCCGCGCCGAACGCCTTGCAGCGGCCGTCCATCGCGAGACCGCGCTGGCGGCTGAAGCCGACCAGCCCGATCGGCTCGCCCATGACGGCGGCGCCGCCGGTCAGGGCGAGGGAGCACTCCCCGGACCGCAGGGAGCGCATGGCCAGGTGCATGGCGACGAGTGCGGAGGAGCAGCCGGTGTCCATGGTCACGGCGGGGCCTTCCAGGCCGAGCGTGTAGGAGATGCGGCCGGAGGCGATGCTGGTGACGGTGCCGGTGATCAGATGGCCTTCGAGGCCGTCCGGTACGTCGCCGGTCGCACCGTAGCCCTGGTGGGAGACACCGACGAAGACTCCGGTGTCGCTGCCGTGCAGGCTGTCGGGCGCGATACCGGCACGCTCAAGGGTCTCCCAGGTGGTCTCCAGGAGGAGCCGCTGCTGCGGGTCCATCGCGGTCGCCTCACGCGGCGAGATACCGAAGAACCCGGCGTCGAACTCGGCCGCGTCGTGCAGGAACCCGCCCTCGCGGACATAGCTGGTGCCGGCCCGGTCGGGATCGGGGTCGTACAGGGTGTCGAGGTCCCAGCCGCGGTCGGCGGGAAGCGACGATATGGCGTCGGTCTCGTCCAGGACGAGCCGCCAGAAGTCGTCGGGCGAGTGCGCTCCGCCGGGGAAGCGGCAGCCCATGGAGACGATCGCGATCGGCTCGTCCTCGTGCGCAGGTCGGCCCGCCGCGATGATCGGGAGTACCGCTGCCTGCTCGTCGGCGGAGTCGTCGACGAGCTGTCCGCGCAGGTGGCGTACGAGGTCGCGGATGTTGGGGTGGTCGAAGACGATCGTGGCGGGCAGGGCCAGTCCGGTCGCCTCGTTGAGCCGGTTGCGCAGTTCGACCGCGGTGAGGGAGTCGAAGCCGAGTTCACGGAAGGCCCGGGTGGGGGGGATGTCGTTGCTGTCGCTGTGGCCGAGGACGGCGGCGACCTGGCCGCGTACCACGTCGGCCAGGGCACGGTCACGTTCGGCGGCCGACAGGGCGGCGAGTTCCGCGCGCAGTCCCCCGCGGCGGTCGGCGGCCCGGTCGAGGACGGCCTCGTCGGCCTTCATCGCCTCGGCGACCTCGGGGACCTCGTGCAGCAGCGGCCGGGGGTGCGTCGCGGTGAAGACGGGGACGAAGCGCTCCCAGTCGATGTCGGCGACGGCGAGGAAGGTCTCGTCGTGGTCGAGCGCCTGCTGGAGGCCGGCGACGGCGAGTTCGGCGTCCATGAAGGGGATGCCGCGCCAGCGCAGTTGCTCGCGTACGACGTTGACGGCCATGCCGCCGCCTTCGGGGCTCCAGATGCCCCACGCCAGGGACGTACCGGTCAGGCCACGGGCTCTGCGGTGCTCGGCGAGGGCGTCGACATAGGCGTTGGACGCGGAGTAGGCGCCGTGGTCGCCACTGCCCCAGGTACCGGCGACGGACGAGTACAGGACGAAGGCGTCCAGCCGGTCGTGGTCGAAGATCTCGTCGAGGTTGGCCGCCCCGAGCAGCTTGGCGCGGGCTCCCTCGGCGAAGAAGTCGAGGTCGGTGTCGGCGAGGGGGGCGAGCATGCCGACACCCGCGGTGTGCACGACCGTGCGGATGGCGGGCCCGTCGGACTCGGCCTGTTCGACGAGGCGGCGCAGTGCCTCCCGGTCGGCGACGTCGCAGGCCGCGATGGTGACCCGGCAGCCGAGACCGGTGAGTTCGCGCTCCAGCTCCGCCGCGCCGGGTGCTTCGGCGCCGTGCCGGCTCGTCAGCACCAGGTGCTCGGCGCCGTTGCGGGCGAGCAGCCGGGCGGTGTGGGCGCCGAGTCCGCCGGTGCCTCCGGTGACGAGCGCGGCGCCACTGGTGCGCCAGGTGCGCGGCGCGGCGCGGCCGGCGAGGGGCGCGCGGACCAGTCTGCGGATGTGGGCGCTCCGGCCGCGCAGGGCGATCTGGTCCTCGTCGCCCCGGGCGGCGAGGACGGCGATGAGCCCGCGTGCGCTGTCGTCGTCCAGTTCACCGGGGAGGTCGACGAGTCCGCCCCAGTGCCGGGGCTGTTCCAGGGCCATCACGCGGCCGAGTCCCCAGAGAGCCCCCTGCAAGGGGTGGACGACGGTGTCATCGCCGCTGCCGGTGGCGGCGGCGCCGCTGGTCAGGAACCACGTCCTGGCCTCGATACCGGCGTCCAGCAGGCCCTGGATCAGGAGCAGCGAGGAGATCATGCCCACGGTCGCGCCGGAGTGGGCCGGGGCCAGGCGCTCATCGAGGGCCAGCAGGGAGACGACGCCCCGCACGGAGGCGGGCTCGGTGTCGGCCAGCCGTGCGGCGATCCGCCCGCGGTCCAGGTCGTCCGCGGCCATGCCGAGGGTGACGGTGGTCGCGCCCGCGCGGTCCAGAGCACGGGTGACATGGGTGACCAGCGCAGACGTCAGGTGTTCTTCGGGTACGGCGAGCAGCCAGGTGCCGTCGAGCGTGTCCGTCCCGGGAAGTTCGTACGGCCGCCACACGACCCGATAGCGCCAGTTGTCGAGCCGGGCGCGGCCCCGCCGCCCCTGGTGCCATGCGGAGAGCGCGGGAATGATGTCGCCGAGGCCGTCGGTGGTGTTCAGGCCGAGAGCCTGGGCGAGTCCGTCGGCATCGCCTTCCTCGACGGTCCGCCAGAACTGCTCCTCGGCGGGATCCGTGACGGCCTTGGCCTTGGGCACGTCCAGCCAGTAGCGGCTGCGCTGGAAGGCATAGGTCGGCAGGTCCACCCGGCGCGGGGACAGCCCCTCGAACGCCGGCGCCCAGTCCACCGATACGCCCCGTGCCCACGCCTGGGCCAGGGAGAGATGGAAGCGCTCCAGACCGCCCTCACCACGGCGCAGTGAACCCACCACGACCGCGTCCGCGCCGGCCGCCTCGACGGTCTCCGTCACCGGCACCGTCAACACCGGGTGCGGACTCATCTCCAGGAAAGCGCCGTGCCCCTCCGCGACCAGCTTGGCCACCGCGGGCTCCAGACACACCGTCCGACGCAGGTTCCGGTACCAGTACCCCGCGTCCGTCTCCGCCGAATCAATCCACTCGCCGGTCACCGTCGACAGGAAAGGAACAGACGGCTCCAACGCCACCACCGGCGCCAAAACCTCCGCCAACTCCCCCTCGATCAACTCCACATGAGACGAATGCGACGCATAATCCACCTCGATCCGCCGCACCCGGACACCCGTGGATGCAGCGAACGCCACCAGTTCGTCGAGTGCGTCCGCGTCACCCGACACCACTGTGGACACCGGACCGTTCACCGCCGCCACCGACACCCGACCCGGCCAACGCCCCGCCAACCCAGCCGCACCCTGCGCGTCGAGGGCGACCGACACCATCCCCCCACGCCCCGCCAACGCCACAATCGCCCGCGAACGCAACGCCACCACCCGCGCACCATCCACCAACGACAACGCACCAGCCACCACCGCGGCAGCGATCTCACCCTGCGAATGCCCCACCACAGCAGCAGGCCGCACCCCGAACGACTCCCACAACGCAGCCAACGACACCATCACCGCCCACAACACCGGCTGCACCACATCCACCCGGTCCAACCCGGGCGCACCCCCCACCCCCCGCACCACATCCACCAACGACCACTCAACAAACCCCTCCAGAGCAGCCCCACACTCCGCAAACCGAGCCGCGAACACCGGCGAAGCATCAAGAAGCTCCACCGCCATCCCCACCCACTGCGACCCCTGCCCCGGAAACACAAACACCGCATCCACCACATCACCGGGGCTCTCGGTGAGGCCGCGGGCGACGGTCGGGGGCTGTTCACCGCGGGCCAGGGCACGCAGACCGTTCAGCAGTGTGTTGTGGTCGGAGCCGACGACGACGGCCCGCTCCTCCAGCGCGGCACGACCGGCCAGCAGGGAGTGGGCGATGTCCGCAGGGGACAGATCGGCGGACTCGACACGGTCGGCCAGCCGCCGTGCCTGCTCCTTCAGCGCGGTCTGCGAGCGGGCCGACAGCACCCAGGGCAGGACGGCGTCGGACGCCTCCTTCTCCTCGACGGCAGGTTCGGGAGCCGGTGCCTGCTCGAGGACGACGTGGGCGTTGGTGCCGCTGCCGCCGAAGGAGGAGACGCTGGCGCGGCGGGGCCGCCCGGTCTCGGGCCAGTCGACGGCCTCGGTGAGCAGGCGCAGGGTGCCGGAGGACCAGTCGACGTGCGGGGTGAGCTCCTCGCCGTGGAGCGACTGGGGGACGGTGCCGCGCCGGAGCGACTCGACCATCTTGATCACGCCCGCGACACCGGATGCGGCCTGTGTGTGGCCGATGTTGGACTTGAGGGAGCCGATCCAGAGCGGATCGTCGCCGTGGCGTTCCTGCCCGTAGGTCGCCAGCAGCGCCTGCGCCTCGATCGGGTCACCCAACTTCGTCCCCGTACCGTGCGCCTCCACCACATCCACATCCGCAGCCGACAACCCCGCATCAGCCAAAGCCGCCCGAATCACCCGCTGCTGCGAAGGACCATTCGGAGCCGTCAGACCGTTCGACGCACCGTCCTGATTGATCGCCGAACCACGCACCACCGCCAACACCTGATGCCCATTGGCCCGCGCGTCCGACAACCGCTCAAGCAACAGCACACCCACACCCTCGCCCCAGCCGGTGCCGTCGGCTCCGGCGGCGAAGGGCTTGCAGCGGCCGTCGGCGGCAAGGCCGCGCTGTCGGCTGAACTCGATGAAGTTGCGCATGGTCGCCATGACGGTGGCGCCGCCCGCTACGGCCATCGAGCATTCGCCGGAACGCAGGGCCCGTACCGCCAGGTGGAGGGCGACCAGGGAGGAGGAGCACATGGTGTCGAGGCTGACGGCCGGGCCCTCGAAGCCGAAGCTGTAGGCGATGCGGCCGGAGAGGACGGCCGCGGACCCGCCGGTGAGCAGGTGGCCCTCGACGCCTTCGGGAGCGTTGGTGCCGTCGATGGCGTACGCCTGGTTGCTGGCGCCGACGAAGACGCCGGTGTCGCTGCCGCGCAGGGCCGTCGGGTTGATACCGGCCCGCTCGAACGCCTCCCAGGTGGTCTCCAGCAGGAGCCGCTGCTGCGGGTCCATCGCGGTCGCCTCACGCGGCGATATCTCGAAGAACCCGGCGTCGAACTCGGTCGCGTCGTGCAGGAAGGCGCCTTGGCGGACGTAGCTGGTGCCGACGCGGTCGGGGTCGGGGTCGTAGACCGCCTCGATGTCCCAGCCACGGTCGGACGGCAGGTCGGAGACCGTGTCGACGCCGTCGGCGACTACCTGCCACAGGTCCTCGGGGGTGCGCACCGCACCGGGCATGCGGCAGGCGGTGGCCACGATGGCGATGGGCTCGTGCGCCCGCGACTCCAGGTCGGTGAGCCTGCCGCGGGTCTTGCGCAGGTCCGTGGTGACGCGCTTGAGGTAGTCGCGGAGCTGGTCCTCGGTGTTGCCCGCGTTGCCCGCTTTGCCCGCGTTGCCAGTGTTTCCTGTGTTGCCCATGCCAGTCAGCCCTTCGAGAATCGGGAAGTCGTGTCGGGGGGACCGCTCAGGAGATCCCGAGTTCCTTGTCGATCAGGTCGAACATGTCCTGGTCGGAGGCACCGACCAGCTCCTCGTCGACGGCCGCGTGGGCGGGCTCGTCGGTGGGTGGCGCCCAGGTGTCGAGCAGGCCGCGCAGAGCATCGGTGAGCTCCTGCCGGGCGGCCGGTTCGGTGGTGGCGCGGTAGGCCGCCTCGATCTCCCTCAGCCGGGGGTCGAGGGCGCCTACGTCCGTGTCCGCGGGGAAGAGCTCGGCGCCCAGGTGGTCGGCGAGCGCGTTAGGCGTGGGGTGGTCGAACACGAGGGTGACGGAGAGTCTGGTACCGAGCGCGGCCCCGAGCCGATTGCGGAGTTCGACGGCGGTGAGCGAGTCGAAGCCCATGTCGCGGAATGCCCTGCCGGGTTTGACGCCGTCGCCGGCCCCGGCGCCGAGGACCGCTGTGACGTGGGTACGGATCAGGTCGGTCAGCCTGCGCCTACGCTTGGCCTCGGGCAACGCGGCCAGTTCACCGCGCAGTGCCGTCAAGGCCCCGTCCCGGCCCTCCACGGCGGCGTCCTCGGCCTGACGTGCGGTCAGCATGGCCTCCACGTCGGGAATCTCGTCGATGAGGGGGCGGTGTCCGTGGGCGCAGTACGCGGGTACGAACCGGTCCCAGCGGATGTCCGCCACCACTACGGCCGTGTCATCCGCCGCCACCGACTCCCGCAGGGCACGCACGGCGAGCCGCGGTTCCATCGCGGGCACACCGCGCCGCAGCAGTCGCTCCCCCACCGCAGCGTCGACCATGCCGCCGCCCGCCCAGGCACCCCAGGCGATCGAGGTGGCGGGCAGGCCCGCGGTGCGGCGCCGTTCGGCGAGGGCGTCGAGGTGGGCGTTGGCGGCCGCGTACGGGGCCTGGCCGCCGTTGCCCCACACGCCGGCGCCCGAGGAGAAGAGCACGAAGGCGTCCAGTGGACGACCGGCCAGCAGTGCGTGCAGGTTCTCGGCGCCGACCACCTTGGCGTGCATCAGGTCGACGGCCTCTTCGACGTCGACCCGGGTGAGTGGCCGCGCCTGGTCGACGGCGCCCGCGGTGTGGACGACGGCGGTCAGCGGAGGATCGGCGGGGAGGCTCTCCAGGAGCGCGGCGAGCGTGTCACGGTCGGCGACGTCACACGCGGCGACGGTCACCCGGCAGCCGAGGCCGGTGAGTTCGCGCTCCAGCTCCGCCGCGCCTGGCGCGTCCGGGCCGCGTCGGCTGGTCAGTATCAGGTGCTCCGCGCCCTCGCGGGCGAGTTCCCGGGCCACGTGGGCGCCGAGCGCGCCGGTGCCGCCGGTGACGAGGACGGTGCCATGGGGCCTCCACACCGGTGGGACGACGGAGCCCGCGCCGGCGAGGGGCGAGCGCACCATCCTTCGGACACGCACGCCCACGGGGCCGGCGCGGAGCGCGAACTCGCTGTCCCCACCGGTCGCGTGGCCCGCCGCCAGCAGTGCGGGCAGGTGCGACAGCGGTTCGACCGAACCGTCCGCGGGGAGGTCGACCAGCCCGCCGGAGCGCTCGGGGTCGTCCAGCGCGGCCACCCGGAGCAGGCCCCACACGGCGGCCTGACCACTGTTGGGCGTCTCATCACCGTCCCGTACGGACTCGTCGTCGACCGCGACGGCTCCGCGCGTCAGCGTCCACAGTCCGGCGGGGAGCGCGATGTCGGTCAGCGCCTGGCTCAACGCCATGGATGCCAGCAGTCCGCAGGAAACACCGGCGCTGCGCTTGTCCGGCTCGTCGTCCAGGGCCAGCAGCGACAGCACACCGGCGGGCGGGGCTCCCGCGCTTGCGGCGGCGTCCAGGAGTTCGGCGAGGACCACCCGGTCCGCCTGCTCCGGCACGACGACCGGTACGACACCCGCTCCCGACTCCTCAAGGACGCGTCGCGTCCGCGCCGTGACGTCGTCGCCGGTCAGCGCCTCGGGCACGACGAGCAGCCACTCGCCGTCCAGGGCACCGCCCTCGGGAGCCGTGTAAGGCCGCCACGCGACGCGGTAACGCCAGTCGTCCAGGGTGCTCCGCTCTCGGCGTGTGTTTCGCCAGGCGGCCAGGGCCGGCACCACGGACTCCAGCCCGTCCTCGATACCGAGCGTGCCCGCCAGCTCCTTCAGGTCGCCTTCCTCAACGGTCCGCCAGAACTCGTCCTCCACCGGATCCGTGCCGCCCTGGGCCTTGGCCTTGGGCACGTCCAGCCAGTAGCGGCTGCGCTGGAAGGCGTAGGTCGGCAGGTCCACCCGGCGCGGGGACAGCCCCTCGAACGCCGGCGTCCAGTCCACCGATACGCCCCGTGCCCACGCCTGGGCCAGGGACAGGTAGAAGCGCTCCAGACCGCCCTCACCACGGCGCAGCGAACCCACCACCACCGCATCCGCGCCGGCCGCCTCGACCGTCTCCGTCACCGGCACCGTCAGCACCGGGTGCGGACTCATCTCCAGGAAAGCGCCGTGCCCCTCCGCGACCAGCTTGGCCACCGCGGGCTCCAGACACACCGTCTGCCGCAGGTTCCGGTACCAGTACCCCGCGTCCGTCTCCGCCGAATCAATCCACTCACCCGTCACCGTCGACAGGAAAGGAACGGACGGCTCCAACGCCACCACCGGCGCCAAAACCTCCGCCAACTCCCCCTCGATCAACTCCACATGAGACGAATGCGACGCATAATCCACCTCGATCCGCCGCACCCGAACACCCGACTCCTGCGCGAACGCCACCAGTTCATCCAGCGCGTCCGCATCACCCGACACCACCGTGGACACCGGGCCGTTCACCGCCGCAACCGACACCCGACCCGGCCAACGCCCCGCCAACCCAGCCGCACCCTCAGCGTCAAGGGCGACCGACACCATCCCCCCACGCCCCGCCAACGCCACAATCGCCCGCGAACGCAACGCCACCACCCGCGCACCATCAACCAACGACAACGCACCAGCCACCACCGCGGCAGCGATCTCACCCTGCGAATGCCCCACCACAGCAGCAGGCCGCACCCCGAACGACTCCCACAACGCAGCCAACGACACCATCACCGCCCACAACACCGGCTGCACCACATCCACCCGGTCCAACCCAGGCGCACCCCCCACCCCCCGCACCACATCCACCAACGACCACTCAACAAACCCCTCCAGAGCAGCCCCACACTCCCCAAACCGAGCCGCGAACACCGGCGAAGCATCCAACAACCCCACCGCCATCCCCACCCACTGCGACCCCTGCCCCGGAAACACAAACACCGCGGAAGCAGCCGCACTCAGCGCCGCCCCTGACGACACCGGCTCACCCGCCACCATCACCGACCGGCACTCGAACACCGACCGGGATCGCCACAACGACCAGGCCACATCCACCGGATCGAGAGAACCGGCCGCGGTGAACTCCGCGAGCCTGAACTCCTGTTCCGCCAGCGCGGCCGGAGTCCGGGCGGAAAGAAGCCAAGGCGGGACGACACCGACGCTCCCGGACCTTTCCGCGGCAACGGAGGACTCAGCCACCCCTTCCAGGACGACGTGAGCGTTGGTACCGCTGATACCGAACGACGACACCCCTGCCCGACGCGGCCGGCCGTCGCTCTCCCCCCACTCCCGCGCCTGTTCCAACAACTCCACCGCACCCGCCGACCAATCCACGATCGGGGAAGGCCGGTCCGCTCGCAGGGACTTGGGCAGGGTGCCGTGTCGCATCGCCTGGACCATCTTGATGACACCGGCCATACCCGAAGCGGCCTGCGTGTGACCGATGTTGGACTTCACCGACCCCAGCCACAGCGGCCTATCCCCGGCCCGCTCCTGACCATAGGTCGCCAACAACGCCTGCGCCTCGATCGGGTCACCCAACTTCGTCCCCGTACCGTGCGCCTCCACCACATCCACATCCGCAGCCGACAACCCCGCATCCACCAACGCCGCCCGAATCACCCGCTGCTGCGAAGGACCATTCGGAGCCGTCAGACCGTTCGACGCACCGTCCTGATTGATCGCCGAACCACGCACCACCGCCAACACCTGATGCCCATTGGCCCGCGCGTCCGACAACCGCTCAAGCAACAACACACCCACACCCTCGGAAAGCGCGAAGCCGTCCGCGTCGGCCGCGAAGGGCTTGCAGCGGCCGTCGGGGGCGAGGGCCCTCTGGCGGCTGAAGGCGACGAACGCGCCCGGTCCCGACATCACGGTGGCGGCGCCGGCCACCGCGAGGCGGCACTCCCCTGCGCGCAGGGCGCGGACCGCGAGGTGCAGGGCGACCAGGGACGAGGAACAGGCCGTGTCGACGGTGACCGCCGGACCCTCCAGACCCAGGACATAGGCGATGCGCCCGGACGCCACGCTCGCTGCAGCGCCGGTGGCGAGGTATCCCTCGTTGTCGCCGGACGCGGCGCGCAACTGAGTGGCGTACTCCTGGTCGGTGAGACCGACGTAGACACCGGTGTCGCTGCCCCGCAGGCCTTTCGGGTCGATGCCCGCGCGTTCCAGGGTCTCCCAGGTGGTCTCCAGCAGGAGCCGCTGCTGCGGGTCCATCGCGATCGCCTCACGCGGCGAGATACCGAAGAACCCGGCGTCGAACCCGGCCGCGCCCTCCAGGAAGCCGCTGTCACGGACGTAGCTGGTGCCGGTGCGGTCGGGGTCCGGGTCGTAGAGCGCGTCGAGGTCCCAGCCGCGGTCGGTGGGCAGCGGGGTGATGGCGTCCACGCCGTCGGTGACCAGGCGCCAGAAGTCCTCGGGTGTACGGACACCGCCGGGGAAGCGACAGCCCATCGAGACGATCGCGATCGCGTCGTCCTCGGGGGCGTCACCGCTGCCGGGCGCGCGGACGCCGTCCGCCGACAGTGCCGGGGCCGGGTGATCCCCTTGCCCGCCGCCGAACGCACGGTCGTCGAGATGGACGGCGAGGGCGGAGATGCTGGGGTGGTCGAAGACGACGGTGGTGGGGAGTTTCAGGCCGGTGGCCCGTTGCAGCCGGTCGCGGAGGGCGACGGCGGTGAGGGAGTCGAAGCCCAGCTCCTTGAAGGCGGCCTCGGCGCTGACCACTCCGGCGTCGGCGTGTCCCAGCGCGGCAGCCGCATGTGTGCTGACCAGGGTGCGCAGGGCGGCGGCGCGGCGTGCCGGTTCGAGGCCGCCGATCTCGCGCAGCGCGGCGGAGGTACCGTCGTTCCCGTCCCGGCCGGTCTCCGCGTCCGGCTGCGCGGGGCGGAGGCCGGACAGTTCGGTGAGCAGGGCGCTGCCGCGCACGGAGGTGAAGACCTCGGCGAACCGGCGCCAGTCGACGTCGGCGACTGCGACGGCCGTGTCGTCGTGGTCCAGCGCCTGCTGCAGGCCGATGATCGCGGCGGCCGGTTCGATGACGGGGACGCCCCGGCGGCGCAGGTCGTCCTGGACGGTCTCGGCGATCATGCCTCCGCCTGCCCAGGGGCCCCAGGCGACGGAGAGCACGGGGGCGCCGTCGGCTCGACGGCGTTCGGCGCGGGCGTCCAGGATCGCGTTGGCCGCGCCGTAGGCGGCGTGGTCGGCGACTCCCCAGGTGCCGGAGATCGACGAGAAGTAGACGACTGCGTCCAATTGGGCGGCGTCCAGTACGTCGTCAAGGTGGTCGGCGCCGAGGACCTTGCCGGAGAGGGTCGCGGCGAGGTCCTCGACGTCGGTCTCCGCGACCGGGCCGAGGACGCTCACTCCTGCCGCGTGCACGACGGAGCGCACGGGGCTGCCCTCGTCGGCAAGGCGGGTGACCAGGTCGGCGAGTGCCTCGCGGTCGGCGGTGTCGCAGGCTGCCACGGTGAGCCGGGTGCCGTACGGCGTGAGTTCGCGCCGCAGGTCGGCGAGGTGCCGGCCCTCGCCGCGCCGACCGGTGAGGACGAGGTGTTCGGCGCCACGCGCGGCCAGCCAGCGGGTCACGTGGGCGCCGAGCGCGCCGGTGCCGCCGGTGACAAGGACGGTGCCGCGAGGCTTCCAGTCCCGTGCGGCCGCCTTGCCAGCGGTGGCCGCCTGCACGAGCCTGCGGCCGTACGCCGTGCCGCCCCGCAGGGCCACCTGGTCCTCCTGCGTGCCCGCGGCGATGACGTCGAGCAGCAGGTCGACGCCGCGGTCCGGGCCGGTCGCGGGCAGGTCGACGAGACCGCCCCATCGCTTGGGGTGCTCCAGGGCGGCGGCCCGGCCGAGGCCCCAGACACCGGCCTGCGCGGGTGCCGTCGGCGCGTCGTCACGGTCACACCCCACGGCTCCACGGGTCACGCACCACAGGGGCGCCTCGATGCCCGTGTCGCCGAGTGCCTGTACGAGCGTGAGGGTTGCGGCCAGCCCCAGCGGCACCGCTGCCCACTGCGGGTGCGGCCGCTCGTCGAGCGCCAGCAGCGAGAGGACCCCGGTGAACGCGACGCCGACGGACTCGGCGGCAGGTGTGAGCAGGGCGCCCAGGCCGGCCCGGCTCAGGTGGTCGGCGTCGACGATCACGACGGCCGCGTGGGCGCCGCGGGCCTCCAGTGCGGCCACGGTCTCGGTGACCGACTCGTCGTCCGCGAGCGGCGCCGGGACGGCGAGCAGCCAGGTTCCGTCGGTGGCGGTGCGGGCCAGAGCAGGCAGCGCACGCCACTCCACGCGGTGCCGCCAACCGTCGACCCGTCCCTGCTGACGGCGTGTGTTTCGCCAGGCGGCCAGGGCCGGCACCACGGACTCCAGCCCGTCCTCGATACCGAGCGTGCCCGCCAGCTCCTTCAGGTCGCCTTCCTCGACGGTCCGCCAGAACTCGTCCTCCACCGGATCCGTGCCGCCCTGGGCCTTGGCCTTCGGCACGTCCAGCCAGAACCGGCTGCGCTGGAAGGCATAGGTCGGCAGGTCCACCCGGCGCGGGGACAGCCCCTCGAAAGCCGGCGTCCAGTCCACGGAGACACCATGCGCCCACGCCTGGGCCAGGGAGAGATGGAAGCGCTCCAGACCGCCCTCACCACGGCGCAGTGAACCCACCACGACCGCGTCCGCGCCGGCCGCCTCGACGGTCTCCGTCACCGGCACCGTCAGCACCGGGTGCGGACTCATCTCCAGGAAAGCGCCGTGCCCCTCCGCGAGGAGCCGCCGCACCGCGGGCTCCAGACACACCGTCTGCCGCAGATTCCGGTACCAGTACCCCGCGTCCGTCTCCGCCGAATCAATCCACTCACCCGTCACCGTCGACAGGAAAGGAACAGACGGCTCCAACGCCACCACCGGCGCCAAAACCTCCGCCAACTCCCCCTCGATCAACTCCACATGAGACGAATGCGACGCATAATCCACCTCGATCCGCCGCACCCGAACACCCGTGGATGCAGCGAACGCCACCAGTTCGTCGAGTGCGTCCGCGTCACCCGACACCACTGTGGACACCGGACCGTTCACCGCCGCCACCGACACCCGACCCGGCCAACGCCCCGCCAACCCAGCCGCACCCTGCGCGTCAAGGGCGACCGACACCATCCCCCCACGCCCCGCCAACGCCACAATCGCCCGCGAACGCAACGCCACCACCCGCGCACCATCCACCAACGACAACGCACCAGCCACCACCGCGGCAGCGATCTCACCCTGCGAATGCCCCACCACAGCAGCAGGCCGCACCCCGAACGACTCCCACAACGCGGCCAGGGACACCATCACCGCCCACAACACCGGCTGCACCACATCCACCCGGTCCAACCCAGGCGCACCCCCCACCCCCCGCACCACATCCACCAACGACCACTCAACAAACCCCTCCAGAGCAGCCCCACACTCCCCGAACCGAGCCGCGAACACCGGCGAGGAATCCAACAACCCCACCGCCATCCCCACCCACTGCGACCCCTGCCCCGGAAACACAAACACCGCGTCACCGGCATTCCGGGCAGTGCCCCGGGTCAGACCTGTGTCGTCGGTTCCGGCGGCCAGAGCACGCAGTGAAGCCGCGAGGCTCTCCCGGTCGGCACCGACCGCGACGGCCCGCTCCTCCAGCGCGGCACGACCCGCCAGCAGGGAGTGCGCTATGTCGACCAGGTCGGCGTCCGTGCTCTCCAAGTGGGCAGCCAACTGCGCCGCCTGAGCACGCAGAGCCTTCTCCGAACGAGCCGAGACCAGCCACGGAACGGCCGCGCCCGACCGGTCGACGACAGCCCGTGCCGGTTCCTCCGCATCCAGGCGACCGGCCTCTTCGAGGATCACGTGCGCATTCGTACCGCTCACACCGAACGACGAGACACCCGCCCGACGCGGCCGCCCGTCACTCTCCTCCCACTCCCGCGCCTGTCCCAGCAACTCCACCGCACCCGACGACCAGTCGACCAGCGTGGAGGGAGCCTCGGCGTGCAGGGACTTGGGCAGGGTGCCGTGTCTCATGGCCTGAACCATCTTGATGACACCGCCGACCCCGGCGGCGGCCTGTGTGTGACCGATGTTGGACTTCACCGACCCCAGCCACAACGGCCCATCCCCGGCCCGCTCCTGCCCATAAGTCGCCAACAACGCCTGCGCCTCGATCGGGTCACCCAACTTCGTCCCCGTACCGTGCGCCTCCACCACATCCACATCCGCAGCCGACAACCCCGCATCAGCCAACGCCGCCCGAATCACCCGCTGCTGGGAACGGCCGTTGGGGGCAGTGAGACCGTTGGAGGCACCGTCCTGATTGATCGCCGAACCACGCACCACCGCCAACACCTGATGACCATTGGCCCGCGCATCCGACAACCGCTCAAGCAACAGCACACCCACACCCTCGGCCCAACCGGTGCCGTCCGCTCCGGCGGCGAAGGGCTTGCAGCGGCCATCGGCGGCAAGGCCGCGCTGCCGGCTGAACTCGACGAACATCCCCGGGCCTGACATCACGGTCGCGCCCGCGGCGACGGCGAGGGAGCACTCCCCTGCGCGCAGGGACCGTGCCGCGAGGTGCAGTGCGACCAGGGACGAGGAACAGGCCGTGTCGACGGTGACCGCCGGACCCTCCAGACCCAGGACATAGGCGATGCGCCCGGACGCGACACTGGCGGTCGTACCGGTGAGGACGTGGCCCTCGACGGCCTCGGTCGCCTCGTGGAGGCGAGGGCCGTACTCGGGGGCGGTGGCGCCGACGAAGACGCCGGTGTCGGTCGCGTGGAGGGCGCGGGGGTCGAGGCCCGCGCGTTCGACGGTCTCCCAGGTGGTCTCCAGGAGGAGCCGCTGCTGCGGGTCCATCGCGGTCGCCTCACGCGGCGAGATACCGAAGAACCCGGCGTCGAACTCGGCCGCGTCGTGCAGGAACCCGCCCTCGCGGACATAGCTGGTGCCGGTGCGGTCCGGATCGGGGTCGTAGAGCGCGTCGAGGTCCCAGCCGCGGTCGGCGGGGAAGGCGGAAACGGCGTCGGTCTCGTCACGGACCAGGCGCCACAGGTCCTCGGGGTCACGGACGCCGCCGGGGAAGCGGCACCCCATGGACACGATGGCGATCGGTTCGTCGGCGGCGGGGCGGCGGGTGAGAGGCGCCGCGTCGGCGGGCGTGGGGGTGCTCAGGTGCTCGGCGAGCCGGGCGGGCGTCGGGTACTCGTAGACGGCGGTCGCGGGCAGGTGGGCACCGGCGAGGGTGTTGAGGCGGTCGCGCAGCTCGACGGCGGTGACGGAGTCGACACCGAGATCCTTGAACGAACTGAGGGGGTCCACCGCGGCGGGACCCGGGTGGCCGAGGACCACCGCGGCGCTCTCCCGGACCAGGCGCAGCGCCCCGGCGGCATCGAGTGCGGTGGCAGACTCGCCGACCGGTTGCGGGGGCGATTGCGGGGCCGGCTCGGCGGCAGTGTCCGTGGCCCGCGCCGGGGCGGTCACGGGGGTGCCGGTGACCCAGTGGCGGCGGCGCTGGAAGGCGTAGGTGGGCAGGGTGACGCGGCGGGGGGCGAGGCCCGTGAAGACGGGGCTCCAGTCGACGTCGGCGCCTGCGCCCCACAGGGCGCCCACGGAGGTCTGGAGGCGGGCGGTGCCGCCGTCGCCGCGGCGCAGGGTACCGGTGACGACGGCGTGCCGGGGGCCGGCGGCGGCCTCGACGGTCGCCTGGACCGGCGCGGTGAGCACGGGGTGCGGGCTGACCTCGACGAAGGCTCCGTGGCCCGCAAGTGTCAGGGCACGTACGGCGGGTTCGAGGAGGACGGGCTTGCGAAGGTTGTCGTACCAGTACCGGGCGTCCGTGGCGGCGCCGTCGAGCCAGTCGCCGGTGACGGTGGAGAAGAAGGGCACCTCGGGGCGGCGCGGGGTGACGGGGGCGAGAAGGTCGAGCATCTCCTCGCGGACGGGTTCGACGTGCGGGGAGTGGGAGGCGTAGTCGATTCCGACGCGGGCGGCGCGGACGTCCTGCCGTGCGGCGGTGGCGAGGATGTCGTCGACGGTGTCGATGTCGGCCGAGACGACCGTGGAGGAGGGACCGTTGAGGGCGGCGATGGTGACGCGGTCGCCCCACTGCTCGGTGAAGCGGCGGGTGGCCTCCTCGGAGAGGCCGAGCGAGACCATGCCGCTGCGGCCTTCGAGGGGAACGAGGATCTGGCTGCGCAGGGCGACGACGCGCGCGGCGTCCTCCAGGCTGAGCGCTCCGGCGACGCAGGCGGCGGCGATCTCGCCCTGGGAGTGGCCGACGACGGCGGCGGGGTGCACGCCGTGGGCCCGCCATGCGGCGGCCAGGGACACCATGACGGCCCACAGGGCGGGCTGGACGACGTCGGAGCGGTCCAGGGACGGGGCGTCCGCGTCGCCACGCAGGACGGCTTCGAGGTCCCAGTCCACGTGCGGGGCGAGGGCGTTCGCACACTCGGCGAGGCGGGTTGCGAAGGCGGGTGAGTCGGTGAGGAGTCCGGCGGCCATGCCGGCCCACTGGCTGCCCTGGCCGGGGAAGACGAAGACGGGCCGCTGCACGTCGCCGTCGACGGGGCCCGCGGGAACGGCGGTGGCGACGGCGTCGAGCAGAGTGTCGGTGTCCGCGGCGACGGCGAGGGCGCGGTGGGTGAGGGGCGTGCGGGTGGTGAGCAGGGACCACGCGGTGTCGACGGCGTCGGCTCCGGTGTCACGGACGTGCGAGGCGAGGCGGTCGGCCTGGGCGCGCAGTGCGTCGGGGGTACGGGCGGACAGCAGCCAGGGAATGGTTACCGGAGTGGTCCGGGGCGGCTGTTGCGCGGCCTTCGCAGCCTTTGCGCTCTTCGTCGTCTTCACGTTCTTCGTGGTCTTCGCGGCCTCGGTGGGCGGAGCCTGTTCGAGAACGAGGTGGGCGTTGGTGCCGCCCATGCCGAAGGAGGAGACGCCCGCGAGCAGGGGGGTTCCGGGGGTGGCCGGGGTCCAGACGCCGGTCTCGCGCTGGACGCGCAGGCCGAGGCGGTCGAGGTCGATGGCGGGGTTCGGCTCGTGGTGGTTGAGGCTGGGCACGAGCCGGCCGTGCGCCAGGCACAGGACCGTCTTGAGGAGTCCGGCGATTCCGGCCGCGCCTTCGAGGTGACCGATGTTGGTCTTCACGGAGCCGACGGCGAGCGGGGCGCGGCGGCCTTCGGCGGTACCGAGGACCGCGCCGAGGGCGGTGGCCTCGACGGGGTCGCCGACGCGGGTTCCGGTGCCGTGCAGTTCGACGTAGCCGATGTCGCCGGGGTCGACACCGGCGCGGGAGCAGGCCGCGCGCAGAACGGCGGCCTGGGCGTCGGCGTCCGGGGTGGTGAGGGCGGCGCCCGTGCCGTCGTTGTTGAGGGCGCCGCCGCGGATGACGGCGTACACGTCGTCGCCGTCGGCGAGGGCACGGGAGAGAAGCTTGAGGACGACGACGCCGCCCCCTTCGCCGCGGACGTAGCCGTTGGCTGCGGCGTCGAAGGTGTGGCAGGCGCCGTCCGGGGAGAGTGCGCCGAACTGGGCGGCGGCCAGGGAGCTTTCGGGGCTGAGGTTGAGGTGCACGCCGCCGGCCAGAGCGAGTTCACAGTCTCCGGTGCGCAGGCTGTCGCAGGCGAGCTGGACGGCGACGAGGGAGGACGACTGCGCGCTGTCGACGGTCAAGCTGGGGCCGCTGACGCCGAGCGCGTACGAGAGCCGGTTGGCGATCAGGGAGCGGTTGAGGCCTGTGAGGGTGTGGTGTCCGGGCTGTTGTCCGGAGTTGCGGACGACATCGGCGTAGTCGCACGCATCGGCGCCGAGGTGGACGGCCGTGGCGCGCGGGACGGAGGCGACGGGGATCTTGGCGTGCTCCAGCGCCTCCCAGCCCAGTTCGAGGGCGAGGCGGGCCTGCGGATCCATCGCGTCGGCCTCGCGGGGCGAGATACCGAAGAACGCGGCGTCGAAGTCGGCGGGGGCCGAGACGTATCCCCCGCGCAGGGGTGCGGTGCCGCCGTGCGGAGTGGGCCAGCCGTCGGCGGGCACGCCCTCGCGCCGGTCCTGTGGCGTGTCGGTGACGGCGCTGCGGCCCTCGGTGAGCAGGGCCCAGTACGCGGCCGGACCGTCGGCTCCGGGCAGCCGGCACGCGAGGCCGACGACGGCCACGGGCTCGTGGCCCGAAGCGGTGTTCCGTACGTCGGTGGGCACCGGCTCGTTCATCGATGGCACTCCAAACACCAGGGGCGAGGGGCGGGGGTGGCTCACACATTCGCACGCGGCCAGGGGGCGTCCGGCAGTCCGGGGAAACGCTCTAGGGGAATCTCTAGGCACGCCCTGGGCTGGGCGGGGACGGTGACCGGGAGGGTTCTGCCCGTGGCCGCCCGGGGGCCCGCGGCGGGTCATAGCCAGTGGACCGGCGGCCCGCAAGGGGGCGCACTCTAGGCGAATCCTCGAATCCGAGCGTGCAGTCTGGAGGGCCGCGTTCGGCTCCCGTGTCCTCCGGGTGCGGATGCGGATGGTGGCACCCCGCAGCCGAAGGGCGCGTGGGCCACGCTCCTGGACCGAGAGAAGGGCAGACCGATGAGTCCGACAACCGCGCCTTCGCCGTCGCGCGGCCAGAAGGCCGCCACCCTCGCGGCGCTGGCAGCGTCCGCGGCGGCCGTCGCGGACGGTGTGATGAGCGACGTGGAACTCGCGGCGTGGCTGGAGGACCGGCGCCGTACGCAACCGCAGCGGGTCGAACGGGTGCCGTTCGCGGAGCTGGACGGCTGGCGGTTCGAGCAGCGGACCGGTGACCTGCGGCATGCGAGCGGTCGTTTCTTCTCGGTGCACGGGCTGCGGGTCCGCTCGGACTTCGGGCCGGTGCCCGCCTGGGAGCAGCCGATCATCGATCAGCCGGAAATCGGGATCCTCGGCATCGCGCTGCGTGAATTCGACGGAATTCCCCATCTGCTGATGCAGGCGAAGTCGGAGCCGGGAAACATCAACGGGATGCAGCTGTCGCCGACGGTGCAGGCGACGAAAAGCAACTATCTGAGGGTGCACGGCGGTTCGGCCGTGAAGTATCTGGACTGTTTCCGTCGTCCCGCGCCGGGGTCGGTGGTGGCCGACGTGCTCCAGTCGGAGCAGGGCTCGTGGTTTCTGCACAAGCGGAACCGGAACATGATCGTACGGGTCGGTCCGGAGGTCGAGGCGGGCGAGGACTTCGCCTGGTTGACTCTCCGGCAGGTCAATGCGCTGCTGCGCCAGGACAACGTCGTCAACATGGACGCCCGTACGGTGCTGTCGTGTCTGCCGGACTGGCGGACCGACGTCACCGGGGCGGCCGGATCGCTGCACACGGACACCGAGATCCGCAGCTGGATCACGCGTCGGCGGGCCGAGCACGAGGTCAGCGTCACCCCGATCGGGCTGGCGGACACCAGCGGCTGGCGCCGCGACCCCAACACCGTGTCCCATGTGCGCGGGCACCACTTCAGTGTCGTGGCGGTGGACGTGTCCTCCGGCCGCCGCGAGGTCGCGGCGTGGTCCCAGCCGCTGCTGGAGCCGCACGGAACGGGCCTGGCGGCACTGTTCGTGCGGCGGGTGAAGGGCGTACCGCACGTTCTGCTGCGGGCACGCGCGGAGGCCGGGTTCCTGTCGGTGGTCGAGCTGGGCCCGACGGTGCAGTGCACGGCCGAGAACTACGCCCATCTCCCACCCGCCTCCTGGCCCCCCTACCTGGAAGAGGTGCGCGCGCGGCGCGCCGGAGCCGTGTACGACGTGCTGCTGTCGGAGGAGGGCGGGCGTTTCCTGAACGCCCTGAGCCACTACGTGATCATCGAGGTCGAGGACGAGGTGCCCGTGGTGTCGGACGAGTTCCAGTGGGTGTCTCCGCGGCAGGTGGACGAACTGCTGCGCTACAGCCACCACCTGAATGTGCAGGCACGGACGCTGATCACCGCGCTGAGGTCGCTGTGACGACGGCGGGGGCGCGGCCGCTGCGTCTGGGAGCGCTGGGTACGTCGTCGATCGCCTGGCGGCGGGTGCTGCCCACGGTGGCGCGCATGCCGGAATGGGACCTGGTGGCCGTCGCCGGGCGCACGGCGAAGAAGGCGGTCCGGTTCGCGGAGCAGTTCGGGTGCGTGGCCGAGGAGGATGCCGAGGCGCTGCTCGAACGGCCGGACGTGGACGCGGTGTACGTGTCGACGCCGACGGCCCTGCACCACCGGTGGGCCGAGCGGGCGTTGCGTGCGGGCAAGCACGTGCTGGTGGAGAAACCGATCGGGGTGAACGCCGCCGAGGCGCGTGACCTGTACGCGCTGGCCGCGGAGCGGAGTCTGGTGCTGCGGGAGAACTTCATGTTCCTCCACCATCCGCAGCATGCGCGGGTGCGCGAGCTGGCCGAGAGCGGCCGGCTGGGACAACTGGCCTCCCTGCAGGCGGCGTTCTGCATCCCTCCGCTGCCGGAGGACGACATCCGCTACGACGTGGGGCTGGGCGGCGGCGCACTGCTCGACGTCGGCGTGTATCCGCTGCGGGCCGCCTCGCTGCTGCTCGGTCCGGGCCTTGAGGTGGCGGGGGCGACGTTGCGCACCCGGGCCTCGGACGGACTCGACCTGTCCGGGCAGGTACTGCTGGTCTCGCCGTCCGGAGTGCTGGTCGAGGTGGCGTTCGGCTTCGAGCACGCCTACGCCTCCACGTACACGCTGTGGGGCGACCGGGCGCGGCTGACCGCGACGCGGGCGTTCACCCCTCCGCCCACCCATCAGCCGCAACTGGTGCTGGAGGAACAGGACCGCGAGGAGCGGCTCGCCCTGCCCGCCGCCGACCAACTGATGCTTCTGCTCGCGGAGTTCGCCAGAGCCCTGCGCGGGGACGGCGGCAACGACGCGGAGCCGGGCTCGGAGTCGGTCGCGGCGATGACACTCGTGGACACCGTCGCCGCCACGGCGCGGCGGACCGTGGTGCGCTGACCGAGTGCCGTACGGCGAGGCCCGGCCACGGAATTCTCGAACGCTAGGAAAATCTTGATCATGATCTGGTTAATCTGACACCATGACGGCCAACAAAGACAGGGTGAACACCCGCACATTCACGCAGAACGCACGACGTGCCCAGATAGTTCAGGCGGCTATCGAAACGCTCGCCGAAACCGGTTATGCGAAGACATCGTTCAACAAGATCTCCCAGCAGGCGAAACTCAGCAGCACCGGAATGATCTCCTATCATTTCTCCGGTAAGCCCGAACTCTTCGCCGAAGTGGCTCACACGGTCGTCGTGAAGGCCGACACGCTGGCGGCCGCGCGCATGGAGGACGAGAAAACCTACCGCGGCAAGCTCACCGCGTACATCAGGTCGAACTTCGACTTCATCGCCCGCTACCCGTTGTACGCCCGGGCGTTGACCGAGATCATCGGGATGATCCGCGACCGGCACATCACCGGCCTGGACAACATCGAGCGCAGCATCATGTCCGTCGATCGGCTGGTCACCCTGCTCGAACAGGGCCGCAGAGCCGGAGAGTTCGGCAGTTTCGACTGTTTCACCATGGCCCTGGTCATCCGCGGAGCCATCGACGGCGTCGTGTGCCAGCACCTGCGGGTCGTGGCGATGGACCTGGATCGGTGTGCCCACGAGGTGTCGAACGCCTTCGACCGCTGCACCCAGCCCGCGTAGGACCCGACACCGGCCGGCAAGGGCCCGCCGGCCACGCCTCAGGAGTGCCATGGTTTCCCCCACACCCAGCTCCGAACCCGCGGCCGCTGTCCCCACCGCGGCCGAACGCCCGTCCTCCTCATGGGGTTTCGTCGTCCCCGTGGTCTGCGACATCGTGTTGCCCGTCGGGCTCTACTACGCGCTCCGCGCGGTCGGCGTGGGAGAGATCACGGCGCTGCTGCTGGGCGGCTCGGCACCCGCCCTGCACACGCTCCACTCCGCGATACGTCATCGCAGGCTGGACGCCCTCGGGGTGTTCACCATCGCGCTGCTGCTGGTGAGCGCGCTGGGCTCGCTGCTGACCGCGGACCCGCGCCTCGCGCTCGCACGCAACGGCCTGTTCACCGCGCTGGCCGGACTGTGGCTGCTGATCACTCTGTTCACCGCACGCCCTTTCACCTACCAGGCGTTGCGCTCTCTGCTGCCGGGCCGGGCGACGTTGCTGGAGCACCTGTGGGAAACGGATGCGTCCTTCAGAGGAGTGTGGCGCGGTCTGACGGTGCTGTGGAGCGTGGGCCTGTTCTGTGACGCGCTGCTGCGGGTGGCGATGGCCTACACCCTGCCCGTCGACACCGTGCCCGCGCTGGACGGCGTCCTGTACGCGGTGTCGTGGATCCTGCTGCAGGTGATCACCCAGGTCACCCTGTACCGGTCGGGCACCATGACCAAGATCTTCGGCCGCCGCCGGCCGGGCCGGTGAGCCGGTCCGTTGAGCGGGACCGAAACCGGCAGGCACTGCTGCGCGGATCACCCTGTCGAGCGGCGTTTCCGGCAGCGGACCGAACGCGGCGTACCGCACGTCGGTGGACGCCCTGACCCGAGCGGCCCGACTCCAGGAGGCCGCACGTCAAGCCGCATGTACCGGTCCGTCACCGGTGCGAGCGGCCGCCGCATCCGCCGCGCCGCGTACGTCCAGGACGAGGGCGGGCAGGGCACCGTGATACGACGGTGCCACAGTCGGCGCCGTCGGCCGACAGAGCCGGGCCTGTGATGACGAGACCCTGCGCGCCCTGCGCGAAGCCATGGTGCGGTGGTCCGTGACCGTGCTCATGAGCGGCCGTCTCCCCGGACTCCGCCCGGATGCTTTCAGCCGACCGGCATGGCGTGCGCGGTGAACAACCCCCGCCGCACGCCCACCCGTTCCACTTCCACATTCGGCACCGCCAGTGCCAGTGCCACTGGCACTGGCACTGGCACTGGCACTGGCACTGGCACCCATCACAGCCGTCGTGTGCGCGCCGTCAAGTCAGGCTGCCTACGGCCGGACCGTCAGCCCGTGATCCGGATGACAAACGTGGGAACGGCGCGGCGGACCGCGTCGACGAATGAATCGCTCACCCTGCGTTCCGGGCCAGTGCGAGAACCGGACAGGCGGCGTCGAGGACATCACCCTGCCGGGTTTAGAAAAAGACCTAGCGCACCCCTCGACATACTGCTTGCCAAAGGTCGGGGAAAGATCTCTGCCGCTCCATGTGCCGGCGGTGCCTGGAGGATGGCGGCCCGGATTGTCAGAGTCCGTCCATTGTCCATGTGATTGGAAGTCGAGCTGTGACTGAAGAGCCCTCTGTCGCACTTGTCCGCCCGCTGCACCAGATCCTCACGGACCACGCCTCGCAGCGAGCGGACGAGCGGGCTTTCCAGGACTCTCGGCGTTCCGTCACCTACGGCGCTCTGGAGCGGCGCACCCGGTTCCTGGCCGGGCACCTCGCCGCACTCGGGGTCGGCCGCGGCGACCGCGTCCTGCTGCGCATGGGCAACCGGGTCGAGATGGTCGAGAGTTATCTCGCCGTCACGCGCGCGGGAGCCGTCGGCGTGCCGGTCGACCCGCGGTCCTCCGACACCGAGCTCGCCCACCACCTGGCCGACAGCGGCGCCCGCACGGTGATCAGCGGCGCGGCACAGATACCCCAGGTGGTACGGACCGTTCGGAGCAGCGGCCTGGACTGCGGCCTGATCGTCGTCGGTGCCGCCGAGCCCATGGCGGGTGCCACAGACTTCGAGCACCTCGCCGTCACCGCGCCGCCCGCCGACGCGCGGGACGACCTGGACCTGGACGAGACGGCCTGGATCCTGTACACGTCCGGCACCACCGGACGCCCCAAGGGCGTGGTCACGACCCAGCGCAAGTCCCTGTGGGCCACGGCCGCGTGCACCGGGCCGATCCTCGGTCTGTCCCCGACCGACCGCCTCGTGTGGCCCATGCCGCTGTACCACGCCGCCTCGCACAACATCGGCGTCCTCGCCACGCTGGCCGTCGGCGCCTGTGCCCACATCATGGAGGGCTCGGCACCGGACGAGATCATGGAGACCGTCCGCAGCCAGCAGGCCTCCTTCCTCGTCGGCTCCCCCACCACCTACCACCGCATGGTGGACCTCGCGCGCGAGCGCGGGCTCGAACTGCCCGAGCTGCGGGTGTGCATGGCGGCCGGTTCGGCCTGCCCTCCCGCGCTGCACGAAGCCTTCGAAGACACCTTCGGCATCCGCCTCCTGGACAGCTACGGCAGCAGCGAGACCGGAGGCGCCATCACCACACAGGCGCCCACCGGGCCACGCGTCATGGGCACCTGCGGCACCCCGCTGCCCGGCCTGACACTGCGTCTGACGGACCCTCAGACCGGCGAGGAGGTGGCTGCCGGGCAGGAGGGCGAGATCTGGGTGCACAGTCCGGCCACCATGACCGGTTACCACAACGACCCGGAAGCGACCCGGGCCGTGCTCGTGGACGGCTGGTACCGCACCGGTGACCTCGGCCGACAGGACCCGGCCGGCCTGCTCACCATCACCGGCCGGGTCAAGGAACTCATCGTCCGCGGCGGCGAGAACATCCACCCCGCAGAGGTGGAGCGCGTTCTGGCCGGGGTTCCCGGCGTGGCCGAGGCCGCGGTGGCGGGCAAGCCCCACGCCGTACTGGGCGAGGTGCCCGTCGCCTACCTGGTGCCGGGACCGGATGGCCCCGGAGGCATCGACGCCCGCAAGCTTCTGGAGACCTGTCGCCGGGAACTCTCCTACTTCAAGGTGCCCGACGAGTTCCACATCGTCGACGGCATCCCGCGTACATCGACGGGGAAGACCGCCCGTCGGCGGCTGGCCGAGCTGCCCGGAACGCTGCTCGTCGTCAATCCGTCGGTGAACGTCCGCCCCGATCTTGCCGCCGAAAGCCCGACCGGAACAACGCCCGCCGTGCCCCCGGTGTCCGCCGGCGCCGGCCTCCTGACGGCACAGCACGGGCTGCTCGGCCTGGTGCGCTCCGTGGTCGCGGACGTCCTCGGTCTGCCCTCCGAGGAGGTGACCGCCGATCGGCCCCTGCACGAACTCGGCTTCACCTCCCTGTCCGCCGTGACCCTCCGCGACCGGCTGTCCGCCGCCTCCGGCCACCGTCTCTCGGCCGCTGTGGCCTACGACTACCCGACCCCGCAGGCTCTCGCGCGGTACCTCGACGGCCTGGCACAGGACGGCTCCGGCGCCGAGGATGCGGAGGACGCTGAGGGAACGGCTGTGACGGGGCAGTCGGACGAGCCCATCGCCATCGTGGCGATGGGCTGCCGTCTGCCCGGCGGCACCCGGACGCCCAAGGACCTGTGGGACCTGCTCATGGCGGGAACCGACGCGGTCGGCCCGCTCCCCGACGACCGGGGCTGGGATCTGGACCGGCTCCTGGACGACGAAAGCCGCGGCGGTGGAAAGTCGTCCGCCCGGCAGGGTGCGTTCCTGGACGATGCCGGGCGGTTCGACGAGGCGTTCTTCGGGATATCGCCGCGTGAGGCACTGGCAATGGATCCGCAGCAGCGGCTGCTGCTGGAGACGGCCTGGGAGACCTTCGAGCGCGCGGGCATCGACCCGGTCTCGCTGAAAGGCAGCCGGACTGGTGTCTTCGCCGGTGTGATGCACGGGGGCTACGGCCCCGGCCTCCACGAGCGTGCCCCCGAGAACCTGGAGGGCTACCTCGGCAACGGTTCGGCCGTCAGCGTCGCCTCCGGCCGCATCTCCTACACGCTGGGGCTGCTGGGGCCGGCGATCACGGTGGACACGGCGTGTTCGTCGTCGCTGGTGGCGATCCATCTGGCGGCGCAGTCACTGCGGCAGGGCGAGTGCTCCCTCGCCCTCGCGGGCGGCGCCACCGTCATGTCGACGCCCGGCGCGCTCGTGGAGTTCAGCCGCCAGGGGGCACTCTCGGCCGACGGTAGGTGTCGGGCGTTCGCCGCCGGGGCCAACGGCACCGGCTTCGCCGAGGGCGTCGGCCTGGTCCTGCTGGAACGACTCTCGGACGCACGACGGCTCGGACACCCCGTACTCGCCGTGGTACGAGGCTCCGCCGTGAACCAGGACGGCGCCTCCAACGGCCTCACCGCCCCCAACGGCCCCGCACAACAACGAGTCATCCGCACCGCCCTCGCCCAGGCCGGCCTCACCCCCGCCGACATCACCGCCGTCGAAGCACACGGCACCGGCACCACCCTCGGCGACCCCATCGAAGCCCAGGCCCTCCTCGCCACCTACGGCCAGGACCGACCAGCCGGAAACCCCCTCCTGCTCGGCTCGGTGAAGTCCAACATCGGCCACACCCAGGCCGCCGCAGGCGTCGCCGGCGTCATCAAGATGGTCATGGCCATGAGCCACGACACCCTCCCACGCACCCTCCACATCGACGCACCCTCACCCCACGTCGACTGGCACACGGACCGGCTCCAGCTCCTGACCGAGTCCCAGCCCTGGCCGCGCACCGGGACACCGCGCCGCGCCGGCGTCTCGTCGTTCGGCGCCAGTGGTACGAACGCGCACCTGATCCTGGAGGAAGCACCCCCCGAGCACGTACTCGCGGCCGCTCCCCAAACACCCGACACGATGCTGCCGATGCTGCTGTCGGGGCGCGGTGAGGGCGCACTGCGAGCCCAGGCCGAACGCGTCGCTGACTTCCTGGAACGCCACCCGGACCTGCCGACCGACACCGCAGCACGCATGCTCGCCGGCACACGAACCATGTTCGAACACCGCGCCGCCATCACCGGAAACAACCGCACCGAACTCATAACACGCCTGCGCACACTCGCCGACACCGACGCGGACACGCAGACCGACCCGGACACCGAGACCGGCGTCATACGCGGCACCGGCCGCCCCCTCGGCAACCCCGCACTCATCTTCCCCGGCCAAGGCGCCCAATGGCCCACCATGGCCGTCAAACTCCTCGACGACAACGGCCCCTTCGCCCAACGCCTCCAAGAATGCCGCCAGGCACTCCAACCCTTCGTCGACTGGGACCTGTTCGCCGTACTACGCGGCGAACCAGACCAACCCGACTTCAACCGCGTCGACGTCGTCCAGCCCGCACTCTGGGCCGTCATGGTCTCCCTCGCCGCACAATGGCACGCCACAGGCATCCACCCCGCCGCAGTCATCGGACACTCACAAGGCGAAATCGCAGCCGCCACCGTCTCCGGCGCACTCACCCTCTCCGACGGCGCACGCGTAGTCGCCCTACGATCACAACTCATCACCCACATAGCCGGCAACGGCGGCATGACCTCCCTGGCACTACCACGCGACGAAGCCGAAACCATCGCCACCCACCTCGGACTCGAAATCGCCGCAGTCAACAGCCCCGCCAGCACCGTCCTCTCCGGCCCCGCACAAGCACTCGACCAACTCGCCACCTGGTGCGAAGAGCACCAGACACGCTTCCGACGCGTCCCCGTCGACTACGCCTCCCACTCCTCCCACGTCGAAGCAATACGCGACCAACTCCTCCAAGCACTCGCACCCGTCACACCACGCACCGGCGAACTCCCCTTCTACTCCTCACTGACCGGCGGCCCGGTCGACGGCACCGAACTCGACGCCGACTACTGGTACCAAAACCTCCGCCACACCGTCGACTACCAAACCGCCACCCACACACTCGCCCAAACAGGCATCACCGCCTACATCGAAGTCAGCCCCCACCCCGTCCTCACCCTCCCGACCCAGGAAACACTCCAAACCCTCGACCACCCCACAGAAGAACCCGCCGTCCTCGCCACACTCCACCGCGACCACGGCGACACACACGACTTCACCCACGCCCTCACCACCGCATGGACCCACGGCATCACCCTCCGCCCCACCACACCACCCATCCACCCCAACCTCCCCACCTACCCCTTCCAAGGCACCCACCACTGGCTCAACACACCATCAGGCGGCGACCCGCAGTCGTTCGGCCTGCGCCCCGTCGTTCACCCGCTGCTGGGCGCCGCGATCCACCGCGCGGACGAGGAAGGTGTGGTGTTCACCGGGCGGGTCTCCACGGCCACGCATCCATGGCTGGCCGACCACGTGGTGCGAGGGTCCGTCCTGTTTCCCGGAACGGCTTTCGTCGAGGCCGCGATACGGGCGGGTGACGAGGTGGGCACTCCCTGCCTGGAAGAACTGGTCCTTGAGGCCCCGCTCGTGGTCGCGGCCCAGCAGACCGTCAGCCTGCAGGTGACCGTCGGGGCGCCGGATGGGTCGGGACGCCGTGCGGTGAGCGTCCACTCCGCGCCGCAGAGCGGCGCCGAGTCGACGGCCGACCCGCTGTGGTCCCGGCATGCCAGCGGCTTCCTGGTCCCCGCCCTGCCGGATGACACCGACGCCGCCGAAGCGCTGGCGACCTGGCCGCCGCAGGGCGCGGAGGCGGTGCCCGTCGCGGACGCCTACGAGCGGATGGCCCACGCCGGATACGGCTACGGCCCCGCGTTTCGAGGCCTGCGAGCCGTGTGGCGCAGGAACGCGGAGGTCTTCGCCGAGATCACCCTGCCCGAAGGGGAAAGGACCGACGACTGGGGTCTGCACCCGGCGTTGCTGGACGCGGCCCTCCACCCCGACGTCCTGGGCGAGGTGGACAAGGACGAGTCCCAGCCGCTCAGCCTGCCGTTCTCCTGGCGCGGTGTCCGGCTGCACGCTTCCGGGGCCACCACGCTGCGCGTCCGGCTGACCTGGCCGGAGCCGGAGGGCGTCGCGCTGCTCGCCGTGGACCCGGCAGGAGCCCCTGTCGTCTCCGTGACCACCTTGTCGACGCGGCCCATGGGGGAAGGAACGGCATCCGCAGCGGACGAGACCGTCCGGCAGATGCTGCTGCACACGCAGTGGAAGCCCGTGACAACCCCACCCGTGCCGCAGCCCGCGGGCCGATGGCTCGCGGTGGGACCCGACGCCGCGCGTTTCGCCTCCGTCCTCACCGACGCGGGCTTCGACGCGCACGGTGTGCCGGACCTGGCGGCGGACACCATGGGGCCCGCGCCCGACACCCTGCTCCTGCTCTGTGACCGTCCCGGGCCGGAAGCCGCCGACACCGCGGTCGCGGCCCGAGCACGCGTGCAGGCCGCCCTCGCACAGGTGCAGCGCTGGTTGCGCGAGGAACGGTACGAGGCCACGCGTCTCGTCCTCGCGACCCGTGGCGCCATGGCGGCCGATCCCGCGTCCGGCGTGGCCGACCTGGCAGGGGCCCCCGTGTGGGGTCTCGCCCGGACTGTGCAGGCCGAACACCCCGGACGCCTCGTCCTGATCGACCTGGACCCCGAGGCGGACTCCCCGGCCGGCGCCGCGGACGTGGCGGGGCTGCGCGCCGCCGTCGCGTCCGGTGAGCCGCAGACTGCCGTTCGCGCAGGCCTTGTGCTGGTCCCCCGCCTGACGCGCGCGGCCGACCTGGCGTTCGGAGAACCTCGGACGCTCGATCCCGAGGGCGTCACCCTCGTCACCGGCGGGACCACCGGCCTGGGCCGGCTCGTCGCCCGGCACATGGTCGCCACGCACGGCGCCCGCCACCTGCTGCTGCTGAGCAGAAGCGGACCCACAGCCGAGGGCTCCGCCGACCTGATCGACGAACTCGCCGCCCTGGGCGCGTCCGTGACCGTCGAAGCGTGCGACGTGGCCGACCGGGACGCTCTGGCCACTGTGCTCGGCGGCCTCGACCGGCCCCTGACCGCCGTGGTGCACAGCGCCGGCGTCCTCGACGACGGGACGGTATCCGGTCTGTCCCCGGAGCAGGTCGACGCCGTGTTGCGGCCCAAGGTGGACGCGGCCCTGCACCTGCACGACCTCACGCGCGACGCCGACCTGACGCACTTCGTCCTGTTCTCGTCGGTCGCCGGCACGCTCGGCGGCGTCGGACAGGCCAACTACGCCGCGGCCAACGCCTTCCTCGACGCCCTCGCGGAGCACCGGCGCTCGCTCGGACTGCCCGCCACCGCGGTGGCCTGGGGCCTCTGGGAGGACGGCGGCCTGACCGAGCATCTGGGTGCCACCGACCGCGTCCGCATCGCCCGCAACGGCGTCCGGCCGCTCGCCGCCGATCAGGGACTGGCGCTGCTCGACGCCGCCGTCGCCCGCCGAGGTGCCGCCTTCGTCGCCGCGCGCTTCGACCACGCCGCCCTGCGGCGGCGATCCGGCGGGGTGCCCACCCTGCTGAGCGGTCTCGTCCGCGCTGTCACGCGGCGTACCGCCGCCGGCGAAGCCGGTGACGCGGGGGACGCCGGCGCCTGGCTCGCCGGACTCTCGTCGCAGGAGGCCGAACGCGCCCTGCTCGACGTGGTGCGCCGACACGCCGCAGCGGTCCTGGGACACGAGTCGCCGCAGGCAGTACGCGCCGACAGCGCGTTCAAGGACGTCGGCTTCGACTCGCTCTCCGCCGTCGAGCTGCGCAACCGCCTCAACACCGCGACCGGTCTCCGGCTGGCCCCGACCGTCGTCTTCGACTATCCGACCCCGCAGGTCCTGGCGGAGCACCTGGCCGAGAGCCGCGACGGAGTCACGGCAGCGGCGGCGGCCGTCCCGACGCTCCGGGCGAGCGGCACGACGGACGCCGACCCCATCGCCATCGTCGCGATGGGGTGCCGCCTGCCCGGTGGGGTCGCGGGCCCGGAGGACCTGTGGGAGCTGCTGCGGTCCGGAACCGACGCGATCGGCGAGTTCCCCACCGACCGCGGCTGGGACCTGGACACCCTGTACGACCCCGACCCGGACAAGCCTGGCACGTCCTATTCCCTCAACGGTGGCTTCCTGGAGGGTGCCGGGCGGTTCGACGAAGCGTTCTTCGGGATATCGCCGCGTGAGGCACTGACGATGGATCCGCAGCAGCGGCTGCTGCTGGAGACGGCCTGGGAGACCTTCGAGCGCGCGGGCATCGACCCGACGTCCCTGGGCAACAGCACGGCCGGCGTGTTCGTCGGCGCGATCGCCCAGGAGTACGGCTCGACCCTGCTGCACGAAGCCCCTGAAGGGCTGGACGGCATGCTCCTCACGGGCAACGCCACCAGTGTGATCTCCGGTCGGCTCTCGTATCTGCTAGGGCTGCTGGGGCCGGCGATCACGGTGGACACGGCGTGTTCGTCGTCGCTGGTGGCGATCCATCTGGCGGCGCAGTCACTGCGGCAGGGCGAGTGCTCCCTCGCCCTCGCGGGCGGCGCCACCGTCATCGCGACCCCCGGTACGTTCACCGCCTTCAGCCGACAGCGCGCCCTGTCCTCCGACGGTAGGTGTCGGGCGTTCGCCGCCGGGGCCAACGGCACCGGCTTCGCCGAGGGCGTCGGCCTGGTCCTGCTGGAACGACTCTCGGACGCACGACGGCTCGGACACCCCGTACTCGCCGTGGTACGAGGCTCCGCCGTGAACCAGGACGGCGCCTCCAACGGCCTCACCGCCCCCAACGGTCCCGCACAACAACGAGTCATCCGCACCGCCCTCGCCCAGGCCGGCCTCACCCCCGCCGACATCACCGCCGTCGAAGCACACGGCACCGGCACCACCCTCGGCGACCCCATCGAAGCCCAGGCCCTCCTCGCCACCTACGGCCAGGACCGACCGGCCGGGGAACCGCTGCTGCTCGGCTCGGTGAAGTCCAACATCGGCCACACCCAGGCCGCCGCAGGCGTCGCCGGCGTCATCAAGATGGTCATGGCCATGAGCCACGACACCCTCCCACGCACCCTCCACATCGACGCACCCTCACCCCACGTCGACTGGGACACAGGCCAAGCCCGGCTGCTGACGGAGAATGAGCCCTGGCCGCGCACCGGCACACCGCGCCGCGCCGGCGTCTCGTCGTTCGGGATCAGTGGTACGAACGCGCACCTGATCCTGGAGGAAGCACCCCCCGAGCACGTTCCCACGGCCGCTCCCCAAACACCCGACACGATGCTGCCGATGCTGCTGTCGGGGCGCGGTGAGGGCGCACTGCGAGCCCAGGCCGAACGCGTCGCTGACTTCCTGGAACGCCACCCGGACCTGCCGACCGACACCGCAGCACGCATGCTCGCCGGCACACGAACCATGTTCGAACACCGCGCCGCCATCACCGGAAACAACCGCACCGAACTCATAACACGCCTGCGCACACTCGCCGACACCAACACCGACCCGGACACCGAGACCGGCGTCATACGCGGCACCGGCCGCCCCCTCGGCAACCCCGCACTCATCTTCCCCGGCCAAGGCGCCCAATGGCCCACCATGGCCGTCAAACTCCTCGACGACAACGGCCCCTTCGCCCAACGCCTCCAAGAATGCCGCCAGGCACTCCAACCCTTCGTCGACTGGGACCTGTTCGCCGTACTACGCGGCGAACCAGACCAACCCGACTTCAACCGCGTCGACGTCGTCCAGCCCGCACTCTGGGCCGTCATGGTCTCCCTCGCCGCACAATGGCACGCCACAGGCATCCACCCCGCCGCAGTCATCGGACACTCACAAGGCGAAATCGCAGCCGCCACCGTCTCCGGCGCACTCACCCTCTCCGACGGCGCACGCGTAGTCGCCCTACGATCACAACTCATCACCCACATAGCCGGCAACGGCGGCATGACCTCCCTGGCACTACCACGCGACGAAGCCGAAACCATCGCCACCCACCTCGGACTCGAAATCGCCGCAGTCAACAGCCCCGCCAGCACCGTCCTCTCCGGCCCCGCACAAGCACTCGACCAACTCGCCACCTGGTGCGAAGAGCACCAGACACGCTTCCGACGCGTCCCCGTCGACTACGCCTCCCACTCCTCCCACGTCGAAGCAATACGCGACCAACTCCTCCAAGCACTCGCACCCGTCACACCACGCACCGGCGAACTCCCCTTCTACTCCTCACTGACCGGCGGCCCGGTCGACGGCACCGAACTCGACGCCGACTACTGGTACCAAAACCTCCGCCACACCGTCGACTACCAAACCGCCACCCACACACTCGCCCAAACAGGCATCACCGCCTACATCGAAGTCAGCCCCCACCCCGTCCTCACCCTCCCGACCCAGGAAACACTCCAAACCCTCGACCACCCCACAGAAGAACCCGCCGTCCTCGCCACACTCCACCGCGACCACGGCGACACACACGACTTCACCCACGCCCTCACCACCGCATGGACCCACGGCATCACCCTCCGCCCCACCACACCACCCATCCACCCCAACCTCCCCACCTACCCCTTCCAAGGCACCCACCACTGGCTCAACACACCATCAGGCACCTCTCGTGGTGCGTCCGGGCTGGGCGCGGTCCCCACCTCGCATCCCTTGCTGGGTGCGGCCGTGGAACTGCCCGGCACCGAGACCGTGGTGTTCACCGGCCGGCTCTCGGCGGGCAAGCCCGCATGGCCGGCAAATGAGGGCACCGAGGGTGCGGAGCGGGAACTCGACTGGCTCGCCGCGGAGTTGGCCCTCTCGGCCGGTGAGCAGCTGGGCAGGGGCCGACTGCGTGCCCTGACCGCGCAGGCACCGTTCGTGATGCCGGCGTCCGGCGCCGTTCAGGTCCGCGTCACGGTCGGTGAGGGTGAGGAGCCCGGCGTACGCACGGTCCTGGTGCACTCCCGGCGCGGCGACGACGTCCTGGGGCTGCCCTGGACCTGCCACGCGACGGGTGAGCTGGTCGCGGCGGCAGCCGAGCCGGACTGGGATCTCGAGGCCTGGCCGCCCGCGGACGCCCTCCCGATGCCCGAGCCCGAACTGCGCCTGGAGTACGGGGCCGTGCACTCCGCCGTACACGGCGTGTGGCGACGGGACAGCGAGGTGTTCGCGGAGATCTCCGTACCGGACGCGCTGCGTGAGGAGGCTCGACGGTTCGGTCTCCACCCGGTGCTGGCGCAGGCCCTGCTCAGCCTGGCGGGTATGAAGGGCGTCGCGCCCGAGACCGCCGCATCCTGGCGGGTACGGGCCTGGGGGGAGGTCTCGCTGCACGCGTCCGGCGCCTCCATCCTGCGCGCCCGTGTCTCCCCGGGGCCGGACGGCTCGGTGTCGCTGGCCGCCGCCGACGCCACTGGAGCCCCTGTTCTCTCGGTCCCGGCCGTGCGGCTCGAACCCGTTGCGCGTGAGGTGCTCAGGGCCGCGGACGTGGCGCGGCAGGACAGCGTGTTCGGCGTCGAGTGGACCGCCGTGGACACGCGGGCGAACACCTCCGACGCCGATGCCACATGGGCCATCGTGGGCGAGGACCGTGTGCGCATGCGGTCCTCGCTGATGACGGCGGGACGCTACACGGAGACCTACCCGGACCTGGCGGCGTTGACAGCCGCTGTGGAGGGGGGCCGAGACGTCCCCGACATCGTCGTGGCCCCCTTCCTGGAGAAGTACGGCGAGCTGTCCGGGCAGGAGCTGGTGGACGCCGTCCACGCCACGACGGTCCGTGCCCTGGAGACAGCCCGTGCCTGGGTGAACACACCGGTCTTCGACCGCTCCCGGCTGGTGTTCCTCACCAGTGGTGCCGTCCCCGCGGTGGCCGGGTCCGACGACGCGTCACCGCTCGACCTCGTGGGGGCCGGCATCTGGGGTCTGATCCGCAGCGCGCAGTCGGAGTACCCGGACCGCTTCGTGCTCGTGGACACCGACCTCGCCAAGCCCACCTGGCGTGCCCTGGACCGCGTGGCGTCCTCCACCGAGCCGCAGTGGACGCTGCGCGGGCGGACGGCGCGGGTCCCGAGGATGGCCCGTCTCGTACCGGGCAGTGCTCTCCCGAGGCTGGACGTCGGCCTGGACGGTACGGTGTTGATCACCGGCGGGACGGGCATGCTGGGCTCCGCGGTTGCCCGTCACCTGGTGACCGAGCACGGTGTGAAGGACCTGCTGCTGACGAGCCGTCAAGGGCCGGACGCGCCTCGGGCGGCGGTTCTCGAAGCCGAACTGACGGAGCTCGGGGCCCGGGTCCAGGTGGCCGCCTGCGACGTGACGGACCGCGAAGCTCTGGCCGGCCTGCTCACGAACCGGCGGATCGGCGCCGTGGTGCACACGGCGGGCGCGACGGACGACGGGATCCTCCCGTCTCTGACTGCGGAACGCCTGAGCAAGGTGCTGCGCCCCAAGGTGGACGCGGTCGTGAACCTGTACGAACTGGTCCGCGAGGCGGGGGTTGGGCAGTTCGTGCTGTTCTCCTCGATGGCCGGCATCCTGGGCGGTCCCGGACAGGCCAACTACGCGGCGGCGAACACCTTCCTGGACGCGTTCGCCCACCACATGCGCTCCCGGGGTGTCGCCGCCACCTCGATCGCATGGGGTCTGTGGGCCGGGGCGAGCAGCCTGTCGGGCCCGTCCGGGAAGGACCGGCAGCCGGTGGTGCTGCGCGGAACGCATCCGCTCGTCAAGGAGCAGGGTCTCGGACTCTTCGACGCGGCATGGGCGGCCGGGCGCAGTCTCGTGATCGCGTCCCGGCTGGACTTCGCCCAACTGACCGCCGACGCGGAGACCGGCGACGCGGCCTCCGTGCTGCGGGCTCTCGTGCCCGTCGGCACCCGCCGCACGGCCCGGGACACCCCGGCGGAGAACACGGACCTCCGGCAGCGGCTGGCGGCGATGAGCAGGGCGGAGCGGGAGACGGTGGTGACCGACCTCGTACGGGACCGGGCGGGTGCCGTCCTCGGGCACACCGCACCGGGCAGCGTGGCCGCGGACGCCCCGCTGAAGAACCTCGGATTCGACTCGCTCACCGCTCTGCAACTGCGCACGGCCCTCGTCGAGGCGACCGGGCTGAGGCTGTCGGCGAGTGTGGCGTTCGAGTTCGACACACCGGTGGACCTCGCGGAGCACTTGATCGAGCGGATCCTTGCCTCCGCATCTTCAACTCTCGGCGGAATCGAAAGGCCCTCGGATGAGAATTGACAATGTGTTCATCGACTCGCTCGGTGTCGTGCTGCACGAGTTCGAGCCCGTCGAGCGGGCTGTGGCCCAGGGGCTGATCAGCCAGGAGACCGTGGACGCGAACGGGCTGACCGGGACCCACCTGGCGCACGACATTCCGGCCGTGGAACTCGCGGTCTCCGCCGCGCGCGTCGCCATGGAGCGGTCGAAGCTGCAACTGGAAGACATCACGGACCACGTGCACAGCGGTGTGTATTACCAGGGCCCTCAAGGCTCCTATCCACCGGGATACATCCTGCGCGAGCTGGAGGTGGAGCCGGTCTCGTCGCTGTACCTGCGTCAGGGCTGCAACGGCATGCTGGGTGCCCTGGAGGTGGCGGTCGGCCAGATGACGGGCGCCGCCCAGGCGGAGACCGTACTGCTCACGTCGGGTGAGAACTTCACCGCCACGGGCCTGAACCGTTACTCGGGACTCGGCCAGGCGTACTTCCTCGCTGACGGCGGCGCCGCGGCCCTGATCAGCGCGGACGAAGGTTTCGCGCAGATCAGGTCGCTGAGCTCGGGCATCCTGCCGGAGCTGGAGCGGTGGCATCGTGGTGACGGCTCACTGTTGCCGGACGAGGGCCGGGAGAGCGACGGGGACATGGCTGAGCGGGCCACTCGCTACAGCGAGACCGAGACCCCGCTCTCCGAGACCCTGGAGAAGCTCACCCTCTTCAATCTCGGCGTCATTCGCCGGGCACTCGTCGACGCCGACCTGAATGCCGACGACATCGCCAAGGTCGTACCGATCAACATGGATGGCCGGATGATCGAGTACTCGGTCATGATGCCTCTCGGCCTGACCATGGACCGCTCCACGTGGGACTTCGGCAGGGGCATCGGGCATGTGGGCGGCGCCGACGTGTTCATCACCCTGGAGCACCTGGTCCGTACGCGCGAGGTGGCTCCCGGTGACCACGTACTGTTGATCTCCCAGGGCCCGGGCTGGATGTGCACGGCCTGTGTCGTCACCCTCGTCGACCTTCCCACCTGGGCGATATGACGTCTCTCCGCCACCGCAGGATCGTCTTCGACACGTCGAGGTCGCCGGTGGCGGCGGTGCAGGACACGGCAGGCGGTGAGCACACGGATGCCCTCGCACTCAATGGGCCAGGAGATCCGCGGCTCTCGGATTCGATGACGAGAGACGCCACGTCCCCGGACAAACCCAACCAGGGTCTCCCCGAACCTCTGCAGGAAGCCCCGGCCGAGGACGAGAGCCGACCGGAACGAGATGTCGGCGTGGGCAGGTCGTGCGGGCGCCGCGCCGGCTCCGGGGCGGCTCGTCGACGGCCTACGGAAGCGGGCCCGGTGCCGGGGCGGGCTGTCGCCCCGGCACCGCCGCGTCACTCCTCGTCGCGCAGCTGGGCCGCGAGGGAGATCAGCGGCTCGGTCTCCTCGGTGTGGCCCAGGGCGGTCAGCCGGGAGACCGCCGCGTCGAGGCGGGTGAGGGCGGGGGCGGGGCGTTCCAGGTAGAGGCCCTCCACGGCGCCCGCGAGGCGGACGCACTCGGCCCATTCTCCGGCGCGGTCGTCGTCCCGTCCGGGCTCGCCGAGCAGCGCGAGGGCCTTCTCCAGGGCCGCCAGGGCGGCCTCGTACTCGCCGGCGTAGGCGTTGACCCGTCCGTGTTCGTAGGCCAGGGCGGTGTCCAGGGAGTGGCCCTGGGTCTCGTACGCGGCGGCGCGGGCCTCGTCGGCGATCCGGTCGGCGTCACCCAGGAGGGCGAGGGCGTCGGCCAGGCCGTCGGGGCCCTGCCGCTGGGCCTGGAGCCGGGCGAGTTCGCGCAGGCAGTTGCTGAGCTGCTCGTAGCGCGGGGCCCGGGCGTGGGCGGCGATCGCCTGGTCCACCACCTCGCGGGCCCGGTCGAACTCGCCGGCCTGGCCGAGAAGTACGGCCGTCTCCGCGGCGATCATGGCGTGGCTTCCCGGGTCGTCGTCCCAGCCGGCCGACTCGGCCGCGAGGGCGACGAACTCCGCCGTGGCGGCCTTGAGGTCGTCCCCCTCCTGCAACGCGCGGGCGCGGGTCAGGCGCAGTTGGGCGACGAGCCGGTCGTCCACTTCTCCGGCGGTGACGTCCGGTTCGGCCAGCAGGGAGTCGAGCAGAGCGATGCAGTCCTCGACGCGGCCCAGGTCGAGGCTGAGCTGGGCCGCGTTGCTGTAGGCGCAGAACGCGTCCGTACGGCTGCCGCGGCGCAGGTCCACCTCCGCCGAGCGCGTCAGGTGCCGCAGTGCCTCGTCGGGGCGGCCCAGGTGCATGCAGGCCTGGGCCAGATCAGCGTGGAGGCGGCTGGTGCCGACCGCGTCGGCCGGCCAGTCGGCGGCCAGCCGCAGGCCCTCGGTGAGGTCCGCGTAGGCGCTCTGGGCGTCCCGGAGGCCGAGTTGGAGCCGGCCGCGCAGTCCGAGCGTGCGGGGCAGGTGCCAGGCGGGGCCGTGCGCCTTCAGCCGGTCGAGGAGGGCGTCGATCTCGGTGACCGCGGTGGGCAGGTCGCCGGAGATGGCGTGGGTACCGGCCCGCAGCAGCAGCGCGCCGGAGAGCTGCCCCGCGACATCGTGGCGGGTGGCGAACTCCTGCACCAGGTCCACTTCGGCGAGGACCGGCGCGAAGTGCTCCTCGCTGCCCGAGGTCTGCAGGCGCAGGCCGAGCGTGGTCGCCCGTAGCCGCAGCAGGCGGGCCTCCTGGTAGGGAGCGAGGCCGGTGGTCTCCTCGTGGAGGCGGACCATGGCGGCGTGGGCTGCGGTCAGGGCGGCGGTCCTCGCCTCGGCCTCGTCGGCGCCCGGCGCGGGGATCTCGGCGGTGGCGAGCAGGGCGCAGGCGCGGGCGAGCGTCGCGTGGCCCGGCGCCCCGGCGTCGTCGTACAGGGCCGCGGCCTCCTCGTGGAGAGCGGCGGCATCGGCGTACTCGTCCCTCTCACCGGCCCGGCTCGCCTCTTCGGCCAGCAGGTCCGCGCGCAGTCGTACGAGCGGGCCCACGGCCGGGTCGTCGGGGTGGGTGTGGTCGCGGGCGGCGACGAGCGTACGCAGTCGCGCCCAGCAGGCGTGTGCGTCCGGGTGCCCCTGCTCCTCCAACTCTCTTGCCCGCAGGATGAGTTCGGGCAACGCGTCAGGGACGTCTGTGGCCGTTCGGGCGGCGGGCGCGGAGAGCGGGGCGGCAGGGGCCACGTCGTCGAGGGTGCGGGGGCGCAGGGTCAGTTCGAGCGCGTCCAGCAGCGGAGCGCGGTCGAGCCGGGCCCTGCGACGGTCGGTGTGGGCCGTGGTTCCGTTGCGGGCGTCGAAGCGGGCGGCGAGGTCGTCGGCACGGCCCTTCACCTCGGCGCGCAGGCCGGCCACCGTCCAGGTACGGCCCGCGTATCCGGCGGCGGGCAGTTGGTCGTGGCCGAGGAGTGCGACGCGCTGGAGGAGGACTTCCACGCCGGTGAGGAAGTCGAGTTGGTCCAGCGGTGATTCGACCTCTTCGAACAGGTTCCGGTTCTCGGCGAGCAGTTCCAGGCCGCGTGCCTCGTTGCCGGTCAGCGCGCAGAACTCCAGGTGCCGGCCGACCTCCCCGGACATCGAGGGGTTGCGGCGGCAGCCGCGGTGGCCGGCGAGGTGCACTTCGCGTGCCCGGTCGGTCCTTCCGGTGCGCAGCAGGGGCAGCAGTGCGTACGAAAGGGAGCGGGCCGGCTCCTCCTGGCAGGACGACTTCCCGGCCAGGACGGGCTCCCAGGTGCTCAGCGCCCGCTCGTCGTCGCCCGCGGTGAGGTGGTGCAGGGCGCACTCGCAGATCTCGCAGGCTTCGCAGTCGCTGAGCCGGGTGCGGGTGCGGCCCGCCCACAGCTCGTAGGCGAGGGTGGTGTCCTCGCCGACGTGGGCGGCGAGCTGGTAGGCCTGTCCGTAGTAGGGCTGAAGGCCGAGTCCGGCCTTCTCGTAGCGGTCGCGCATCTCCGTCAGCCATTGGCGCAGGCCGGCCAGCGGTATCTCGGGCAGCGCGCGCAGGGCGTTGGACACCCACTTGAACCGCCAGAACAGCATGTGGCGCAGGCGCTCGTCGAAGACGTCGGGCTGCTCGTCGAAGAGGTTGAGCAGGCGGGCGAAGACGACAGGCGACTTCCGGGGTTCGGAGCCGTAGGTGTAGGCCTCCTGGAGTTCGAGGAGGGCACGGACCAGGGGGACGGGCTCCGCGAACCGCTCGGCGGCGTCGACGAGTTCCTCGGCGGTGACGGTGCGGGTGCGGCCGTAGGGGCGCTGGTGGTTCTCCTGGAGCGCCTGGTGCAGTTCGTCGGTGGTCTGGGGATGGGGCACGGGTGCGGTCGGCATCGTCAGCTGTCCTTGCGGAGGGCGTGGGCGAGCAGGTCGAGGAAGGAGCGATTGATGAGGCTCGATTCGGCGGGCCTCAGCGGGCGCCGGGACAGCATCGCGGCCTGCCCGTAGAGGGCTTCGGCGCTGGTGCGGGCGAGCTCGGGTTCGTCGATGGTGACGGCGGTGCGGACCAGCGGGTTGAGCTGGTTGAGGATCAGTTGGGCCCGCGGGGCCTCCTGGCGCAGATGGCCGAGGATGTCGCCCCACAGGCCGCCCTCCTGCTCGCGGGCGAGCTGGGAGCGGGTGCGCTCGTGCCGGGCCTCGCGGCTGTCGACGAGGAGGGCAGGGGCGGAGGCGGGCTGGAAGGTGCGCAGCGCGACGTCGCAGTCGAAGACGGCGAGGGCGTCGCGGGCCTGGGCGAGGTAGGCCGCGGCGGCGAGTTCCGTCTCCCGGTCGACGGGGTCGAGGTGGGCGGTGAGGGTGGCGGGGTCTAGGTCGGCGACGGTGGCCTCGGGCCTGATCTCGGGCAGCCGGTGGACCAGTTCACGGTCGTAGGTGTAGCCGCCGTTGACGACGCCGAGCCCGGCGGCCGAGGCGATCGCGGCGACCTGCCGGAACTCCTCGACGCTCGATGTCACGAGCACGGTGCGGTGGGTGCGCGCGAACTCGTCGAGGGTGGTGTGCCCGTCGGTGGTCTCGAACGGCAGCCAGGGCAGCAGCATCCGCAGGATGTCGTCGTCGTGCACCGCGAGCGACTTCACGGCCAGGTGGTGGGCCTGGAGGAAGCGTGCCAGCAGGTCCGGGTCGGTGGCTGCGGCTCGGGCGATCCAGGAGCGCAGCCGCTCGGCGAGGGCGTCGCGGACGGCGGCGAGGGTGTCGTCCTCGTACAGGGACTCGCGGGATGCCGTCGGGCGCAGGCTCTCGGCGTCGACGACGCAACGGACGAAGAAGGCCCACTCGGGCAGGATCTCCTCGGCCTGTTCGGACAGCAGCATGCCCTTGACGTGTACGCGATGGCCGTGGCGGCGCCCGGCTGGCACCGCCTCGGGCAGCACGCACGCGATGCCCTTCAGACCGACGGCCGGCAGGTCCAGCTCGATGGTGTCCAGCGGCGTGAATCCGAAGACGTCCGCGCCGTACGCGGCCAGCGCGCGGGACCGGGCTCCCGGTGTGGGGTGTGTACGGGTCCAGGGTGCGGGCTCGGGGTTGACGGCCGCACCCTGGCCGCCCGTGCCGTCGTCGAAGGTCACCGGGTGGCGCAGCAGGGAGCCGAAGTGCCGGGCCAGCGCGTGCACCTGTGCCGGGCGGGTCCACTCGCCCGCGTCGGCGCGTGGTGTCAGCGTGACGGTCGTGCCGGGCCGGGGGTGGGCGGAGGCGGGCAGGGTGCGGACGGTGTAGCTGCCGTCGCCGCGTCCTCGCCACTCCACGGCGGGGGCGTCGGGGGTGCGGGCGGAGCGGCTCAGGACATGGATCTCGTCCGCGACGAGGAAGCAGGAGAGCAGGCCGATGCCGAACTGGCCGATGAAGTCGGCGCGTTGCTCGGCGATGCCCTCGGTGCGCTTGCTGCTGCGGCCGATCGTGGCGAGGAAGGTGTGGACGTCGGCCTCGGTGAGACCGATGCCGTCGTCCTCGACGCGGACCACCGAAACGTCGGCGTACAGGCGGATGCCGAAGGCGTCGGCGGAGGCGGCCGGTTCGAGGCCGTGCCGGGCGGTCAGCGCGTCGACCGCGTTCTGCATCAGTTCGCGCAGGTAGACGCGGGGGCTGGAGTAGAGGTGGTGGGAGAGGAGGTCGACGAGGCCGCGCAGGTCCACCTGGAAGGTGCGGTCGGCGCCGGCCGGGTCGACGGTGGTGTCGGGCAGAGTCATCGGGCAGTCCGGGGTGGAAGGGGTGACGGATGGCGGGCGGGCGGCACCGGGGCCGGCGGGTACTCAGGCACGGCGGTGGCGGCCGGGCGGGACCAGGAGCGGCGGGCGCTCAGGCACGGCGGTGGTGGCGGGCGAACTGCTTCTCGGGCTCGCCGAAGTAGGTCCACGGCCACTTGGTGTAGGCGCCGTCCAGTGTCTGGAAGACGCGCCGGACCGTGTGGCGTTCACCGGCCAGCGACAGGGCCATGGCGAACATGTTGAAGTCGTACTGCCAGCCGGGGCGCCACACGTAGGCGGGGTGGAGGATGCTGTGGTCCGCCGCTTCCCGCAACTGCGCCTGGATCTCGGAGGTTTCGAGGTGGTCCCCGCGGTCCGACTCGACCCACTCCTCGATGTACGCCATGGCGATCACACAGCCGAGGCGGTGCCCCTGCGGGGCGCGGGCGGAGGCCTCCTGGGCGAACGCCAGTGCCTGGCCCGGCTCGCCGCCCCAGCGGGGCTGCAGCTGCGACACCCATTCGAGGTGGGTCTCCAAGTCCAGCGGGTCGCGGCGCAGGGCGGCGTCACGGCGGGTCTCGTTGACGGCGCGGCCGAGCGACATGCCGCGACCGGAGGTGAGCAGGCGGCGCCACGGCGTGACCCAGTCCGGCCGCAGCTCGGCGGCTTCGAGGAGTTGTTCCTCGGCGATGCGCAGGCGGTCGTGGAAGACCTTCCACTGCTCCTGCGTGACGTTCACGGCGCGCTCGGCGGTGCGGGCCTCCCAGCCCCAGCTGATGTGGCGCGCCCCGGATATCAGTAGGGCGGTCGCCCGGTGCTCCTTGTCCTCCTCGACGGCCCGGCCGATCCAGTCCTGCACACCGTCCAGGTCGTCCAGCTCACCGAGAATGTGGTGGTCGCGGCCGAGGTCGAAGGGGGCCAGCGCCGCCTTGACCGCCTCCCAGTCACCCGCGTCGGCGGCCTCCACCAGTGCGAGCACCCGCGTGTCCCCGAGCGCGCGCAGTGTGTACATCCCGTTCTTCTGCCTGCGCGGGACGGGCAGGGCGTGCGGATCCGCCGTCGGTCTCTCCGCCCCCCTGCCGAACAGCTTGCCGAACATGCCGCGCCCTCCCCTGGTCCCGCGTGATCGTCCGGTGCAGCATAAACGGCCCCACCGACACCGCTTCCACAGGGTTTTCACCGGCGCTTCACGGGCCCGGTCCCGCCCTTTCGCCCTTTCCGGTCTCTGATGCCTCGTTCACCTGATGCCGTGTCAGGCGGTGTCGGCCCTGGTGTCGGCAGGTGTCGGCTCGTGCCGAGGGGGCCGGCCGCGACCGACTCGGGCGGTCTGCTCGGCGTCGAGCTGGTGGTCGGCCCAGACGTAGGTTTCGGGCAGCAGGTCGGTGATGGGGACGGTGCGGATGCGATCGGCTTCGCCGACGATGACCTTGAGGGCGGGAAAGTAGTCGAGAAGGACCTGACGACACCGGCCGCACGGGGGCACGACCCCTCGGTCGCGGTCGCCCACGGCGACCATGGTGTCCAGCTCGTAGGCGCCCTGGGCGGCAGCCGCGCCGATGAGGACCAGCTCGGCGCAGGGACCTCCGGTGAAGTGGTAGGCGTTCACGGCCGTGACGATCCGGCCGTCCCGGGCGCGGGCCGCGGCTGCCATGGTGTGGTTGTCGCCCCGGCAGCGGGTGCGTGCGACGTCGGTCGCTGCCTTGATGAGTTCGTGATCGACGGGTGGGTCTCGGTGGTCATCTTCTCCGCCTTCGTCCGGTGTCAGGGCGACGCTGACCCGAGTGACGAGGTCGTGCAAGCGAATATCGGCGGTGCGTGTTCCGCCGGACATCCCGCCGCCCCGTGTCGCGGCGGGAGGGCGCTGCCCCGGCGGAGGGTGAGGTCACTCCGCCGGGGCGTCGAGGTCGCGGCCCGACGCGGCGTCCCGGGCCCGGGCGCGTGGCCGCCGGTGGCGGCGGCCGACGGGCCGATGCCACCGGGCAGCACTGTCGAGCGCTCACTTCGGCGCGTCGACGTCTCCGGCCGGGGATGTCCGGCAGGTCCGTCACCCGTGCGGGAGGTCCGAGACGCCTGTGGGACTGCTTCAGCCGGTCACGGGCTGCAGTTTGGCCCGGAAGTGCCGCAGGATCGGGGACTGCTCCACGATCCGGTAGCCGTGGACGGAGTCCGCTTCCTTGGCGATCTGTTCCAGGGTCCTGCCGACGTGGTCGTAGTGACTACGGGTGTAGACCCGGCGTGGGAGCGCGAGCCTGACCAGTTCGTACGGCGCGCTCTTGACGGGGTTGCCGTCCTCGTCCTCCTCGCCGAGGTAGAGGGAACCGAGTTCGGCCGAGCGGATGCCGCCTTCGAGGTAGAGGCGGCAGGCGAGGGCGTGGCCCGGGTAGTGGTGGGGCGGTATGTGCGGCAGCAGGCGGCCCGCGTTGAGGTAGAGGGCGTGCAGCCCGGGGGGTTCGAGGATGTCGACGCCCGCCGAGCGGACGCGGTCGGCGAGGTGGGAGGCGACGTCGGCCCGCTCCGCGAGGTACGCCGGCTCGGTCACCTCCAGTAGGCCGGTGGCCATCATGTCCAGGTCGCGGCCCGCGAGACCGCCGTAGGTGGCGAAGCCCTCGGTGGCGATGAGAAGCCGTTCGCACTTCTCGGCGAGTTCGGGGTCGTTGAGCCCGATGAAGCCGCCGATGTGGACGATGCCGTCCTTCTTGGCACTCATGACACAGCCGTCGGCCAGACGGAACGCCTCTTCGGCGACCTGGCGCGGGGTGCGGTCGCGGTACGCCTCCTCGTGGCGGGTCACCAGCCAGGCGTTCTCGGCGAACCGGGCGGCGTCCAGGATCATCGGGACGCCGTGCCGACGGCAGATCTCGGCGGTCTGCTTCAGGTTCTCCATGGAGACGGGTTGGCCGCCGCCGCCGTTGTTGGTGATCGTCATGATCACCACGCGGACGCGGGGGCCGTCCGGTCCCTCGAGTGCGGTCCGGAGTGCGTCCAGGTCGATGTTGCCCTTGAAGGGCCGCTCGCTGTCGAGGTCCCGGGCCTCCGCACAGGGGATGTCATGCGCCTGACATCCGGAAAGTTCCACGTTCGCCCGTGTGGTGTCGAAGTGGGTGTTGGCCAGGACGATGCCGCCGGGTTCGAGGAGCGTGTTGAACAGGATGCGTTCGGCGGCACGCCCCTGGTGGGCCGGCAGGATGTGCCGGTAGCCGGTCAGCTCGGTCACGGTCTCGTGGAAGCGGTAGAAGGAGCGTGAGCCCGCGTAGGACTCGTCGCCCTCCATGCCCGCGGCGAGCTGCGCGGCCGAGATGGCACCGGTGCCCGAGTCGCTGAGCAGGTCGATCGTCACCTCCTCGGCGCGCAGGTCGAAGAGGTTGTAGTGCACCCGCTCCAGCGCGGCCTCGCGCTGTTGTCGAGTGGTGAGCGCGATGGGCTCGACGACTTTGATGCGGTAGGGCTCCATGCTGATCCTTGCTCCTGAAGTACTGCGGATTGCTTCGTCGTTGCCGTGCCGGAGGCCGAACTCGAACCGTCCGAAGGACGGCGTGGCGTGGTCCGCCGACGGGGTGTTCGCCGTAGAGGTGTTGGGCGGCCGGACCTCGTAGGCCTCCGACGAGATGTACGTGGTCACCCGGGGCGGCTGGTTCTGCTCGTGGGCCAGCGCCACGTACGCGATGAGTCCGGCGCCGTCCCGCAGTGGCCGTGGGGTGACGGCGGCCAGTGGCCGGTCGAGCGCGCCGGTGTCCAGCCCGTGGCGGCCCAGGACGGTCCCGGCCCGCCGGAGGGCCTCCCCGTCGTCCCGGGCGTAGTCCCTGACCGGGACATGGAGGGTGAAGCCGGTGGGGCCGCCCGTCGTCCGGGTGAAGGAGTGGCAGGTGAGAACAGGGCGCCGGTCGAACCGGGCCGCCGGGGCCGACGATTGCCCCGTTCCCTCGCCGAACCCACCCGCCGTGCGCAGGAACTCCTCCAGCATCTCGCTGTCGGGCCCGGATTCCATCCGGCACAGACCGCCGGTGCCGGTCACCGGCAGTCCGTGGTGCGTGGCGTAGATCTTCACTCGGGGCGCCGCCCAGTCGCCCAGGTCGAGGGCGAAGAACGGGTAGCCGTCGGCCGACGGCAGCATGCCGAAGGCCTGCCGGTGGCCCAGCCGGTCCAGTGCTTCCCGTACCGTCTCGGCGGCTCTCGTCGCGCCGGTCGCCGCCGGGTTCAGATACACCTTGACCTTGGGGACACCGCCGGGGCGCAGCTCCAGCGCGATCCACAGCGCCAGGGAGCCCTGAGGGTCGGGAGGGAGGAAGAGGTCCTCCAGGGCGTCGAGTTGCTCGGTGGCGAAGCCCCAGCGCCGTGCCATCGACCGGACGACGCGCAGTCCGGTGCGGCCGTTCTCCCGAAGGCCGTCCGCGCCGCATCCCGGTTCCAGCAGCACCCGCACCCTGGGGGGCGCGTCCGGTGTGAAGGAGAGCGAGAACTCCACCGGCGTGGAGTCGTCGGACAGGAAACTCAGGGAGGGGGGCGGCAGGTCGAGGGACCGTTCGGCCACCGCTCCGAGAGAGTCGGTCAGTACGTGCGCGTAGCTCTCGGCGTCGGATCGTGAGAGCCCCGACACCTGGCACAGCCGCAGGAGTTGACCCGCCACGAGTTCGCCGAGCGTCCGGTCTCTCCGGGTCCTCCCGGTGCCGGACCCGGTGGCGCTCACCGGTGCTCCCGCCGCTGCTCGGAGTGCAGGGGCGGGGCTTGGGGCAGGGCCCCTGCCCCAGGGGCCCCGAGGGCGCGAGAGGACACAGAAAGATACCCGCCGACCTGGGCGGGTATCTCGTGTCGCGGCGGCTGGTCGCGGGTCTCGCCCCTGGTGGCCTCCGCATGGGATAAGGCGGTGCGCCTGGAGCGGCGGGAAATGTCCGTATGTCGAGCAGCGGCGCCGGTGGATATGTGGTCCACGACACCTCCCTTTGTTCGTTGGTCACCACGAATGCCGCCGCGTTACTACCCCTTTGGTTGAAGTCTCATGCAGTGCCTTCTGTCACAGGCTGCTGCATGCGTCACCCCTTCAACCAGGACAGGAAGGAGCCCCACACACCTCGCTCCGTTTTCCGGCCCGCCGGGGCGTTGTCGCCGCGTGCGGATGTATCCGTCGCACGGGGCGGGTTCGGCCGCTGCATCACCTGCGGGGTGAAGCGGCAGGGCAGCGCGGCGAGCGCACGGTGGAAGGGGCCCGGACGCCAGGTCAGGCTGTCCTCGGGCACCGCGAGTTCGATGTCGTGCAGCCGGTTGAGCAGGTTCTCGATGGCCACCATGGTGACGAGCCGGGCGAGTTCCTTGGAGGGGCAGGCGTGCGGGCCTGCGCTCCAGGACAGGTGGGCCCGCCTGCCGCCCGTCTGACGGGCCGCAGCGAGCGCCGGGTCGGTGTTGGCGGCCGTCATGCTGACGAGGACCAGATCGCCGGCCCGCATCTTCGTCCCGCCGAACTCCAGGTCGGTCGCGGGGTAGTGCGGCGCGAAGTTCGCCATGGGCGGGTTCTCCCACAGCGTGTCGTCGATGGCCTCCTCGATGAGGCCGCCGTCGGCGTACCGGTCGTGGATGAGCAGCCGGTGCAGGGTGTTGCCGATGAGGTTGCGCAGCGGTTCGGCGCCCGCGCCCAGCAGCAGGATCAGCTGGTGGACCAGTTCCTCGTCGGACAGCCGCGCCTCGTGCCGCATCAGGTACGAGGTGACGTCGTCGCCCGGCCGGGCCCGCTTGAGCGCGACCAGTTCGAACACGGCCTGGCCCAGCACCTCGTTCGCCTTCTCGGCGTTGACGCCTTCGAAGACCCCGGAGATACCGAAGACGACCCGGTCGCCGATGTCCGCCGGGCAGCCGAACAGCTCGTTGAACACGAGCAGCGGCAACTGCTTGACGTAGTCGTTCATCAGGTCGATGGAACCGCGGGCCGAGACCTGGGCCAGGAGGTAGTCGGAGGCCCGCTTGGTCATGTCGCTGATGCGGCGGGAGTCGACCTTGGCCAGGCTGTCGGTGATGGCCTGGCGGAGCCGCGCGTGCTCGGCGCCGTCGGTGAACATGGCGTTGGGGCGGTACCCCAGCATCGGTACGACCGGGCTTTCCGGGCCGATCTTGCCTTCGGCGACGTCCCGCCAACGGCGCGCGTCCTTGCGGAAGTTGCCGGAGTCCTGGAGCAGTCTCAGGGCGGTCGCGTGGTCGGTGACGAGGGTCGCGTCGACGCCTGGCGCGATCTCGACCGGAGCGGTCTGCCCGTAGTGCCGCATGTACGCGTAGTACGCCTGGGGGTCGGCCGCGTACTCCGGCCCGTACAGCGGAACCCGCAGTCCACTGCCGTGGGCCGGGCAGCCGGGCGGGGGTGCGGGAAAGGTGGAATCGGAGGTCATGTCTGCTCTGCTCCTAACGGGCACGGTCCATCAAGTAGCGGACGAGCGTGATCAGTGCTTCGGCCGACGACCGCTCGTCACGTGCGTCGCACGTGACGATGGGAGTGTCGTCGAGCAGATCCAGCGCTTCACGCAGTGCCCTTGCGTCACGTATGGACGTACCGTCGAAATGGTTGACCGCGATCGCGTAGTCGAGTCCGTACTGCTCGATCAGGTCGATCACGGCGAACGAGTCGGCCAGCCGCTCGGGGTCGACCAGCACCAGCGCCCCGAGGGCGCCGCGTGCCATGTCCTCCCACATCTGCACGAAGCGCTGCTGGCCGGGTGTGCCGAAGAGATACAGCACGACGCGGTCGCTGACGGTGAGCCGGCCGAAGTCCATGGCGACCGTGGTGGTGGTCTTGCCCTGGACGCCCTTGAGATCGTCGATCGCCTCGCCCGCCTGGGTCATCGTCTCCTCGGTGGAGAGCGGCGAGATCTCGGAGATCGACCCGATGAACGTGGTCTTCCCCACCGCGAAGTGCCCGACGACCAGGATCTTCACGGCGGTCTGCGTCTCTCCGCCCGGGACGTACGCCCGCTCATCCAAACTTGGACTGGAGACCATTGAGCACCTCCTCGAGAATCTTCAGGTTGGCGACGGGAGCACGCGTCTCCGGCGGGCGGGTGACGAGGTAGCCGGCCTCGGAGAGGGCGGCCAGCAGGATCTTCACCACCCCCACCGGCAGGTGGAGGTGTCCCGAGATCTCGGCGACGGAGAGATAGCCGCCGACGCACATCCGCAGCAGGTTCTGCTCCTCGGGTGAGAGGCGGGCAGGCCGCTGCTGCTGGTCGGTCACCGCTGTGACCAGTGTGATCAGCGAGAACTGACTCTCGCCGGGAAGGCTGCGGCCGCCGGTGATGACGTACGACCGCACTAATTCGGTGGCCTCGGGCTCCTGCTTGTCGAAATCGTTCACGGGCCTACCACGCTGCTCTCCCGGGGCGGAGCGGTCATGACCTTGCCCAACTGGCCGACGAGCTGCTGCATCCGGAAGGTGATGTCCGCCATGTCGACGTCGGAGGAGGCCGACACCGCGAGGTAGGCGCCGTCACCGGCCGAGATCAGGAAGATCCAGCCGCCGTCGAACTCGACCAGGGTCTGCTGCCAGCGCAGATCCGACCGGGAGCAGAAGAACGCCAGCGATCGGCTGAGCGACTGCATGCCGCTCATCGCGGCGGCGGCCTTGTCCGCGTCGTCCTTGTCCACCCCCTTCGAACGGGCCCTGAGCAGCCCGTCGGAGGAGACCAGAACCGCGTGGAGAGCTCCGGGGATCTCCAAGGCGCTGTCAAGCATCCAAGAAAGATCGTTGTTCATTGGATCTCGTGCCCTTCGCTGCTTGCGTCACGGGTACCGCCCGGACGCTCCCCCGCCTCCGGATGTGTGGCGCGGCCGGCGTCCGTGCCCTGCTTGAAGGCGGCCATGATCGCTGCCGTCTCCTCGCTGCGACGCTTGGGGGCCGACGAGACGGACGGGCTGGTCGAGACCAGGGCCATCGGCCGCTTGCGCCGCCGCTTGGGCAGCCCGTCCTCGGTCGTGGCGACGGGCAGCGAGGGCTCGGGGGCGGACTCGTACACCGAGGGGCGCGTCTCGACGGCCGACGGCTCCTCCCTCGGCGCCACCGAGTCCATCGACACCGCCGGCTGCTTGGGCTCCGGCATGTCGGTGAGCAGCTCGTCGGGCAGCAGCACGACCGCCCGCACCCCTCCGTAGGGGGAGGTGGAGTCCACCGACACCGTGAAGCCGAACCGCTCGCAGAGCACACCGATCACCGCGAAGCCGAACTGCGGAGGGTTGCCCAGCCCTGAGACGCCCGTGGCCCGCTCGCTCGTCAGGAGCTTCTCGGCCCTGGCCTTCTCCTCCTCGTTCATGCCGACACCGGCGTCGTCGACGATGATGCAGACGCCCTTGGGCACGGAACGGACGTTGATCTCGACCACGGTGTCCGGGCTGGAGTAGCTGGTCGCGTTGTCGAGCAGCTCCGCGAGGGCCAGTGCCACCGGTTCGACGGCCCGGCTGGTGACACCGAAGTCGACCTTGGACAGGATGTGCGCCCGCTGGAAGTGGCGGATCCTGCCCTGGGCGCTGCGGACCACGTCGTAGACCGAGGCCACGTCGCGGTGCCGGCCGAGCCAGCCCTCGCACAGCACGGCGATGGACTGGGCACGCCGGCCGAACTGCGCGTTCATGTGGTCGATCTCCAGGAGGTCCTGGAGCATGACGGAGTCGCCGTACTTGCGCTGCAGCCCGGAAATGATGCGCTGCTGCTCGGCGGCGAGACCCTGCAGTGTCCGCATGGCGGACTTCAGGGCTGTCCTCGTCGCCCCCTCGGCTTCCTGCTGGGCCGAGCGGACGGACTCCGAGTACTGGCTCTCCAACTCACCGTAGTGATTCCTGAGCCCTGCGATCTCCTGCCGTAATTTCCGCGCCGCCCGTCGCTGACGAACGACGAGGGCGGCGGCGACAAGGGTTACGACAAGAAGTGCCCAGAGCGCCGGATTTTGTATGTATTGCGTCATGAGACCCTCTTCAGGCGGCCGATAGCCAGCTACTGAATTCCTGTCAATTCATACGTACCGAAGGTCAGCCATTCCAGGGTTGTCACGAGGAATTCACCAAAGACGATGGATGCTCCTTTTGCACCCATCCGTCCATTCGGTAAGTGCGGTGATCGTATCATCACTCCTGCTGGCGACGGGGCGTCAACCTGGGCGGTCCTCGCGACAGTTGAGCCCAACCGGAACGCCTTGAAACGGGCACAAGCCGCATTGCCGCAGCCGACTGCCGTGCGTGCGGACGGCGTTGACGCGTGTATGCGTTCACCGGCCCGGAATCCGGCCGTAGTTGGCGATGCGGACCATCGCGCGGCGAGCCTCCCGGAAGCCATGATGGGCAGTAAGCGGAACTTCAGGGGGAGATCGCTGTGAGGGAGAACCACCGGCTCGGTCCCGGGCTCGGGCCAGGGCGCTCGTTCCGGAGCGCGGCCGTCGGCCCGCACGGCTCGCCCCGCTGATTTCGCTCCATGGATTGGACGACGAACGCGAGCGGCGTGCCGACGATCCGCCGCGTCAACACCACGGAGGCTGTCATGTCGCACAAAGAGCACGGTGCCGTCAACAGGCGGCAGTTCCTGACCCGGTTCGGAGCCGGGACCATAGCGCTCGTGGCCGGCTTCGATCTGGTCTCGCGGCAGTGGGTGACCGAGGCCGCGGCAGCGGAGAACTCCACTTTCGCCACAGCGCCCTCTCTCGACGGCACTCTCACGTTCGACGCGGCGTCCCTCGCGGCGAATTCGCACGACCAGGGCAACATCGTGTTCCAGAGACCGTGCGCGGTACTCCGGCCGGGTTCCGTCCAGGACATCCGGAAAATGGTCGGCTTCTGCGCCGACCACGGCATCGAGGTCGCGCCGGCCGGCGCGCACCACGCGATGTTCGGCCAACCGCTCGTGAGTGGTGGCCTGGTCATCGAGATGCGGTCGCTGGACACGATCCACTCGATCGGCACGGACGGCGCCGACGTCGACGCCGGCGTGCTGTGGAAGGACGTCATCGAGGCCGCGTACGAGCAGGGCCTCACGCCGGCGTCGATCACCAGCTACATCGGGACGACGATCGGCGGGACCCTGTCCATGGGCGGCATCGGAATGATGTCGGCCTACCGGGCGGGTGCGCAGGTCGATCACGCCCGGCGCCTCCAGGTGGTCACGGGCGAGGGCCGGCTCAAATGGTGCTCCGACACACAGAACAGTGACCTGTTCGAGGCGGCGCTCGCCGGACTCGGCCAGTGCGGTGTGATCACGCGAGCGACCATCGACCTGGTGCCGGCCAAGCAGCTGGCCCGCACGTACCGGATCGGGTACACGGACATACCGACGTTCTTCCGGGACATCCGCGTCCTGGCGAACCGGGGCGAGTTCGACTCGCTCGGCAGCATTCCCCAGCCGGGCACGGCACAGCCGCTGACGCTGTGGGCCACCGTCTTCCACAACCCGGGTGACGCACCCGACGCGTCCCATCTGCTCCGCGGGCTCAGCCCCGCCGCGGACGCGGCGGCGTTCGAGGACTCCCCCTATCTCGACTACATCTCGCTGGTCACGAACATGTACGACTCCTTCGCGGCGAACCTGGACTGGGACGCGAAGGTCAAGCCCTGGTCGGACCTGTTCCTGCCGGACGACGCCGTCGAGTCCTACGTCGAGTCGGTGTTCTCGTCGTTGACCCCCGAGGACCTGGGCCCGACCGGTTTCGGGCTGGTCTTCCCGATGCTGCGTTCCAGCTACGGCCGGCCGCTGCTGCGGCTTCCCAGCGGGGCGAGCGGGCCCTGGGTCTGGCTGGTCAGCGTGCTGACCGACGCCGCGCAGTCCGGCCCCGACCCCGAGTTCGCGGAACGCATGATGGACCGCAACTACCGCTTCTACCAGGAGGCGGCCGCCGTCGGCGGCGTCCGCTACCCGCACGGCGCGTGCGCGTTCACAGAGGCCGACTGGCAGGCACACTACGGCTCGATGTGGGCGCAGTTCGCCTCGTGGAAGAACCAGTACGACCCGTACGGCATCCTGACTCCGGGTCCGGGCATCTTCTGACGCGTCCGGTCCGGGGCGCCGGGGCAACCCACCTCGGTCTTCGAACCGTGATCCCGGCCTGGGCCGCGGCGCGGCCCAGGCCGGGATCACGGGCACACTCGGGCTTCACTCTTTCGGTGCCTGCCTCGGCCCGGTGCACGCGGCCGGTCGGGGGCCCGGAAGGCGGCCGATGCGCTGTGGTGGCTCAGGGGCGCGGGACATCCGGAGCGACGGGCGGGAGAAGCTCCGCACCGATGCTGCGGATCTGCCGGGTCTCGCAGCCCGTTCACGCCTATCGTGGAATGGCACACCGACGCTCGGCGCCAAGGCAGGCTGGACATGAGGGAACCGCATATCGACTATGCGGAGGTCTTCCGGGCGCTGCCCGGCATGGTGGCGCTGCTCACGCCCGACCTCGTGTACGCCGACGCCAACGAGGACTTCCTGCGGCTGGCCGGGCGCTCCCGCGAGCAGCTCCTGGGCCGCTACATCTTCGACGTCTTCCCCGAGAACCCGAACGAACCGGCCGCGGCCGGCATGCGCGAGACCCGGGAGTCGATGCTGCGGGCGGTGGCCACCGGCGAACGCGACACGATGGCGCTGCTCCGCTACGACATCGAGGACCCGCAGCGCCCCGGCCTCTGGCAGGAGCACTACTGGAGCCCGGTCAACGCACCCGTCCTCGGCCCCGACGGGAAGGTGGCGCTGATCGTCCACCGGGTGGAGGAGGTCACCGAGCTCATCCGCGCCCGGGGCGGCCCCGGTGGCGACAGCCGGGCCCAGGTGCTGGAGGCCGAGCTGTACACCCGCGCCCGCGAACTGCAGGAGGTCAACGAACGGCTGCGCACCGCGCACGCCCACGAGCGCGAGGTCGCCCTGGCCCTGCAGGCGGCGATGCTGCCCCCGCCCGGCCCGACCGGACAGCACGACGCGGCCGTACGGTACCGGCCCGCCATCGGTGCGCTGAACGTGTGCGGCGACTGGTACGACCTGGTCGGCCTGCCCGGCGAGGGCCTCGCGGTGGCCGTGGGCGATGTCGTCGGCCACGGCCTGGCGGCGGCCTGCGCCATGGGGCAGCTGCGCAGCGCCCTGAGCGGGGCCACCCGCCTCTCCGAGGGCCCTGCCCAGGCCCTGGAGGCCCTGGACCTCTACGCCCGCTCCGTCGAGGGCGCCGAGTCGACCACGGTCGTGACGACCTTCATCGACTGGGACAGCCACACCATCACCTACAGCTGCGCGGGCCACCCGCCGCCCGCCCTCGTGCACCCCGACGGCACCGTCACCTTCCTCAACGGCGCCACCGACCCGCCGCTCGCCGCCCGGCCCGTCCACGCCGCCCGCCCCCAGGCCCGCATGCCCTTCGTCGAGGACTCCACCCTGGTCCTGTACACGGACGGGCTGATCGAACGCCGTACCGAGGGCATCGACACGGGTCTGGAGCGCCTCGCCGACTCCCTGGCCCACCACCGCAAGCACGACCCGGAGACCCTGGCCGACGCCCTCCTGGCCGATCTTCTTCCGCCCTCCGGCAACACCGACGACACCGCGCTGATCGTCCTGCGGCTGTGACTGGCACGGCGTCCTGAGCCGATAGGGGCCCTGCGATACGGGCCCGGCGGGGCAGGTCCTGCGCGGCATCCCGCGGTGCGGTCACCTGCCCCAGATCTTCCGGTACCCCTCCCGGTAGCCCGACGGGTCCCAGCTCGTGGCGCCTGCGCTGTTGTCGGCTGTACTGACGTGGACGGGCGCCACATAACCGCTGGCCGGGCGGTCGGCGAAGGCGCGGTTGAACTCGTCGATGATCTGCCACCCCTGCAGGGAGAGCGGCTCGGGGACGGTGGCCGCCTGGTACTGGTCGCTGTTGACGCGCTGGAAGGCGGAGGGGTCGCCGTCCCCCGCACCGATGTTGAAGGGCGGGCCCGCGCCGTCCTTGCCGGCCGCGCGGAAGGCGGGCGCGGCGTCGGCGAAGTACAGGTCGTTGATGGCGACGGAATGGGTCCACCGGCCCTGGAAGCGGGAGAGGAGCGAGGAGACCTCGCGGGGCGTACGGCTGCTCGCGTCGGAGATCGGGATGTTCACGTACGACAGGAGTTTCACGCCCGCGCAGGTGGCGAGTTCCTTTCTGATCAGGTCGGACTTGTTCTTGGCGAAGGGGATCGAGGCGTCGGTGAAGATCACGACTCCGGCGTCACCGTCGGAGGTCGAGATGATCCATTGCGCGCTGATCCCGGCCACGTCCTCGACCTGGGTGGTGACGTTGGTGAACAGGGCGGGGCGCCGGCTGGGGCCGGGTGCGGCGACCGCGTGCCAGCCGATGAGGGGGATGCCCGCCTGCTCGGCGCGTGCGATCTGCTGCGAGGTCGCCTCGGGGTCGAAGCCGCCGATGACGATGCCCGAGGGGCGGAGGGTCACGGCCTCGCTCATCGCCGCCTGGATGCCGGCCGGGGTGCCGCCGCCGTCGATCACCCGGACGTTCCAGCCGATGACCCGCGCGGCTTCCCGGACGCCCTCGGCGGCGCCCGCGACCCCCGGGTTGGTCATGGTCTGGGCGACGTACACGATGGTTCTGCCGGTCACGGCTCGGGGACCGGTGGTCGGGCCGTTCCAGGGGATGTCGGTCCGCTCCGCCCGGCTGACGGCGCCCCGGGCCTCGGCTTGGACCTCGGGGCAGCCGCTCGGGCCCGAGGCGGACTCCTCCGGGTCACCGGACGAGCCGCGTTCGCAGCCGGCGAGCAGGGCGGTGGTCACGGTCAGCAGGGCGGTCGCCACGTACCGGGCTCCGGACGCGCGGGAGTTGGTCTTGCGTTTGTGGTGCACGAAAGGCTCCTCGCGGAGGGACGAGCGGGAGGACGCGGCAGGGCCGGGCGATCGTGCGGCGGTGCCCGCGGCCGAGGTCATGACGTACCGCCCGGTGGCGGGGCGGGCGGCGTATCCGGTGTCTCGGCGGGCGCGTCGCGGGCCGCGAAGACGCCGGTGCGCGTCCGGCGGCGGGCTGCGTATCCGGCGAGGCCGACGGCGAGGAGCAGGGTGCCGCCGTGGAACAGGGGCACCGTCCAGAAGTCGGCGCCCATCTGGGCGATGCCGGTGAGACCGACGGCGAGGACGGCGACGGCGACGAGGGTGCCCAGGGCGTTGGGGCGGCCGGGTTTGATCGCGGTGGAGCCGAGGAGGGCCCCGACGAAGGCGGGGAGCAGATAGTCGAGGCCGACGCTCGGATTGCCGATCTGCTGCTGGGCCGCGAGCAGCACCCCGGCGAGGCCGACGATCAGACCGGATGCGGCGAAGGCGCAGACGGTGTACCTGCGGACGGGGATGCCGACGAGGTCCGCGGCGCGCGGGTTCGACCCGACGACGTACAGGTAGCGGCCGATCGGCAGCCGCTCCAGCACCAGCCAGAGGGCGACCGCGAGCGCCAGCACGTAGAAGGCGGGGACCGGGAGGCCGAGGAACGTGGAGGTGTAGAGGTCGGTGAAGGCGGGCGGGAGGCCCTGGGGGCCGGGGACGATCCGGCCGCCGTCGGTGATCCAGCCGGTCACGGCGTACATCATGCTGCCGGTGCCGAGGGTGGCGATGAAGGAGTCGATCCGGCCGAACTCGACGATGACGCCGTTGAGGACGCCCATGACCGTCCCGCCGACGACCACGGCGAGGCAGGCGAGCGGCCAGGGCCAGCCGGCGTCGACGATGAGGTACAGCACCATGACGTGCGCCAGGCCGAGTCCGTAGCCGATGGAGAGGTCGAACGCGCCGGTCACGATGGGGACCGTGGCGGCGAGCGCGAGGAAGGCCGGGATCGACTGGGCGGAGAGGATCGAGTCGACGGTGTCCAGGGTGGGGAAGGTGCGCGGCAGGGCCAGGGAGAAGATCAGGACGAGCAGGGCGGTGAGGGCCAGAAGGCCGTAGGCGCCGATGACGTGCCCGCCGGGGCGGCCGCGGGGGCCGAGCCTTCTTGGCGGGCGCGGTCGACGCGGGCGCGGTGCCGACGGGGAGGGTGGGGTGGTCACGGGTTCGTCGCGGTTCCGGCGGGGGGCATGGCCGAGGCGGCCCGGGTCAGTCCCGCGACCGTGAGGGCCGGCCCGGTCAGCTCGGCCGTCACGGCTCCGCGGACGAAGACCAGGGCACGCCCACACACTCCCGCGACCTCCTCGAAGTCGGTGGAGATGAGGAGGACCGCGAGGCCTTTGGCCAGCGCCTCGTCGAGCAGGCGATGGACGGCCGCCTTGGCGCCGATGTCCACGCTCGCCGTCGGCTCCTCCAGGATCAGCAGGCGCAGACCGGTCCGGAGCCAGCGGCCGATCATGACCTTCTGCTGGTTTCCGCCGGACAGCGTGGCGATGGGGGCCTCGCTGTCGCGGGGCCGCACCGAGAACCGTTCGATCAGGGCGGCGGCCTCGGCGCGTTCACGGCGGGGGCCGATCCAGCGCGGCGTCGGCCCGTCTCCGGCGCGGGGGTTGGCCAACAGGTTCTCCCGTACGGTCAGTTCGGCGAGGCAGCCCTCCCGCTGCCGGTCACCGGGTACGAAGGCGACACCGTGTCCGACGGCGTCGGCGACCGTACGGGGGCGGTACGGGCCGCCGTCGAGGAGGACCCGGCCGCCCAGGAGGGGCCGGGCGCCGGCGAGGGCCCGGCCGAGGTCCATGTGCCCGGCGCCCGAGAGACCGACCAGGCCAAGGGTCTCCCCGGCTCGCAGCTCCAGGTCCACCGGGCCCGCGCCGGAGGTCCGTACGCCGCGGAGGGCCAGGACCGCGGGGCCGCCTGCCGGTGCCCTGGCGGGGCGGTGGCCGGCCGGTGCGGGCGTGGGGCGGTGGCCGGCCGCCTCCTCGCCGGTGATGTCACGCACCAGGCGGACGGGGCTGTGGCCCGCCGTCGAACCGTGGCTGACGAGGCGGCCGTCGCGCAGGACGGCGAAGGAGTCGGCGACCTCGTACACCTCGTCGAGGCGGTGGCTGACGTAGAGGATGCCGTGGCCGCGGTCGCGCAGGGCGTGCAGGACCCGGAAGAGGCGGGCGCAGTCCGCGGCGGGGAGGCGGGCGGTCGGTTCGTCGAGGACGATGAGCTTCGCGCGGGTGGCCAGAGCCCGGGCGATGGCGACCAGGGACCGCTCGGCGGGGGCGAGGCGGGCGATCGGCGCGTCGGGGTCGAGGTGTCCGCCGACGAGCGCCAGGGCCTCGGTACAGCGGTCCCGGGTGCGCCGCCAGGAGATCAGTCCGGCGCGGCGCGCGTACCCGGTGCTCAGGGCGATGTTCTCGGCGACCGTCATCCACTCGACGAGGCCGAGGTCCTGGTGGATGAAGGACATGTGGGCGGCGGCGTGGCTGCCGAGCGGGTGCCCGTCCACGGTGATCCGGCCCGCGTCGGCGTGGTGGACGCCGGCGAGGATCTTGATGAGGGTGGATTTTCCGGCTCCGTTGGGGCCGAGGAGCGCGAGAACACTGCCCGCGTGGACATCGAGGTCGACCCCGGCCAGTGCGAGGGTGCCGCCGAACCGTTTGGAGAGGCCGCGGACACGGACAAGTGGTTCCGGCCCACCGGGCGGGGCCGGCTGCGCAGAGGTGTCGTGAGCGTCGTGCACGGACAGCTCCGGGGGTCGGCCTGGCAAGTTCTTCCCTGGTTCGACTTGCGCCAGCGATACTAGCCGCCCATATCACCTCATTTGCGGCATTGAGTCACACTCTCTGCCCCCAACGGGCCAGTGCGCCGCTCCGGCGCCGACGCGTCGGCCACCTGGCACCGGTCGCGTCAGCCGCCGTCGAGCCCGCATTCGGCCCAGATGACCTTGCCCTCCGGGGTGTAGCGCGTGCCCCAGCTCTGGGACAGCTGGGCGACGAGGAACAGGCCGCGCCCGCCCTCGTCGGTGGTCGCCGCCCGGCGCAGGTGCGGGGCGGTGCTGCTGGTGTCGGAGACCTCGCAGATCAGGGAGCGGTCATGGAGCAGCCGTACCCGGATGGGCCCGGTGCCGTGGCGGATGGCGTTGGTGACCAGCTCGCTGAGCATCAGTTCGGCGGCGAACGCTGCCTCGTCGAGCCCCCAGTCGGTCATCTGCCGGAGGGCGGCGGCGCGGACCTCGCTGACGCGGGCCGGGTCGGCGGGCAGCTCCCAGGTGGCGATCCGCCGCGGGTCGAAGGCGTGGGTGCGGGCGACGAGGAGGGCGATGTCGTCGCCCGGGTGGGCGGGCGCCACGGTGTCCAGGACGACCCGACAGGTCTCCTCCGGGGTGTGCTCGGGGTGAGCCAGGGCCCCGCGCAACTGTTCGAGGACCACGTCGACGTCACGGTTGCGGTCCTCGATGAGTCCGTCGGTGTAGAGGACCAGCCGACTGCCCTCGCGCAGGTGGATGTCGACGGCTTCGAAGGGCAGCCCTCCGAGGCCGAGGGGAGGTCCGGCGGGCAGTTCGGGGAACGACACGGCGCCGTCGGGGTCGACCACGGCGGGCGGCGGGTGGCCGGCGCGGGCCAGGGTGCACTGCTGCGACGTGGGGTCGTAGACGGCGTACAGACAGGTCGCGCCGATGATGCCGCCGCCGTCGGAGACGGGGTCCTCCCGGTCCAGTCGGCCCACGAGGTTGTCGAGGTGGGTGAGGACCTCGTCCGGCGGAAAGTCGAGTTCGGCGAAGCTGCGGGCGGCCGTGCGGACGCGGCCCATGGTGGCGGCGGAGAGCAGACCGTGGCCTACGACGTCGCCGACGAAGAGGCCGATACGGGTGCCGGAGAGCGGGATGACGTCGTACCAGTCGCCGCCGACGTCGGACTCGGCGGGCAGGTAGCGGTGGGCGACCTCGACGGAGTCCTGGTCGGGGAGCCCCTGCGGGAGCAGGCTGCGCTGCAGGGCCAGGACCATGGTGCGTTCGCGGGTGTAGCGCCGGGCGTTGTCGATGGACAGGGCGGCGCGGGTGGCGAGTTCCTGGGCCAGCGAGCGGTCGTCGTCCCCGAAGGGGGCGGGGTCCTGCGCGCGGTAGAAGGCGGCGACGCCCAGGACGACGCCGCGGGCGACCAGGGGGACCGCGATGAGGGAGTGGACGTGGCTCAGCAGGCGGTCGGTGTGCTCGGGGTCCTGCGCGAGCCAGCCCGCCGCCGCCTTCAGGTCGGGTTCCAGCACCGCTTCCCGGCTGGTCAGACAGCGCAGCTGCGGGACGGTCGGGCCGTAGTCGACCTGCTTGCCGACCGGGCTGAAGGGGAGGTCGTCGCGGATGCCGTGGACCACCGTGCGGCGCAGGTCGCTGCGCGGGTCCGCGGCCTCCTCGCCCCGAAGCACGGGCTCGGCGAGATCGATGGTGACGAAGTCGGCGAGGCGCGGGACCACCGTCTCGGCGAGTTCCTGGGCGGTGCGGCGCACGTCCAGGGTGGTTCCGATCCGGGCACTGGCCTCGGACAGCAGCTCCAGCCGACGGCGCGCGGCCAGGGCGTAGCTGCCGACATGGGGCTCCCCCACCATCAGCAGACCCCTTTCGGGGGCCGACGAGCCGTTGGCGGTGAGGTCGTCGGCGGTGGCCCCATCAGAGGGGACTCCGTCGGTGGCGATGCCGTCGCTGGTGAGGCCGTCACTGACGATGCCGTCACTGGTGAGGCCGTCACTGGTGAGGCCGTCGACGGCTGCGGGGGTCCTGGCGGGTGGTGCGGTGTCGCGCAGATGACCGGGGGCCGGGACGGCGGCGAGCGGGCCGGGCGGCTCGGCGAGGAGGGTGCTCCGGAAGCGCCGCAGGGGCGGGGTGTCGGCGGGCGCGGTGGGCCGCCCGGGCTCGACGGGGAGGCTCAGCACCGTCCCGGCCTGGCGCGGGGCGGTGAGGGGCTCGTGCCGTGCGGCGCCGGGAAGGACGGCCTCGACGGCGATGCCCTCCACTCCGGAGGCACTGGTCATCGGGCGGCTCACGAGCGTGACCCGCCGACCGTCCGTCAGGGGTACGTCGACGGCGGCCCGCTGCCCGCGGGAGATCAGCTCGGCGGCCTTCTCCAGCAGGGCCGCCCGGTCCACGGGGCGCAGCCCGAGAACCAGTTCGTCGACGCCGACTCCGTGGTGCGGACCCGCACCGGCCCCGACCCCCGCGTCCAGGTAGGCCCGCAGCAGGGAACGCTCACGTACGGAGCTCTGTCCCAGCAGTCGCCTCTCGATGGCCGCGGCCGCCTTGCGGATCACGGCGTCCAGCGCCGGGTGCTCGAAGCCGCGCGGATATCCGAAGCACAGGACACCTTCGATGCGGCCGCTGAGCGGGTCGCGCACGGGAAGCGCGCGGCAGGCGCTGGCCTGGGAGCGTTCGGCGAAGTGCTCGGCACCGTAGACCCGGATCAGTCGGCGTTCCGCCAGGGCGAGACCGATGCCGTTGGTACCGGCGAACCGCTCGGCGAACACGAACCCGGGGACGGTCTGGATGTCCGGCAGCCCCCTGGCCAGCGACGCCTCCCCGAAGCGGCGCAGGAGAACGGTGCCGTTCGCGTCGGCGACGGAGATGTTCATGGCGCTGCCGGCGAACCTGGACTCCAGCCGGTCGAGCACGGGCACGGCCGCGCGGGCCATCCGGTCGTCCCGGTCGAAGTCGTCCCGGAAAGGGAGGTCGGAGCGGTCCGGCGACAGCCCCAGGGACCGGCACCGCCGCCAGGAGCTGAGGATGGACGTACGTACGCCCGCCTCCAGCGGCTCACCCTGCAGAAACCGCTCGCGGAAACGAGTGGGGCCCCTGTCACGGAAAAGGGTGGGGCTCGTGCCGTCTGTCGCACGTCCCGTGAGTATCGACTCGCCGTCGGACCGCACCACGCTGGCCTCACTCGCGCCCTGGACAATCCGCTTATCGGAAATATCTGGCATTGACGAGGATACGGGCATCGGCAACATGAGTCACGGTTCGCCGGATTCCTCACGCGCGGTAACCGGTCGGGCGGCGTCGAGCGGCGCAGCGCAGCGGGGAGACATCGACGTGGACCGGGCGACCGTCGCAGAGCAGCCCCCGGTAGACGACGTGGCTCAGGGCGTCTGGACGCGTGACGCCTCCGCCGTGATGGTCCGCGGCGATGAGATCCGTGCGGGTCACGGCCTCCGGGCTCTCCATGTCACCGAGGACCGGTCATGATGCGGGGCGGGCTTCCCGTTGTTGCCAGGACTCGGCGATGGTGCCCCACGGCAGCACCATCGGACAGCAACGCCGGGACAGCAACGCCGTCGGGACGACCGCCCCGGTCCACCCGCCCACGCCCCACCGCACATGATCCGCCGCGATCCGCGGCCACACGGCTCCAGGCGCCACGATCGGCCGGACCCCGGCACCCCACACATGCGAACCACCCGAAGGGCGCGTCGAACTCCCGCCGGGAGACGGCGGGGCCAAGGGCTCCGGCGACGCGGGCCGCCCGGGATCCCGCGCGACACCCTTGCTGACTACGCCGCAAACCACCCTCTAGCCGCCCGAATCCCCTCCCCGACACCCACCCATTCGAGCACACTGCAAATTTTACCTAGAGCAATGATTCATTCGCCGACTCCGCCCGTACCTCCTGGCGACCCACTCCCCTGCCAGGAGGTGCCCTTCCATGCGTCGCACATGGAGCATCGGAACGATCTTCGTGAGCGGCGGTCTGCTGATGACCGTCGCCGCGCTCGCCTACCCCGCATTGGTGGGAGTCGAGAAATCGGTCGCCACCCCGGACCGGATCATCGCGAACACCCAGTACGGCCCCCTCACCGAGGCGGACCGGGACTTCGTCATCAAGGTGCGTGCCGCCGGACTGTGGGAGTACCCGCTCGGCGAGATGGCCATGGAGCGCGGTACGACGCCGGAGATGAAGGAGGCCGGCAAGCATCTGGTCGTCGGGCACGCGGGCCTCGACGAGTTGTGCCGCAAGATCGCGCCCGAGCTGGGCATCAACCTCAACAACCAGGCCAGCCCGCAACAGCAGCAGTTCGTGGCGACCGCCGACGCGGCCACCGGCAAGGAGTTCGACTCCACTGCGGTCACCATCATGCGCGTCACACACGGCCAGATCTTCCCGACCATCGCCAAGATCCGCGCCAGCACGAGGAACACCATGGTGCGACAGCTGGCCGACCTGGCCAACGACACCGTGCTCGACCACATCACCGTGCTGGAGAAGACCGGACTGGTCAACCACGACCAGGTCAACTACCAGCAGACCAACCCGCCGAAGCTGCCCTCGGAACAGGTCACCCCGCCCGTACCCCAGCCGGGGGCCCCGATGGTCGTCCTGACGCCCCGCCCGGACCTGAACGTGCGGACGACCGCCCCGACCCCCTCCCCCACGGACGGATCGGCGGTGAACACCGCGGACGGATCCGCGGCGGAGTGACGACGCTGCCGTGAGGGGTGCGACAGGGGCCGGGCGGAGGCCTCAGGCGCCTCGGCCCACCCAGGTGTCGACCCAGCCGAGCGGATACGTCTCCGTGTCGTCCGTCGCCGGGGCGGCGGGTTCCCCGCCCGCCGTGTTGAACGCGGTCAACGCGTCGATGAGCGCCGTCCGCTGGTCCGGGGCGAGGCGCTCGACGACCGTGGCGAGTTCGGTGCGCCGCCGGGCCATGACGTCCTCGACGGCGCGCCGGCCCTCGTCGGTGAGCTGCAGCAGGGTCTCGCGACGGTTGCCGGGGTTGGTCTGCCGGTCGGCGAGCCCGGCCGCGATCAGCCGGTCGACCATGCGCATCGCGGTGGACGGGGCGACCTGGAGCTGGTCGGCGAGTACGACGAGCTTCGTGGCGCCACGCATGGACAGCACCACCAGCATCCGGAACTGCGGCAGTGTCACCCGCTCCTCGACGGCGGCGAGTGACCGTGCGGAGATCGCGACCAACAGCCGCGACGCGGTGAGCACCGCGCGCGTCACCTCATCGACGTCGTCCACGTCACTTGCCAGACCATCGCGTTCAGTCATGGTCCCTTTCTATCCCGCCGCGTCGTCCCGGCAGTCAGCGGATCCGTCCAGATTTTCCCTCCCCATGACCGAACGGGCCTCCGTCGCCGCCGCGCCCGAATCACTGGCGGCTCGACGGGAGGCGTGCGGTGGTGTTCACGGGCCCTCCATTGCACCGCGAAACGTCGACCCGGAGAGTAAACGATTACTGACTTACCTCGGGATGCGCTCTCCACAGGAACAAGGAGGAAGCAAGGGCAGGCTTCCTCAAGCATCCCACGCCTCCAGGTTCAGCCGCTCACGACCATTGACCACCCGCGAGCGCCCTCACTAGCGTGGAATACGTTTACTCCCCTCAGAGAGGAACGTCCCGCCGTGGCCGAAGCCCTTCAGCGCAGATCCCTTCTCAAGATGGCCGCCGGCACCGCGGCGGCGGGTTGGCTGTGGCAGGGCGGCACCGCCCTGGCGGCCGACACCACGACTGCCGCGACCGCCACCGGGGGGACCGCCTCCCGCGCCCTCGACACGCTCGTGCTCGGGGACACCGTGTCGGAGAGCGCGCACGGCCTGACCGCCACCCTCTCCGATGTCGTGGCAGGGGGTCTCGATCAGACAGCCCGGGTGCTGACCGCCCCGCGGACCGCGGGCTTCTGGGGCGGCGTTCTCTCGGCCCGGATGGCCTGCAGGCCCAGGGGCGCCACCTACGTCACGGTCAAGCTGTGGGGCTCGGAGAGCGGCGCCGAACTCGGCCGGCTCCAGCTGTTCGCCGAGGGCAAGCAGGTCGGCCACTACCACCTGGGCGCCGTCGACCCCTTGGACATCGCGAGCGAGGACCCACGCTCCCCGGAGCGGTTCTTCTTCCACACGCTTCCGCTGCCCCTCGGCCTCACCGAGGGCAAGAAGTCGATCTCGTTGGAGATCCGGTCCATGGGCCGGATCTCGGGGTACGGGGCGACGGCCGACGCCTACTACAAGGCGATGGAGGGACCGAGCCGCACGATCTACCGCCTCTACACGCACGACGTGCCCTACTTCGATCCCGCCCACGACGACATCACCGGCACCGTGCCGGCCGCGGCCACCCGCACCTCCCCCGGCACCGCGATCATCGGCACGATCAACGACCGCATCCTCGCGAGGGCCGCGTCCGAAGCGTCCCGTACCAGCGCCCAACTCGACCTGTGGTACCTGGAGTTCCTGGCCCGCGCGTACGGCATGCCGGCGACGGCCGCGTACCGGAACATCGCCGTGCCGCCACAGATCGCCCGGAGTCTGGACGGCGTCTACTGGAAGTACCTCGCCGACCCCACCGTGATGACCGGCTCCAGCCAGCAGTGGATGGGCCTGGGCCGGGCCGGCCTGGTCGTGCTGGCGCTGGCGGACGACCTGGAACCGCTGCTCGACGAGCCGGTCCTCGGTTCGCCGTACGGACTGACCAACCCGGGCTTCGAGTTCGGTACGACCGGCTGGACGCCCTCCACCTGGTCCGGCAGGGGCACCGCCTCCCGCGACACCACCGTGCACCGCACCGGCCACGCCTCCGCGAAGGTGACGATCCCCGGCACGGGCACCATCGGCTACAGCACCTCGGCGAAGATCCCCGTCGACCGGGGGACGTACACGTACGGCGCCTGGATCAGGACCGACGGCGTCGGCACCGACAGCGCCTACCTGGACATCCTGTTCCACGACGCGAACGGCGCCCTGGTCGGCACGGACAACAAGGTCCACGCCTCGGCCGGCACCCACGACTGGGAGCAGGTGACGGCCTCACTCACCACACCCGCCACGGCCACCCAGGTGACGATCGGCGTCCGGCTGTCGGGCACGGGCACCGCCTGGTTCGACGACCTGACCATGACCGGGCCCGACGGCTCGTCGTACACGCCCGTCGTACGCCGGGACGCCTGGGCGAAGATGCTCCTCGACAGCCGTGAGTACTGGCGGCAGCACATCCCGCAGTACACCAACCAGGCCATCATCTGCGCCATCGGTCTCTACCTCGCCGACCGGGGGCTGAGCCTGCTCGGCTCCGGCAAGGCCTGGGGCGAGGAGAAGGCCCGCGACCACATCTACCAGTCGGTCGGCCTGGTCCCCTGGCTCGGCCCGGAGGACGAGGACGGCACCCCGACCAGGCCGCTGGGCGGCTCGTACCACCAGGTCACCAGGAAGGGCATCTCCAAGGAGCTGGGCTACGCGGGCAGTTACGGTGAGCTGCAGGAGTGGCTGTCGCTGGTGTACGACGCGGTGACGGGCATCGGCGGCGTCGAGGACGGCACGCTCCGCGACCACCTGGTCAAGATGGCCAAGGCCCGCATGGTCTTCCGCCACCCGTCCCTGGACCGCGACGGCTACCGGGCGATGCGTCTGGAGACCATGATCGGCTGGCGTGACACCGAGTACCCGGGCAAGGTCGCCTACGACGAGGACACCAAGTGGGACGGCCACGCCCTGAAGATGGCCGCGCTGATCAAGGACCCGGACCTCACGTCGTACGCGCGGCAGTCCCTCGCCGACGGCCAGGCGTTCCAGTCCCTCGCCGACTCCCACGCGATGACGGTCTCCGCCCGCACCAACCTCAACCTGGTGACCGCGGCCGACGACTACGCGTACGTCAGCGCAGCCACCGGCAGCGGTGCGAAGCTCCCCATGACGCCGGGAGCGCCGGACTTCGTCTTCTCCGACGAGGAGAACGGCCTGCTCGCGGTCAAGCACGGCGACGAGATCCTCTACGCGTCCCTGTACTGGCGGGCCCGCTGGGGCGTCAACCGGCTCGCCCGTGTCCATCACATCAGCGCGGCGGGCGTGGAGCGTTCGGCCACGGTCTGGCAGGACGTGAAGTACGTCGCGGACGGTCGTGCCTTCAGCGAACCCGACTGGGTCAACTGGGAGTTCACGGTCGGTGATCTCGACATCCCGGACGGGGGTTTCGACCCGCCCGGTGACACCCTGCGCCAGGCGTTCGCGGGACAGGTGCTGCCCCTGGCCAAGGCCCCGGACGACATGCCGGAGCGCGCGGTGGGCGTCGAGACCCCGTACGCCGGACGCGCCTCCTTCTACCGGTGCGAGTACGGCCCGTACCTGATCGCCATGAACACCACCGACGACCGCCACTTCACCCTCGGTACGAAGGGGTTCGGCGCTTCGACGAACCTGGTGACCGGCGCGAGGGTGGGCGGGAACGCGACGCTGCGGGTGAAGCCCGGCACGACCGTGGTGCTGCGCAGGCGTTGAACGGCCGGCCGACGGCCCGCCGCGGCGGCGGGCCTTCGGCATCCGGTCAGCTCCTGATCATTCCCCACCGGATGCCGAGAGGTCTCCCTGCACGGCCCGGTCCCACAGGTTCAGTCCCGCGCGCAGGAGTGCGCGCACCGCGGCGGTTTCCTCGACCGTCCACGCTCCGTCACCGGCGTCCGTCGCCAGCGCCTCGCCGCCGAAGATCTTCTCGTAGGCGTTGTCGTGGACCGGGCCTTGTGAGGTAAGGGCGGACTCGGCCTTCAGAGTGTGGGAGAGGTCGTCGAAGAAGTTCCACGCGTCCAGCAGCAGCCCGGCGGAGACCGAACCTTGGGGCGGGTGGAGGTGCGGGTGCTCGACCCATCCGCGTACATCGTCCAGGTCGAGGGTGCCCTCCCCCTCGCTGACGAGTCCCCAGCCGTTGTCCTCACAGTGCCGCTGAAGTCTGTCCAGGTCGGGGAATGCGAGGAGGCGGCCGACGTCGTCGACGGCGAGTGCGTCAGGTGCGTCGTCCTTCCCCGGCTGCCAGATCAGGATCAGGTCGGCTCGTCCCGAGGCGATGCGGTACGGGTAGTGGTCAGCCATGGACGGCTCCGAAGATCGTCATGGTTCCACTGTCGCGGCTCTCCTCACCCCCGGGCCAACGGACATACGGATATCCGATCCGCCCGGGGCTCATCACCGTGTTCTCCGCGCCGGCCGCCGTCGCCGTGGGTGCCGTCGAGATCGGCCCTCGGTACTGGTGGAGGTGTCGGTAAGAACGCTGTCACCGATCCTGCTGGCTTGTTCCGTGAGGCGGTCCACGGTCCAGCGCGTCCACGCCACGGTCAGCAGGAGAGACGGCGGAGGCGGGGCCAGGTCTCCTCGCCGACCACACCGTCCTCGTCCAGGCTGCCCCTGCAGGCGTCGTCGTAGATTTCCTGGAACCTCTTCGCCGCCGCCTTGGAGTTGCGGCCGAAGACGCCGTCGACCGTCCCCGGGTTGTAGCCGTGGTACTTCAGGATGCACTGCGCTTCCTGACGCGCGGGCCTGCTTCGAGTGGCTGGTTGTAGAAGACCAGGTCGTCGTCGGAGCCCACCTTGCCGTCCGCCGCCACCAGCAGAGCGCTGAGGTCGACCGTGCCGCCCACGGCGTGCGGTTCGGCGACGACGGTCCCGGGCCCCACCGCGATGTTCTCGCCCTTGCGCAGCTCAGGCGTGCCGCCCACGCCTCGAACAGTCCCCCGCGACCTCACGCCACCCTGTCACATCCGGCCGGATCGGAACCGCGTTCCCACGGACCGGACGGCCTCACGGCCACCGCCTCACCACTCAAGGGCACGATCATCGAGACCGGCCGCCTCGCCCACCGCCACCACGTCGCGTCTCAGCCGCTGTCCGGAGTGAGGTCAGGGGCCGGCGTGTCGTTGCAGCAAGGAACGGACGCTGAGCGGCTGCACCTCTTGCAGGACGATGGCGGTGTTGGAACGGACAACGCCAGGCGCTTCGAGCAGCAGGTTCGTAATGCGGTGCAGGTCGTCGGTGTCCTGGGCGACAACGCGGGCGAGGAGGTCGCTGTCGCCGGTGGTGACGAGCAGCTCGACCACCTCGGGGATGCGCAGGATCGCCTCGCGGGTGGGCTGCCCCACTCGCTGGCTGATCGACATCGTGATCAGGGCCAGCAGGGGATAGCCGAGAGCTGAGGGGTCCACGCGCCGGCTGGGCTCCCTCAGTCGGCCGTCTTCTTCAAGCCGCTTCAGACGAGCCTGCACGGTGTTGCGGGCCAGACCGAGCCGGTCGGCCAGAGCAATCGTTGTGGCCCGTGGATCCGCGTCGAGCGCCAGAAGGATTCGGGCGTCGAGGGCATCGACGTTTCGCATGATGCCCAGTATCTCACATCACCCTCGGCCAGGATTGAGCGTTCTGCTCACTATTTTCTCCACATATTGCGCAGTTCGCTGGGGCTTTCTAGGTTCTGGCCATGCAAAAAGCGCAATGCGAAAACACCTCGATGAATGAGGCCTCCCGTGTCGGCCGCCGAGTGTGGGGTGACGAGGACGAGGTCGTGGCGACTGCCATGGACTACGCGTGGCGGCGCATCATGCAGGCTCCGGATCCGGTGGCAGGCGCCCGCTCCGCCAGGGATCTGGCTGTCGCGGCCGGTGCGGCCATCACCCGCCGGGGAATCGGCAGCGCCGCAGCCCTCAAACTGTTCGACCAGGTCCTGGCACCCGCCACTCGCGCCCAGAACGGGCCGACGAACCTCGCGTACATCCCCGCGGCACCTACTCGTGCCGCACTTGCCTTCGAGGCGGTCACCGGAGCGGCGAACATCTTCGCGGGAACCTGGGAAGCGGGAGCCGGTGCCATCCACGCCGAGAACGAGGCGTTGACCTGGCTCACCCAGCTCCTCGGATGGCCCCCCGCCGCAGCAGGATGCTTCGTCAACGGCGGCACCATGGGCAATCTCTCCGCTCTCATCACGGCCCGCGCCGCTGCCGGCGCCTTGCGGGGCCGGCCGGCAGACGGCTGGAAAATCGTGTGCGCCGACAGCGCCCACTCCTCGATCGCATCCGCCGCCCGCGCGATGGATGCGGAGATCGTCACCGCGCCGGTGGACCAGCGGGGGCACCTCACCGGATCCGCCGTGAACGCGGTCCTGGAGTCCACCACAGGCGTCTTCGCCGTGGTCGCAACTGCCGGCACTACGAATGCCGGCCTGATCGACGATCTCGACGACATCGCCGACGCGTGCGAACGCCACCACGTGTGGCTGCACATCGACGGCGCCTACGGCGGAGCAGGCCTGGCGGCGCCCAGCGTGCGGCATCTCTACACCGGCATCGAACGCGCCGACAGCTTCATCGTCGATCCACACAAATGGCTCTTCGCACCCTACGACTGCTGCGCGCTGCTCTACCGGGATCCGGCCTCGGCGCGCGCCGCGCACAGTCAGTCGGCGCACTATCTCGACGCCATCGACCGCGATGTCCACAATCCGGCGGACCTGGCCCTCCACCTCAGCCGCCGTGCCCGCGGTCTGCCGTTCTGGTTCAGCCTGGCCGTCCACGGAACCGACCGGTACGCGCACGCCGTGGAACGGACACTGGCCACCAGCCGACGGGTCACCGATGCCATACGCGCCAGCGACCATCTACGCCTGACCATCGATCCCGAGTTGTCCGTCGTGCTCTTCGAACGGCCGGGGTGGGGCCCGCAGGACTACGCGTCATGGTCCGCCCGGGCTGCCGAAACGGGCACCGTCCTGTGCGTGCCGACACTATGGAACGGCTCAACGGTTCTGCGCATGGCCTTCGTCAACCCGGACACCCACGCCGACGACGTCATCCACACGCTCCACACACTCCGCTAGCCGGTGAACCCGAGCCGCCCCCTCGCGGTCTGCATTGGCTCGAATGACGTATCACGCTCATGGGCAGGCAGAAGCAACTCCCACGCGCTGGTCGGGGTTGTCGACAGAGGCTCGGCTGAGGCTGAACAGGAGCATGGCCACTCTCGTGCGAAACACGGCGAGGGGCCCCAAGTCGCCCACGGGATACGTGTGCAAGCAAGAGCGCCCCGGACCAGCAGTGGTCAGACAGGCGAAGTCACCAGGCCCGTCCGATCATCGGACGACGATGACCGCTTCTGGCGGAGGTGGCCCCGCCGTCACGGCCCGTTCTGGGTGGGCGGCAGGGGTGTTGCCTCATTCCGGCCGACTGTTGGAGGGCAAGGGCTCGCTTTCGCGTGAACGGCACCGAGGTGCAGGCATGGACGGATGTCGGGGTCGGAATCCACCTGGTGCGCCGGCTCGGACCCACGGTGCGGGTGCTGCGCGCGCTGGGCCGGCTGCGACAGCAGGAAACCCGGGCCGCCTTGCAGGGGGCGGCGATGGAACGCAAGCAGTTCTTCTGCCTGGGCGTCGGACTGGTCCTGCCGTGCTGGGCCGCCGCCCTGGCACAGCCTGGGGCCGCCGCGGACGGGCCGGTGGACTTCTACGACTGCACGGGCAAGCCCGACGGCAACTACGTCCATCCGTTCGACTGCACCAAGTTCATCAGCTGCGCTCCCGTGGGCCAGCCATTCGTCCCGGAAGTTTGGAATCACTCGTTGGCCGGCGGGACGTCGGCAGGTCTCTCGATCGCCGGATCGGGGAGAAGACCAGGATCAGCGCGGCGAGCGGGATCCCCGCTGTAGTGATGGCCATGGCGGTGCGGATGCCGAGCGCGGTTCCGAGCGCGCCGCCGAGCAGTGCTCCGAGGGGGATCGTTCCGTAGCTGAGGAACGCGGTGCTTGCGGTGAGGCGGCCGAGGAGGTTCGGCGGGCAGTAGCGTTGCTGGAAGCTCGCCTTGATGATGTTGCCGGCCACGACGCCCGCGGAGACGCTGAAACCGCCCGTCACAAAGAGCAGGATCCCGGCTCCGCCGAAGGTCAGCGGGATGAGCAGAGCGAGCATGGGAAGTCCCAGTTCGAACAGCAGTGTCGCGCGGGCCGTGCCGATCCGGTGAGCGACCCGGCGTGCGGCGAATGCCCCGGCCACGCCTCCGGCGCTAGTGGCCGCGATGAGTGCGCCGACCGTCCCTGGGGTCAGGCCGACGCTCCGGACCAGGAAGACCACCTGGATTGACTGGTATCCCATCAGGGCCAGGTTGGAGGCGGCTCCGAAGAGGGTGAGTGTGCGAAACCAGGGGTCGGCGGCGATCAACCGCAGGCCTTCGCGGACTTCGCTGACCAGTGAACTGGGGCGATGCTCGGCTCTGGTGACGCGTGGCTCGCGGTGCCGGATGCTCGCCAGGCAGAGGAGGGAGACGAGGAATGTCGCGGCGTTGGCGAACATTCCGTTCACGGCACCCGCCAGCTGTGCGATCAGGCCGCCGGAGCCGAGTCCGGCGATCTGTGCGGCGGACGCGCTGCCGTGCAGCTTGGCGTTGCCTTCGGGCTGGTCATCGGGTTCCAGAATGCTGGGGAGGTAGGCGCCGTAGGCGGTCTGGAAGAACACTGCTGCCGTGCCTGTCAGCAGTGCGACGGCCAGCAGTAGTCCGATACTCAACCAGCCAAACCATGCGGCGACCGGGACGCCGGCGAAGAGCAAGAGGGAGACCGCGGCGGAGGCCAGCATGATCGGTCTGCGCCGCAGCCGGTCCACCCAGGCACCGACAGGGAGACCGATGATCAGCCAAGGGGTCCAGGCGGCAGCGCTCACCAGACCGACCTCGAACGTGCTGGCGTGCAAGGTGGAGACGGCGACCAGCGGCATCGCCACCCCGGTGACGGACGCGCCGAATTTGCCGGCCGTCTCGCCGCACCACAACAGGCGGAAATCGCGATGGCGACGCAGTAGACCACCGCGTATGCCATGGCTCATGCGGTGCCACGCTCCTTGCGGGGGAAAGACTGGAGCTGCACGACGACAGGAAGCGCGTCCGGGGCAGGCTCGGCATCCTGGGCTGGGGTGTGGCGGGCGATGACGGCCATCAGCTCCGCGTTGAGCGCCTCCAGCTGAGTCGGGGTCATCCGCAGGTCACTCCAGTCCGAGACGGTGCCGACGCCCCGCCACGTGTCGTCCCAGTCCTCGCTGATGTAGTTCACGACCCGGCTGAAGTACTGCTGCACCAGCTCGTGCAGGTAGACCGACAGTGCGCCCCGGGTGTCGGGATCGTCGCGGAAATCGGCAGTGTTCAGCTCATTCGTGACGTCGACCCTTCTCCACCAGCGCTCGCGTTTCGTGCCCCGTCCGGTTTCCTCCTCGATGAAGCCGTGCTCGGCGAGGTGGCGCAAGTGCCAACTGATGGTGCCGGTGTTCTCCCCGAGGCGTTCGGCGAGCCTGGTGGCGGTGGCAGGGCCGTCCAGACTGAGCAGTTCGAAGATGTTCATCCGCAGCGGATGAGCCAGCCCCCGCAGGCTGCGCGCATCGAGGCGCCGGGCGGGCCCGGCCGGCTGTGGTGTGCGTTCGGGTTCGTCGGACATGCCAACAACATAGATTGCAGAGAGTTCTCTGCATAGAAGTCTCTGCAGAGAAGACTCTGTAAAACTGCGCCGCGGCTCGGCGTGACCCCGCTGCCTGCGTGGTGGCCGCCTGAGGGAACTGGAGCTGCTGAAGGACGAGCAGGCGCTCGTGTCCGGCAAGCGTGGTGCGACGTTCGGGGACGGGAACCAAGTGGTTGCGGCGGAATCGGCCGACCTCGCCCTCGACGCCACCCTTCTCGTGGGCACCCTCGATGCCCGGCTGGCAGGAGAGGACCGCGCGCACGGTCGGTGCGTACCTCGGCGGGGAGCTCAACACCCTGGCGGCGCGCTTCCCCGAGATCGGCGCCGTCTACGGGGAGGGCCTCTACCGCGGGTCGACATCGTCGTACCGGGCGGCGACAAGGAGCCGGCGCCCGCCGCCGCGACCCAGATGTGCGAACGCATGCTCGAACTCGGTGTCGTCATCCAACCCACCGGAGTCGAGCTCAACGTCCGGCACGAGCGGTGGGCATCGGTAGAGGCGACGGCCGTCGTCGGGATCGTCAGACGGCGATGATCTACCACTGCTGCCGCTTCAGTGACGGGTACGGCTGTTGCTCGATGGTGGCTCCGTCGGCGGCGCTGCCCTCGTCGACGGCGAGGCAGAGCCCGCTGTAGCGGTTGATGAGGAAGTAGTAGCCGTCACCCGTGGGCGTGATGGCCCGGTACTGCTGGCGGCGTTGGCGTCCCCCAGATGACCACGTTGCCGCCGTCGGCGCGGGAGAGACCCGCGGCCTCCAGCAGCCTGCCGCTGCCCAGACCCTTGATCTCGCACTAGCCGTCGCCGGTCTTGGAGAAGGTCCACTTCTCGTTCGCCTTCCTGAGACAGGGCCACTGCAGGACGTTGGCGCGGTTCGCCATGCCCCCGCGCTCCACGTCGGCGGCCTTGCCGCTGTGCCGCACGAAACCGACGTTCCGGGCGGGCCATTCGGCCACCTTGGGGGTCTGGTTGCCGACCCAGGTGCCGGAGGCGACCTGGGTGAAGTTCGTGCCGTCGGTGCTGGTGGAGATGCGAAGGCGTCTTGTAGGTGGCTCAGCCGCTCGGCAGTGAGATCGAGGGGCTCCATGTCGGTGCGGTGCTTTTCAGGGCCCGCAGTGCCGTCCTGTCGAGGGCCGACAGGGGCTCGGAGTCGGAGTCTGGGAAGGGATGAGGAACTGCTCGGGCATCTCGGTGCCGGGGTGGAGCGAGGGGGCGTCCCACCCCGGCCCGGTCTCATCGGATGTGCTTCGCCGGCTTGGTGGCGGCGTTGAGGAGGTATTCCAGGGGGCCTCGGCGGAAGAAGCGGGACCAGATCGCGGCGAACACGGTCGCCCCGAGGACGAACATGAGCAGCGGCACCCATGATTGCTGGGTGCCGGTCCCGGCGGGCACGGACAGCGCGGACTGGGCGAGGAAGTGGCCGACGTAGGCGGTCAGGGACATGGTGCCCACGGCGATGACCGGCTTCGCCAGGCGGCGCAGTCGCGGCAGGCGGTCCATCGCCACCGTCGCGCCCACGATCACGAGGATCGCGACGCCCACGCTGCCGATGATGTCGAACGTGGTCCCGCTGTGCGGCCCGGCCTTCAGCAGGAACGACGCGGACATCTCGGGGAACGACCCCCCGTCCGGGGGCATCGAACCGCTGGCGGGGGGCATCGAACCGGAGCTGCCGGACGACGACCCGTCTTCCGCCAGGCTCCTCAACGCGCCCGATCCGGCGAGCAGCAGGGACATGCTGTAGGCGACCGCTGTGAGGGAGGCGCCGAGCGCGGCGAGGCGCTTCTGAACGGTGCCGGAGGACAGGTCGAGGCGGCCCAGTGCCATGCCCGCGATCACGAAGGACATCCACGTGAGCGCCGGGTAGAAGCCGGTGAACAGCAGGTCGAGCACTCCCACCTCGCTGAGGCGGCGGAGCGGGTCGTAGGCGTTGATGCTCTCCTGGACCGACGAAGTCAGCAGCGAGGTCAGGACGAACGCCAACTGCGGTGTGACGAGGGCGAACGCGGCCGCGATGATCGCGAGTGTCCTGGCACGCAGTCGCACCAGGGGCAGGGCGAGGAGGAAGTAGACCCCGTAGAAGCCGAGGATGATCACTCCCCCGTACTCCATCGCCAGCACGGTGCCCAGCACCAGCAGGACCACGGCGCGGATCGCGATGCGGGCCTTCGCCTGCCGGCCCGCCAGGCCCGTCTTCGGCTCGCGGCGACCTGCGATCAGCATCAGCGAGAACCCGGCGAGAGTGGCGAACAGGACCGACGAGTGGCCGTCCGCTAGGTAGCGGATCCAGCTCGCCACGCCGGTCGTGGCGGACAGCGGGGGGCCGATGTGCACGATGTACATGCCGAACACCGCCAGCGCGCGGGCCAGGTCGACCCCGACGAGGCGTCCCATCGAGGGACCGGCCGAGGCCGGCACGGCGGACTCGGGGGAGGTTCGGGGCGGCGGAGGTGAGTTCTCCGGGAGAGCTGACGTCTCCTGCGGCGGCTGCGTCTGTGTCATACGGCAAACCTCGCGCGGAGCTCAGGGGGCGGGCCATCCGGCAGGCGTCGGTAACGCCCCCGCCGACCGGCGGGTACCGCCCTGCCGACCGGCGGAACCTCGTCCCCGACCCGGTCCGGTGCGACCGGGAGGTGGTCTTGTCCAGCCACTCGGCGGGGGTGGACCCGACGGTTGCCGGATGGATGCGGGGCGGCCGGGCTTCCAGGGTGGAGGCATGACACACCGTGCGCGGCACACGGAGCCCGACACCTCCCACGCCTCACCAGCCGACGAACCGAGGCATGACGTGGTCCCTCGCAGGGGCGACTTCCTGGAGTTCCTCGGCCTGGTGCTGGCTGCGGGCGCCCTCGTCCTGGTCGTCGTACGCCCTGAGCTCCCCGAAGCGTTGGTACGCGCCCTTTCCTCGAGCACAGCCGGACTCGTCCGCTGAGCCGGCACACCATCACTCCCGGTTCGCCCGGCACCGTCCATGCGGTGCCGGGCGAACCGCAGAAGGAAGGAATGTTGTGAACACCGCATCCGCCCCGGCGAAGGATGAGACGTCCCTGTCTGCCCGGGAGACGGTCAGGGCGCTGTACGGGTATGTCCGGCCGCATCGTTGGTTTGTGGCCCTTGGTCTGTTGTGTGCCCTGGTCGGGGCCGCCGGGGCGCTGTTGCAGCCGCTGGCCACGAAGGCGCTGGTGGACCGGATGGCCTCCGGTGGGACGATCACCGGGATCCTGATCGGGCTCACCGTGCTGGTGGTGGTGGGCACGGCGGTCGAGGCGTTCGGCGCGTATGTGCTGGAGCGGACGGCGGAGTCGGTGGTCCTGGCCGCTCGACGCACCGTGGTGGGGCGGCTGTTGCGGCTGCGACTCGCGGAGTTCGAGCGGATCCCGCCGGGTGATCTGATGTCCCGGGTCACCTCGGACACGACGCTGCTGCGGGCGGTCAGCACCCAGGCGGTCG